>CADCDP010000005.1 GCA_902800305.1 uncultured Bacteroidales bacterium
AGCCGATGGCACAATCAAGTGCTCCTTGCTTTCAAAAAACTTCTTGAAAGACTCACGTATTTCTTTTGCTGTCATCGATTTATTGACTATTTGACAATTAAGTATTTTATTTCAAGGTGCAAAGGTACGATTAAGTGAGAGAAAAACCAAATTTATTTGAGTTTTTCCGAACGTGAGTACCTAAGGCGAAAGCCAAAGGTACGAAAATTTTGGATAAGTGAGCGAAAAGAGAGCTTGCTATCTTTTCCGAACGTGAAAATTCTACGCACCAAAAGGTTAATATTGAACAGAAAAGCTAGTTTTTATTCAACATTATTTGGTAAAGCGTGTAAATGACTGTATCTTTGCAACCATAAAACAGAACATCTATTATGAGTACAGAAACATTATCAGGATTGCGTGACTACCTCTTCAGCACGCTCTCACGTTCCAATATGCTTTGGTTGGCAACACAACTAAAAGAACGTGCAGAGAAAGAAGAGGAACTGAAGCCTTACACGATAGAGGAACTTCATCAAATGGTAGAAGAAGGACGAAAGCTGATTGCCGAAGGACATTATTATACCAGCGAAGAAGTGTTCAACGAACTCTTTGAGGAGTTCGGGGTTGACGAGAGGAGAGCCAAAGGAACAAGCAAAAGAGGTGAAATGAAGCTATTCTGCGTTTAAAGGGAACACCATTATTACATCACAAAAGGTAGTCCGCTATCACAATTAGGATGGCGGGCTTAACGTAATTACGATGAAAGGTGTAAGGTAAATACGGTGAAGGGTGTAGGGATAAGACGTTGAAAATGAAGTGAAAAAGTTAAAAAATAATGAGAGAAATATTTGCATATATCAAATATTTTTCGTAACTTTGTAGGGAAATAAGAAAAAACGAATGTCTATATGGAAATCAAGTTACACAGGTATTTTGGAGATGACCACATCACGAAGTCGGTGATGGAGGTGTGGATGGAGGGGGAGGACTCTCCGAGGCTGACATGTGAAGCCCGCGAGTCTGCCTACTGTGATTATAGCGACTCTTTTGCTGGAGCTTCCCACTATTGCCTGCCAGTGGGCAAATGGAAGTTGGAGGTGGGGCACTCCCCCTACTCTCCCATGGGACTGAGAGTACCCAAATGCCCAGGGCACAGGCAGGTCTATATCGGTCACAGGTGGAGCAAGCAATGTGTGGAGGGGGAGGTGCTGATTGGAGAGCCAGTGTTCCACTACTACACAGACGAGGACGGGAACCAGGTGGAGTACCCGAAGAAACGGAGGATGGAGAACGGGGAAGAGGTGTTTGCGGAGCTGGATGAATTGGTGTATGAAGCGTTCAGACGTGAAGAGGAGTTCTACATCGAGATTGACAATGAAGAAATTATATCAATGGCCAACGATATATTGAGTGAGTGTTAAAGTTAAAATGAATGTCTAATTTAGTAAAACGAAAGGAGAACAGATTATGGGTTTGCAGTATCGCAAAGGAAAGGTGAAGCTGGGTTATCTGGAGGAGAAGCCCGAGGTGTACAAGGCCATTCAGTTGACCTATCCGCAGGTGTCGTATGAGCAGCTGGTGGAGGAAATCGCGCAGTCTCGTGGTGTGAACACGAACTCCACCCGTGCGGTGGTGGATGCGCTTCTCAACCGTCTCGTGCATTATATGGAGATTGGTCACGGGGTTTCACTCGGCACGTTCGGCTCTTTCAAGCCAGTGTTCACATCCAAGTGTGCCAAGACCTTGGACGAGTGTGATGGCACGACCATCCGCAAGAAGAAGGTTCGCTTCTACCCAGGTGGCAAGTTCGCCAAGATGCTCAAGGAGCTGACGGTGGAGAATGCCAGCGAGGCGTTGGAATGCCAGCGAGGCGTTGGATGTGGAAGACTGAGGCTGAAGGGTGAAAATGAAAGGTGGAAGTCACTGGTTGGGTGACTCCCACTTTTTTTTTTGCAAAAAGCAAGTAGTTTAACCATATTGCATTATTGCATATTGCATATTATTTTTAGGAGACAGGAAATAGAGGAAAAGAGAGAAAAATAAAGATAAATAATATATAAGTAACTAATTATTAAATATTTATATCTATACTTCCTACATTTCTCCAGTCTTTTTTCTTTCTTCCTTCTTTGTATAAAAATGAACGCAATATGCAATTTTGCAATATTATTCATTTTTGATTTGTATTTTTAAAAGAAAATCCGTACCTTTGCGGCAATTTTAAATTTTTAGGATTATGGACTATACAAAATTTCCAAGACAACTTATTTACAGGGATAGAACTGACATGAACGAGTTTGATGTAGAGAAAACTGGCACCAGTGATGGTTGGTTTCTCGATAATCTTAAAAAACGCCCTTTCATACTGAAGACAGAAAAAGCAGCAGACTATGCATTGAGAATTTTCAATGATGCACATTATATCTGCACATTGTTCTTTTTGCAAGACCATGAAGAACTTTATTTCGCTAAATACCTCAGTATTGCTGCCCATGATGAGGATGATGAGATATGGACTCAACATGGTATGCCTGCCACTATGGCGTTGGTTTACAATTTAATGCTCCCTCATTCACGCGAATTTGGTGAAAAAGAATATAAAAACCCTTACGAAAAATTCAGAAAATATATTTGGCGTCACTTTTGGAGTGATGAAAAAAGTGCATTGGACGAGAATGACGATTTTTTTGACCTCGTTCAAGACACTCTTTATCCGAACACTTCGGGGTACGAGTTTGAACCTATCTCAATATATGATATAATTAAAAAAGTCCCAGCACAAATAATTGCTGAGGGAATTGACTATGTCCGTGGCGATATTATTGGGCGAGTGGAACCAGTACTTTTATTAAAATTGTACCGTAAACTAAAAACAGCAGATAATGAAAATGACACAATAAGAGATGCCATCACTGCTACAGAAGGTGCAATGCGCGACTTTGGCCTTACTGTTCCTGGTGATACAGATACTCTGATAGAAGATGAGGAGAAAGGTTTTGAAATCATTCTTCTGAAAAAAAGGGTTAAAGAATTGGAGCAAGAAGTGGAGGAACAGAAAGAATTTAAGGAGAGACAACAAAATCGTCATGGCATCAATAAACATCTTGTTGCTGTTCTTGGGCAAAAACTGGCTCCGAAACTTGGTATCACTGTCAGTAACAAAAAGAATTTGGCTCCTGTATTAAGTCAGTTATTCGGATGGGGGGAAAGAAAATTGGAGCAAGAAATGTCTCAACCCATAAAAAATGAAGACGAATTGGCTCTTGCCAATATTTTTGGACCTTTATCCCCTGAATTAGCCAGATATATTTATCCACGCTGGGAGGACAATTCCACCTCTAACAGCGAAGTCCCCCCTACAGCATAATCAAGTCCCCCCCACAGTTTTTTCGAGTCCCCCCCTTCACTCACCCAAGTCCCCCTAAAAACCCGTTCTTTTAGGGGGACTTTGTTTGTCTAACATATTGGTTATTAAATATATAATTCGTAACTTTGCATCGCATTTCAGAAATGAATGCGATGTTTTTTTTAAAAAATTAAAATTTATATTATATGGTAAAAAATTATTTATTTTCATTTCAAGAGAATCAGTTCTGGGGTTCATGCAAGCCATGCACACTCCAAGAGTTCAACAACATTGTGGACAGCGCAGTGGTCAAGTGGAAAATTGACATGCGCCAGCAAGTGGAGGCAGCCATTGAAGAGGGAAAGCCTTTGGATGAGTGGACTGGACTGCATGAGTTCAAACAGTTCTGCAAGAAGCGTGAGAGTGAGAAACGGGGAGACCTGTTCACCCAACTCACAACAGAAAAAAAATTGCTGCAATGGATGCAGTCATTGAAGGAGTCCCTTCCCTGCTTCATCTTTGGGGTGTCAGAGTTTGAGTTGGTGACTTACATCGACAAACAGGGTTGTGAGCAGACCAAACGCCGCAGGAAGATGCAAGGCATCAAGAGGCTGAGCGGACTCTTCATGTGGGATGGCGACCACCTGCCCTTTGACCCTCGGAGTGTGTATGAAAGAACATTGAGACCCGACTTCCCTTGGAAGGTGGTATTGGCTCACAAAACCTCTTCGGGGCAAGGGTTGAGATTAGTGTGTGAAGTGCGTCCAGAGCTGGGCAACATTGCCGACAACCAGATTGAACTCTCACGTGAACTGGGACTGCTTGGAGTGCGTGGAACCACAGGAAAACCTGTGACTGATGACTCTTGCATCGACCCCACCAGAATCAGTTACGCACCCCGCAGAGAGGACATATATTATATAGATGAAAAAAGATTGTTTAACTCAAATATATTTTGATTTAGTATAATGAATTCAGTAATTGAAAATTTCAACGAGAAATATCTCGCTGAGTATCAGAAGGGAGAGGGACATTGTAATCCCACAAACCCCAATCATTCTTTCGACACCGCAGAAACAGGTGTCAAGTGTTTAACCTCTCCAGCACAAAATAGGATGTTGGAGAAAAATGAAGCCAAAGAAATGGCAAGTACTTTATTACCAGACCCCGTGATGGTGTTTGGACACCCTGTGGTGGACTTTATCCACGTGATGCTACCCAATGGGGCACCTGATGGCAGTCGTCACAAGACAGCACTGAAACTGGCCAATGACCTGATGATTCTGCTCGATGGCAATGAAAAACAAGTGTCAGACATTCTCTTCTCCCTGCCATGGGTGCAAGATGTGGTGGCAGAAAGAGGAGCAGATGAAATTGACAAGATTGTAGAAGCGGCCAAAAAGCTACTTCAAAAGCGTGAGGCTGAAAATCTAACCTATCCACAGCCCTCAAAGGAGATGAAACATGCCATTGAGCAAGTTGTTGGCAGGAAGTACACCCTACTGACCAAAGGTGTTTCCAATCTAAGAATGAGCGATGACAACATTTTTCACACCTTACTCCGCATAGGAAAGGAATTGGAGAAGTTATCTGTACACTATCCACTGCTGAAACTGCTTTGTTTCCGCATGGACCGCAAATACTACCCAGCAGCATTCTTTGTTGGAGGTGGTTTTGCCATGACCCTTATGACCCGTTGTTGGTATCAGTTTTGGCCAAAGCCAGGAAAAAAGTTCAGGCTGAATAGCCTTGTGCTCCTCATTGGCAGAATGGGAGGAGGCAAGCAGATTGCCGTTGACCTCTACCGCATCATGATGAAGCCCATCAAGGATGCTGATGCCCCACAAATCGCATCCCTCAACAAGTGGAATCAAGAAAGAGAACAGAATGGCGGTGGAGGCAAAAATAAGACTCCAAGACCTACTGGCATCCTTCGGTCTCTACCTTCTGAAACCTCTACAGCAGCACTTCGTGAGGCGGAAGCCAATGCCAAGGAGGTCATCGATGGCGAGGAGTGGCCATTACACGTGAGCATCTTCGACTCTGAACTACAAAACACGCTACATCAGATGAAGAAGAGTCACATGGATGCCTTGCTGACCTATTGGCTGAAGAGTTTCCATTCAGAGCCTCATGGAGCTTACCTGAAGACTTCCTCTGCTCCTGTGGGTGAAAGTGACGTACACTTCAATGCGGTCTATACAGGCACTGAAGATGCACTCAAGAAGCTTAACACAGAGAGCAATTTCGTGAATGGCTTGAATTCGCGTTTTACTGCTGTGCCAAATGCTGACAGCAATTTTGAAATGATGAAAGTTTTTGATTACGATGCTGCTGCCAAACAACATGAGGCAGAACTACTTGACTGGTGCTACAAACTCGACTCCTGCAAAGGCAACATCCCCTGTCCCCCCATTAGTAAGGCACTGAAGGATTGGACAAAAAGGCGTATGGATGATGCAGATGAAAACCAAGACCTTGCAGAAGAAGACCTCATCAAGCGTCCCTGCTGGCACGCCATCAACTTTTCCCTACCCTTTATCGTCACCAGACATTGGGACCAGATGGTGAAGGACACAGATGGTCGCTGGATATGTGGCCCTGAATTCATGGTGGACAAGACAGATGTGAAGTTGGCAATTCTCATCGCTAATGCACAGTTAGCCTTCCAAGAACACTTCTTCAAAGCAGTGGGTGAGAAGCATTACGACAATCTGGCCATAGAAAAGGCATCTAATGTAAATCACCAACCCAAAACTCGCCTGGCATTTATGAGACTACCTGATATCTTCACCAGCGCAGATATTGACAAAGCCTATGGTTATGAAGGCAATAGAGGCAACATCTATAGCCGCATAAAGCGCTTGAAAGACGATGGACTGATACAGAAGATTCGCACAGGGGAAGGTAAAGGGAAGTATCGCAAGTTGGCATAAACCTATATTGCAAAATTGCATATTGCATTCGTTTTTTGAAAAAACAAAACAAAGAAACACCCGTGGCATAGTGCTCATGGGTGCTTCTTTACTTAAAACAAAAAATCCCCACAACTCTCAAAAGAATTGCGAGGAAAATGTCATTATTGAAGCCTTTGCTGTATTATTCTTCCACTATGTTTTTGAAATATCCCCAATAACCTTTTTTATATGCACTATAAGAACCACTGGGAACATACAAAGTAGCCGTTTTACATGTATTATCAGAGAAAGAATTGTAAGAACTCTCTGGAGGTGTTGTTCCTAAACAATGTATTGAGGTCAAGTCACTACAATTATAGAAAGCCCTTTCGCCTATGGATGTGATGCTGCTGGGGATGATGACAGAGGTCAAGCCTTTGCAACGAGAGAAAGCATAATAGCCAATGGATGTGACACTGTTGGGGATGGTTGTGTTCTTGCATCCTAGCACTAATTGATTGGATGATGTTTTGATTATGGCATTGCAATTATCCCGTGAGTCATATTTCGGATTATCAGATGCGACCGTGATGACGGTCAGGCTACTACAATAAGAGAAAACTTCTACGCCAATGGATGTAACGCTGCTGGAGATGGACACAGAGGTCAGGGCACTACAGTTGTGGAATGCATTATTGCCAATGGTTTTGACGCTGTTTCCGAACGCAATAACTTTAAGAGTAGTGATACTCATAAACCAATAGTCACCTATTTTAGTACAATCTATTTCCAACTTTTCTAAATTGTTGCAGCCAGAGAAAGCCCCTTCGCCTATGGATGTGACGCTGTTGGGGATGCTAACGGTGGTCAGGCTACTACAGCCATAAAATGCATAGGAGCCAATGGATGTAACACTGTTGGGGATAGTCGTGTTTTTGCAACCTTGTATCAAAGTGTTGCTTGCTGTCTCGATGATAGCATTACAATTATCACGAGAATCGTATTTTGTGTTGCCGCTCTCCACCTTAATGGAGGTCAAACCACTACAGCTAGAGAAAGCAAACTGGCCAATAGTTGTGACGCCGTCAGGGATGTCCACGGCTGTCAGGCCGCTACACCCAGAGAAAGCATAATCGCCAATGTATGTGACGCCGTCAGGGATGTCCACGGCGGTTAGGCCGCTACACCCAGAGAAAGCAAACTGGCCAATAGTTGTGACGCCGTCAGGGATGTCCACGGCTGTCAGGCCGCTACAGCCATCAAAAACACCATGGCCAATAGTTGTGACGCCGTCAGGGATGTCCACGGCTGTCAGGCCGATGCAGCCTTCGAAAGCCCTATAGTCAATGGATGTGACGCTGTTGGGGATGATGACAGAGGTCAGGGCACTACAGTCTTTGAAAGCCCTATAGCCAATGGATGTGACGCTGTTGGGGATGATGACAGAGGTCAGGGCACTACAGTCTTTGAAAGCATCATTGCCTATCTTCAGCACTTCATAAGTGTTCCCCTTATACGTGATGCGGGCAACTATATTGGCTGCACCTTTGAAGCCAACCTTGTCGTAGTCAGAGACAACGAGATGCCCCTCCTCAACCGTATACTTGATATAGTCTATATAGAAGTTCTTGTCGTCAATAGCAGAGAAAATGCTGCCATTAGAAGTGGTGCCATCTTCATTTACTATAACGTGAATATCAGCAACAGATGGATTAGGGGCAGGGTCTGAATTAGTGTTGGTATTAGTATTAGTATTGGTATTAGTATTGGTGCCACCACTACCTCCAGAACCTCCATCATCATCTTTGCTACAAGAAAACAATAATGACAGAGCCACAACTGCGAGCATCATCATGCTCAAAAATTTAATCTTTTTCATAATCGCTTAAGTTTTATTGATTGTTTAAAATGCACAAAAAGAAAACGTGGACAATTTACTTCGTCTACGTATTTGGCGGTATTGGGGATAACCTTGTAATCTTAAACGAGTAAAAGCCCACGCCATCTGGCGTGAACTATCTACTTTTCGTTCTTAATTACGTTTTGTCTAATTCCCCAATTATCCAAATACAAGAATCCCAAAGTGGATGTTCATCCTATATGTCCTTTTATCATTTTATTCTTTCCTTATACCATAGGCATGAGGGTTTATGTTCTACAATATGAGTTGTTCGTTTGCAAAAGTAGTAATTATTTTCAATACACGCATCATCTTTCCCCATTTTTTTGTGCATTACTTTGAATTTATTCAAATTGCCTTGCGAGGCTGCGTGGGTCAACCTTACAAGGCAATGGGGATTGGGGAATGTGCATGGCTGCACATCGTGGTGATATAAAGCTAAGTGATGAGGCGTAGTTACCCTTCTCGGAAGAAGTCGAGCATCTCGAAGATTTCCTCTTTGGTGGCGGTCTGGTTGATGCGGATGTCACCAATGTCACCAAGGAGGGTGAAGTTGATGATGCCAGCGGTGTTCTTCTTGTCGTGGGTCATGTACTGGTGAAGTTCCTCGTAGTCATCGCAGGTGATGGGGAGCGTGCCATAGTTCTCTTTGATGAATCGGACAGTCTGGCGCATCTTGTCGGTGGGGAAGCCTGTCTTGATGCAGGAGAGGTAGAGTTCGCAGATGAGTCCCCAAGCCACAGCATAACCGTGGAGGACAGGATGACGGGAGAGTGCCCAGCTCTCGAAGGCGTGACCTGCTGTGTGGCCGAGGTTGAGTGCCTTACGGATGCCATGTTCCAAAGGGTCTTCTTCTACAATGCGTTCCTTGATGGCGACACTGGTGCCAACCATCTGACCGAGATGTGGGTAATCGACGTTGTCTAAGTCGAAGTTGAGCAGTTCAGCAAAGTTCTGGTCGTTGGAAATGAGTCCGTGTTTCAGCATCTCGGCATAGCCTGAAAGGATGTTTTCGTGGTCGAGTGTCTTCAGAAATTCTGTGTCGAGTATCACGGTGTCGGGTGCATTGAACACACCAATCTCGTTCTTCAAGCCGTTGAAGTTGATGCCTGTCTTACCGCCGACGCTGGCATCCACCATCGAGAGCAAAGTGGTGGGCACGTTGATGTAGGGGATGCCACGCTTGAAGGTGCTGGCAGCAAAGCCTCCGAGGTCGGTCACCATGCCTCCTCCGAGATTGACCATGAGTGAGTGGCGAGTGCCTCCGCCGTTGCTCAGTTCTGACCACACATGGGATAGTGTGTCGAGTGTCTTGTGGGTGTCGGTGGCTCCAATGACAATCCGTGTGGCATTCTGTATGTGGGGAATGTCCATCACGAGGGGGAGGCACAGTTGGAATGTGGTCTCGTCGGCGAGGAGGAAGAGTTTGTCGTGTTTCACTCTGCCGATGGCTTCGGCCAGTGTCTGTTGGATGTTGGTGGAAATGATTACTTGATTTGCCATGTGTTTATCTTACAATTGTGAAGTTTTCATTCAGTGTGAAAGTTCTCTCGTAACCCTTTGTCTTGACAGTATAGGTGTTTCCAGTCTTGAACTGAGGACTGCTGATGATGCTGGAACTGCGCTTGAGGGAGAACGGCACGGTGATGGTGTCGATGAGTTTCTCTGTGCTATCGTACACGAAGACAGGCTCATCTTGAACAATGTCGATGCCAATGAGAAGGGCAGTCGCTTGTTTGGCCAGTTCGTTGGTAGGCACGGATGGCATTTCGCCCATGCCTGCACCAACGGAGAAGACACGTCCGCCTGAAATCTCAATGGGGGAGAAGTCGCAATCGAGTCCTTCTTCTGGGGCACCCACTTGGCTCCATGCGTAAACGGTGCCACCTGTGATGATGATGGCTGGGTCGTTGTTCTGGTTCTGTCCTCCGCCTCCGAAGAAACCACCGAAGCCTCCAGCAAAGAAGTCCATGAGGTTGGCATCCACAGCATCGTTGTTGG
Organism: uncultured Bacteroidales bacterium; assembly: GCA_902800305.1. GTDB lineage: Bacteria > Bacteroidota > Bacteroidia > Bacteroidales > Bacteroidaceae > Minthosoma. The sequence continues at coordinate 10,127 of CADCDP010000005.1, forward strand.
TGCTGCGAGCTATCACATCGGCTCCGTTGAACTCGATGCGTGCGTTGGCATTGATGGCATCATCCACAGCCATGACATTCACTTTGCCACCATTCAGCAGCACACCTTCCTTGCCTTCGATGCCTTCAGCACCTGGCGACGACGTGGTGACGGTGACTGTGCCACTGTTGACAATGACCTTCTTCTGCGACTTGATGCCTTTCGTCGTTCCGTTGTATTTGTGCTTGCCGAAGGGCATACCACCCTCTTCTCCATCTCCCATCGGGGGGGCACCAAAGCCTCCCATGGGAAAACCTCCGAAACCACCTTGTCGGGTGCTGTCATTTCTCTCAAGAGGATTTCCGAAGCCGCCCATCATGGGAAAACCTCCGAAACCACCTTGTCGGGTGCTGTCGTTTCTTTCAAGAGGATTCCCGAAGCCGCCCATCATGGGGAAGCCGCCTCCATTCTGCATCATCTCTTCAAAGTTCTTCCGCATCTCCTCAAATCGTGCTTTGTCTTCCTCGGAGATGTTGTCGAAACTGAAAGGAGGCATTCCACCACCTCCTCCAAAAGGATTGGCTTTTTCACCGAGGTTGTTGCCTGTCGTTTCCACGTTGAGGGTCAGATCCTCAATGGTGATGTCATCTTTCGAACGGATGCCCTTGCAACCGTCTCCTTTAGCCAACACATTGAGTACACCTTTGCCTGACAGCCTCACCTTGTCTTTCGCCCAGATGACCGCTGCCTTGTGGTTGGCGGTGTCGTTGCAAGCCGCGATGCACAGGATGTTCTCCGTGCCATCCACAGCTACCAACTCCACTTTCTTCTTGTTCTTCAGCCAGAGAGGCGCACCCTCTTGACTGGTGAGGTTCAGATGGTCGAGTTTCACTTTTGCCTTGCCATCGGTTTTCAGGATGAGTTGACCGTCGTCGCTCTTGCCAGTGAGGCGCACCGTCAGTTTGTGTGCCTGATAGGTGCTGACGATGTTGACGTGTGTACCCTCCACACTCACACTCACGCTGTCTTTCACTTCTTGTTTCACCGTAGCCTTCTTGCCGTTGAACTTCACAGTCACATCGGCTGCATGGCAGATGTCGCAGAAAAAAAGGGAACTGGCCAATGCCAGAATCAGTTGAATCTTCATGTTTTTTATTCCGTTTATCATTCTTTAATTATTGTTTCCGTCCTTTTAGACGTTCCTCGCACCAAAAGGTTTACTCAAACTCATCCACATTCCTATCCTTGTTGATGCAGGAACGCCTGTTCGCCACTTCCTTTTGTGCAGGGTTTGTTGATGTATAAGTCTCATTCCACGATTATTTTCTACAAATGTACACAAAAAAATCGTAATCCGTTATAGTCAGGAGTGAAACCAATACATTTTCTCTCTTCCATACGCTTACATCATTGCTATTGAATAATCATCGTGTCCAATGAGACCATTCTTCCAAAGTTTGTACAAATGCTTCTTGAAGTTTCCTGCATTCCTGCAATGCAAGATTTTGTCTATGACATCTTTCTCAAAGTCCACCTTCTTAATTCCTAAAGCCGTCCTAATGAAATTGCCATCTTTTGTCTGAGCATCAATAGCCTCTTGTAGTTCATCTTCATATCGCTCTCTATGAGCCACCTCATACATCATTAATATATAGTGAGCAAGAGCATCACTGGCCACAAATACAATACCATCTTTCTGAATCTCGAATTGACCAGCCTTAAAACCAACCTCATTCAACGGATCTTTGCAATTCACCAAATAAGGGGGATTGTTGAAACCCACCAATCGCCCAAAACTATGCTGCAATTTATCAGATGCTCTGTCATAACAGAATGCCACACTGTCACCATAACTCATCCAGTGCCCATCTTCCCAAACAGCCACAATCGTGGCAAACGAGCCTTCATCATAGAACTTATTCAAGAGCATTCCACCTTCAACTTTTGCCAGTTCTTCACATTCATTATAGAACGGCTCCCAAATGCCATCTATCCATTTATCAAAAGTCTGATAATCTGTGATAGGTTCATCAGGCAGATGCTCCACCAAATACTTAGACCACATATCCGCAAACACTCCTCCACCACCAGCACCATCCGAAACGGCAATCCATTTCTGAGTAGCCTTGACGGCATCTTCATTCACGAAGCCTTCTTCAAATTTATGTATAGATAACGCAATCATTGATTTTGACTGATATTAGTGGGTGTTCCAATGTCCATCAATTGAATCAGAGTTGAAAGGTCTGTATTCGTGGCCATTGCAACATGTCTTGCGTTCTCTGCATCGCCACGCAAATCCCCTATAGGAAGATTGTATCTTGAAGGCAACAGGCTCGACATGTCATAAAGTAATTCGGAGTCTTTGTCACCTTTAAGTTCCGTCTTGCTTACGGGTAATAATATCTGCTCTTGGTTGTCTGGAGTGACATGTATATTCCAGATAAGCACATTGCCATCATTGGTAAACAATGCTTTTAGTTCATTTGCCAATTGTATGTTCACCTCTCGAGGATTGACTATTCCATTGAAGGCGCCATCTGTAATATTAATAATGGTAGGAGGATAGCAGTCTTTCTCATGATGTTCTTTCATCCATTTGTCAAGAAGTTCTTTGGCCATCATAAACGCTTTGTGCGCCCTTGTGTATTTGCCTACTGCAACAGGTTCGACCCATTGAACCTTTTCCACTTCCTTCAATTCTACGCCCTTACGCGTCCGTTTTTCCTCTTTAACAGTAATTTTTTTGAAAGGATTGTTTTTTAATTCTTCTGGCGACACAAAATCTCGACCTGCCAGAATTCCTTTCCAACCATAGTTGGCATCATCACCATAACCGATAACTGCAATATCATAGTAATGTTTTACATCGTTAAGTTTAATACAACGTAAAACAAGATTATTGATTTGATCGTTCACGATTCTGGCTACAGCATCTGCCAGTGTAATAAACTCGCCTCGATAATTTAGCTTACGACTCATCGAGATTGACTGGTCTATCATGAAGATAAATGCCGTAGGCGTATTTCTTGTTATCTGTGCAGTATATGGATTCTTGATTTGCAATTCCTTGGGTTTGGATGGAATAGGAATACCAAAGTTGCCAATATTCTTGATATACTCCAATGGGATGAAGTTCTTCACCAGCACTTCTGCCTGAAAGAACACCTGTTCTTCCTCAGGCAAATCAAAATGCTTACGGGCTTTCACAGCCTGGAAATGAATCTTCTTGAAATCATCCAAAGTTCCACCCACATTCATTCCATTCTTGGCTGCATTCCTGTCTGCATACTGAGTGTCTTCACCGTATATCACATCCAAATCTATTTCCAAGACAACGGGATTGGAGATGCGTCCATCTTTCATCGCCACATACATCATTGGGTGTTCTTTGGTAAAACTCACACGCACATACTTCTGCAAACCATATCCTCTATCTATCTGATGTGACGCATCGCTACCACCAGGCCTTGACACTGCAAGCCCCTTTTCCACACAATCTCCCCAAGAATACAAACCACCATTTCTGATAATGGAAGCCAAATTCTCTCTATCCGTAAAGTGATACAACTTCGTGATACCATTCTGGTCAAGCACAGCTTTGAACTCCTGCCAATTACTCTTCTTTTCCATAATAACACCTCTTTATTCTTTAAACAAATCCAATTGTAAATTATTGTCCTCTTTCTTTTCTTTTTCTTCTCCGTATGGATAAGTACCTTCCACGTATGCCTTGATAAGTGAAGCATGAGACAAAGGTTTCTTCGCATTCTCCACATCAGCATTTGTATCATAATCCAGCAGCACGATGGTCTTCGTCTTGCTTGCCTCACGCAATCTGTCAATGATGTATGCCACTTTGTTTTCCAGCACCCACTTGTAAGTAGGAATATAAATTTGTTTTCTTGCCTCTATATATCCCAACAATTCTGTACCATGCACACCTTTCCGATGTCCCAATGGTTTTCCAAAACGACGAACCGTCCGTTTTATATTCTTCATCGTGTCGTTCTGGAATATCTGTACATCCACATCGCAACTTTCAAAAACCTTCAATCCCTGCCAGATGGCTTCTACACATGTTGCGGTATAACCATCGCTAAAAGGCACAGGAATACCACCATGAGGATAGAATGGGCTCAGTTTCACCAGTCCATCCTTTGCTCCACTTGTCACATCCGCCAGTATCGCATCTGGATATTTCTTCAGGATTGTCTCTGGCTTCTTACGTTTTGATTCAATTATAATCATTTTTTCTTATTCATTATTACCCATTCACCATCTTTGCGTCCACCTTTGCGTCCAAGAACGCCTATCTTCTTAAGTATAGCAATGTCTCTTTCTATGGTTCTAACATTCATTGTATTCTTTTCCGACATCTTTTCCGACATCTTTTCCGACATCTTTTCCGACATCTTTTCCGACATTGCTTTTGCGGATATCTTTGAGTCAACGGATATCATTTTGAGAATCTCTGATTACGATCCTTTACAAAATTATTCACATTATTTCTTTGGAATGTTACTCTGACTCCACCCTCCACATCTTCTATCTTAGGCATGGGCAGTCCCGCTTTCTCAAATCCATCTTGAATCTTTTTGTACCCACGACCCCATGATTCAATAAAGCCGGCTTTGAAAAAAGTATAGGCTATATTTTTATTTCTTGGGTGCGAAGAATGGCGTCTCAACAATGCTTCTGGTGTCAAATCCCCAGGAAGGCTTCCCTCATTCCAAACTTCCACATAGTCATCCCATACTCTCATCTGTATGGGTGCTCCCATATAGTCCTTATGAGCGATAGCATTATATAGAATCTCTCGAAGAGCATCTTCTGGAACCTCCAACTTCTCTATACGTTGCATGCCTTCATAATGTATGGGAGATGTGAAGTACTTCGTTTTCAAGATTTCAACCACCCGATCTGTCATCTGCAAAATATTGCCTTCTACTACATCCTGCGTAACAAGGTCTGCTTCGTCCTTTCTGAAACGTCCAATCTTGAACTCCACACAAGTGAAATAGCGTTGAGGTTTCTTAGCAAAAAGGAGTAACGCAGCACTTTTCAGTTTTCCATCTTCGCCAATTAAGTTCAGATTTTCCAATACAGATAGTGTCGAAGCATTAGCCTCATCCTCATCAATACGCCCTGCCTTTATCCCTTTACGTAGGAAATAGTCTATGGCACTACGATCCAAGTCATCAAGTGTAGCATGTTCATTTGTGATGTCATCCCACGAACGCCCCATCTTTTTCAAGACGAACTGCTGAAGAGCTGGCCCACGAAGTTCCTGCATGGTACTGCCAGAGCGATAGTAGTACTTTCCTTTGTAGTTGATAGGAATATTGCTGGGTTCTATCACCACTTCGATATACTCCAATCCATCTAATTCATGGAGGTTCACATCCACAACGATGCCCATTGTGGTGACAATCTTATTGGGAATATCCTCCATCAGCCTATCTACATGGTCAAGACCAACCACTTCATGGTCATCATCCACGCCAAAGTACATCACAGCCCCTTGCGCATTTGCAAAGCCGCAAATCCACTCTAAGTATTTGTCATGCCAACTGCGCTTATATTCCACGTTTTGGCATTCTCTTGCTTTTATCTTTCCCATATATATATATTCATTTTTGTATTCAAAGATACGAATTATTAGTCAGCAATCACAAATAGAATTTTGATGTAAGAACCATGCGTTCTGCTTCATTATACTCGTCCTCCAAATGCACCAAATCGTCGGGGAAAAACATCCACGAATAATAACTTGTCGCCAACCCCAAATGTTGTTCTGCTGCTAATTTAAAAAGTTTTTCAGCCTTTTTGTGGTCTCTTGTGACTCCTACGCCGTTTTTATGGCAGATCCCAAGATTAAATAAAGCTAAAGAAAAATTTTTTCTTGCTGCTTTACGAAAACATAAGAATGCTTTGGTTGCATCCTTTTCAACATGAAGCCCATAAGCATACATATACCCAAGTCCGTTTTCTCCTAATGCACTTCCACAGACCTTTCCTGCTACACCCTCCATCGGTATTCCTTGCGAACGACCTGTTTTAGCTAAATTATAGAATATGTTATAGGCTTCCTCATATTTCTTTTCCTCCACATATTTTGTTCCTTTCACATATGAAGAAATTATTGTCTGTATATCTTCTTTCTGAACTTTCGTTATATTGAGCAATCTATAAGATAATAAGGATAAATCATTCTTGGCACAAGCAATAATGAAAATACCATACAAAATACAGAAATCTTTATCATACATCAAAGACTGTAGAGCAGAGATGCATGGACTAGTATTTATATTTTGGAAATCATGCTCCGTAAACAGCAAATTGTCATTCCTTCCAAAATTTGTCCATAGTGAAGGATTTAATGCGATTGCTTTTAATGACAATAAAATAGACGCAATAGGGAAATCATCGATGTGTTCATCAAAAACATCCTCTGTTCGATATGGATGACGAAAGCCAGAGCTTCCCAACTCACGTGCTTTCTGCCCCTTCATTGCAGGGACAAACATTCCATCATAATCAACAAGCACAAGGATGCCATCCTCTCTAATTAGAATATTATCTAACTTCAAATCGCCATGAGCAAATGATTGAGTTAACAGCCATGCGGCAAGTTTGCCGAACTGATAAGCAAGTATATCTAATGCATATTGATTATTGATGTTTTCTTTTATATAGACATCAAGAGTTACACCCTCCACCCAATCCATCAACAATACAGGGAACTCCTCTTCATCAGAGCTTTTTGTATCCACAAATAATTCGTTCTCCAAATATTTAATTGGAGTCAAATAATTGGAAGAGACAAATTCCAACTCATCCGAAATCAGTTTGTAGCTTTCAGCACGTCCTTCCTGTTCCTTCGTAAAACACTTAACAGCATAAAGTTTGCCATCTCGTTCATCTTTCATCTTAAACACCACAGCAAAACCGCCATTCGACATCACGGGCTGTCCCATGTTGTCTAACACAGGACGCAGATAACTTAATTCATCAAAGTTATCTTCTGCTGATTTGATGGACTCTATATATTCTGATATTAATGGGTAATTCATAATTCTTCAAATTAATAATGTTCTATCTTTTTTAATAAGAGACCTCACAAATTCGGAAAGATGATTAATGTTAAAATCTGGCTGATTTATCATATTGGTACCTGAGTGCCAAGCTTCATTCCACATTTTTTCCTTGTCCATGGGGAACGTATTTAAAATAGCTCCTATCATTTTATCTGCAATGGGAATACTTTCATACATAACTCCTTTTATTTGTTTTATATCATTTACAGGAAAATTACTTAAGCAGAGTCCATGAGCAAATTGAGGTAAATAATGCTGATAATAATTTGCCATATTATCGTTAAATCCTATTTGCTTGTATATCATTCCATACTTCAACGGGGTTGGATTTTGTAAAGATTCATATTTCCAATTTGCATGTTTAATGATTTTTTCAACATTCTCATCCTTTTGTTCTGAATAAGGATGGGACTGAAGTTGATGTTTCAATTGTATTATGATTGTATTACAAACTTTTTCATACTGTTGTACATCGCCTTCTTTTTCCATAATTCCTTCAACAACATGTTGTTTATAGGTTTTATAACCGTCCAAAGCATATAGATAATGCCTAAACATTATTTCGTTTTCATCATCTCTTTGATAAATAAAACAATATGTTGCCACGTTATCTAAAATACCACGCAATACACATCGAACAGACACCCATCTTGACTCTCATTTGTAAACATCTCAAGAGTATGAAACATACGTACTATCTTCTGGATTATAACCGTTCTATAATGGCCAGTATTCTCCAAAGAACTCTCCGTATACTTCCGAGAAAGATACTCTGAAAAGAAATCCATCAATGTTAGATAGAACTTAAATATTGTATAGTTTGCTTTAATCATTATATATCTATTTCTTTAACACTCACCCTACTTGATATATATTTTCTTGCCCATTCTATCCTGCCTTTTGATACAAGAATCTGCATAGAATAACCATGCGGAAAGTCCTCGTAATAACAATTATCAAATGCATCTTTCCCTATATACCTGATATTGTCATGAATGTAGAGTTGCCTAAATGGACAGCCATAAAAAGCATGCTGCCCAATATGAGTTACTTCATGTGGAATCTGAAAAGACAAATCTTGAGAAAGACAACAAATTACGAATCTTTTACCTTGTGTATATATAGTCTTGTTTTCCAATTCAAATAAATATGCATTATTATGAATAGTCAAAAATCTATCATATAAAAAAGGATTAACACCGAGGTTTAAAACAGTTGATGGTATAGTTATCGATCTAAGCGACATACACCAAGAAAACGCAAAACTACCAATAGATATAAGACCGTCAGGTAATTCTATTTCTTGAAGTCTCTCACAGTTACTAAAGGCACATTGTCCGATAGTTTTTATACTATCTGACATCTTAATCTTTTCTAATAATGGGCAACCTTGAAATGCATAATCTCCAATAATTTTTATAGTAGAAGATAATTTCACATATTTTAATCCTCTTCCAGCAAAAGCGTAATTTCCAATTGTTTCGACTCCTTCGGGAATGACAAAAAAATCTCTCTTATATCCATAATAGCCAATTAAATGTCTCCTGTCAGCAGAATAAAAAGCATCATCCACTAATCTAAAATTCCAAGAATTACAAATTACACTGACACCACAAAATGCAAAAGGATTTTGTCCAATGTATTTGACACTCTGTGGTATTGTTATTTGCTCTAAATGATTCCAACCAGATCCATCCGACCAGTAACTACCCGAAAAAGCTCGATCACAAATGATTTCTGTTCCTGCATGTATTTCATATGGTTCAAACATTCCGCCACCTCTTATAAGTTTTTTCCCATCCTTACTATATCTTACACCTTTTTCATCTTCTATCCACGCTTCATTATTATTTTCATAGACTCTTGTGTAGCTGAACATATTTGAAAACTTGCGCTCGGAACACAAATCATTTAATGTCGATTTAACACCTTGACTAGCCCTAGAATGTGTTATTAAAGACATAAAGATAGAATATGTTAAAGCAAAATCTTTTATGGATAACAAATATAATAATGTAGGCATAATCGGAGCTTGAGATATATCACGATAATCGCTTTCTGACAACAACAATCTATGAGATTCTCCGTATTCTTCAAGTAATAAAGGGCTAACAGATATTGCTTTTAACGAAAGAAGTATAGATACTAAAGGGAAGTCATCTATATGCTCATCGAAATCATCCTCTGTTCTCAAAGGATGGCGAAAATCGGGACTGCCCAATTCACGAGCTTTCTGTCCCTTCATCGCTGGCACATACATTCCATCATAATCGACAAGGACAAGAGTGCCATCTTCACGAACAAGGATATTATCTGGTTTCAAATCACCATGTGCGAAAGGTTGAGGGATCAACCACTGTGCCAACAGACTGAAACGATATGCCAACATTTCAAGGGCATATTGGTCATCAAGATTCTCACGTAGGTACTTGTCAAGTGTGATGCCCTCTACCCAATCCATCAGCAAAACAGGGAACTCCGTCTCATCCGTTTGGCTGCTATCCACAAACAGCTCCTTATCAATATAACGGAACGACACCAAGTAAGGCGACGCTACATCCTTCAATTCCTCTTCAATCAGTCGATAACTTTCAGCCCTTCCCTCTTGGTCACGATGGAAACAACGAACAGCATACAACTTTCCATCCCTTTCATTCCTCATCTTGAACACCACAGCAAAATTCCCACTCGACATTACAGGCTGTCCATCTGCATCCAACACTGGTCGCAGATAACTCAGTTCCTCAAAGTTATCCTCCGCCATCTTAATAGCCTCCACATATTCTGATATTAATGGATAATTCATAGTGCATAAAAGATTGGTATGCAAATGTACAATAAATATTTCAATTTTTAATCTGTTCACCAAGAAAAAATACATTTCCACAAGCCTTGTGAAAGGAGAATGAAGAAAGACTGGTAATATTTGCTGGCGAATGGATGGTTAAACATATTGTAGTAGCGCAGTAACAACTCTAATAATGCAATTAGAACTTGGTTTACATAAGGGTGTGTTCTGTATCCACTTTGAAGTATGTGGCATATCCTCATTTGAATGTCTTGCGTGTCCACTTGGGTGTCATGCTGGGATTAACAATATTTTCAAACTTTGAAAAATATTTTTGAAAGTTGCAGAATTTTTTTTGAAAGTTTGAAATTTTATTTTGAAAGTTGCAAAATATTGTAAACATCCTTGTTTATTTAAAATAGATGCGCTACCTTTGCAGTTGTAGAGACGAAAAACGTTTCGCGATGGAGACGAAATGTGTTTCGTGGTGGATACGAAATGTGTTTCGTGGCAGTTGCGAAACAAAGTGGGGAGTGATAACATTTATTCTTTAATGAAGATGATGGAATATATTATGGAAGAGATGCCAGACATTCATAAGACTGGCGAAAAAAAGTATTATCCGAAAGTGAAGCATGCTCGGCGCATCTCTCACAACACGATTGTGAATTTGTTTAGGGATGTGTCAACGATGAGCCGCAGTTCGATTGAGGGGGTGATGAAAGAGTTGCCGGAGGTGCTGAACATGTATCTGTCACAGGGACATTCGGTGAAGATAGAAGGTTTTGGCACGTTCGATGTGATTTTGGGGCGGTTGACGGAAAAGGAGATGGCGAATAAGAAGAAGAGATGGAAGGTGCATGCGAACATGAGTGGGGTCTATATCAAGAAAATCAACTTCTTGCCTGACTCAGAATGGATGTTAAAGTTGCGTGGCTCAACGGATTTGTGTCATGGGAAGAACCTCAAGGAGCAGTTTGGCATGACGTTGACGGAGGAAGACCGCCGAGAGATTGCGATGGAGTGTATCAAGAAGAAGGGGAGTATGAGTGTAAGGGATTATATGCTTCGGACGGGAACGGAACGTGTGACGGCGGAACGGGATTTGAAGAGGTTCTGTGAGGATGCGGAGAGTGGCATCCGCTGTGTGGTTGAAGGGGATAATAAGGTGTATGTGAAAGGTTGAAGAATGGGGTAGCTTGAAGTTTGGACAATGGCAGAAGAGTTAAGAATCAATGGTGGCTCGAAGGAAGAGAAGTACAGAGAGCTGATGCCGCAGGTGAAGGCTGTGGTGGAAGGTGAGACGGACAGGATTGCGAACATGGCGAATGTGGCAAGTATGCTGCATGAGACGTTTGGATTCTGGTGGACAGGTTTTTATAGGGTAAGCCCCCCTACCCCTGAAGGGGAACTTGTGCTTGGCCCCTTCCAAGGTCCATTGGCTTGTACGCGCATCAAGAAAGGAAAAGGTGTGTGTGGAACGGCTTGGGAACGGGGTGAGACGGTGATTGTGCCAGATGTGGATGCCTTTCCCGGACATATCGCATGTTCGAGTTTGAGCAGGAGCGAGATTGTGGTGCCTGTGTGGGAGAATGGGATGGTGGTGGCGGTGTTGGACATCGACAGCAAGGAGTTGGGCACGTTCGATGAGGTGGACAAAAAATACTTGGAGGAAATCGTGAGTTATTTTATCTCTAAACCCTCGCTCCATCATCGCTGACAGGGCGAGGGGTGTGTACACTCTTTTGTTTAACTGATCTTTAATTACTAACACGTGTTTTATTGGAGGCGGAAGGTGACGGGAATGACGTATTTCATCCTTACCTGTTTACCTCGTTGTTTTGCTGGCTCCCATTTGGGCATGAGCTTCACGACGCGTATGGCTTCGTCTTCGAGAAGTTTTGTGCATGTCTGTAATTCCTCTGGAGTAGCTGTGACCTCAATGCCTTCTCTGATTTTCGCTGCTGTGACTGTTATCATATCGGAGAGTGTGATGCCATTCGTGTTGGTGGCCTTGTTTTCGAGCACTTTGAAGCTGCTGAGTGAGCCGTCTTTCTCGACGATGAACTGTAGGATGATGCGCGACTGAATGCCATTTTCGACGGCTTCCTTGGGATAGCGGAGGTTGCGGGAGAGGAATTCCATCATGGCTCCTTGTCCGCCCGGGTACTTGGCAGGGTCTTCGCATACATCGAAGAGAGGATCTTCGTCTTCATAGACAGTCTTTCCTTCCACGACGACTTTCTTCACGGTCTTTCCGTTGATGGTGACGGTGCCATCCTCATGTTGCTCTACACCTGGCAGTTTGGCAAGCACGGTGTCTTTAGGAAGTGCTGCGAATTTCTTGATTTCGATGCAGATGACACCGTTCTTAGCTTTATCTCCCCATCGTTCAATGGCGGCAGCGGAGTTGGGTTGATAGACATAGACAGCTGCAATGTCTTCCTTGCTCTTGATGTTGAGCAGTTTGAGCATGTCGTCATCTTCAAATACGTTGACTTCCTTGCCGAGTTTGGAAACATCGACTTCGACAATCTTGCCATCTACGATGAAGAGAGGTTCCTTGCCGTCTTTGTTGATGGAAACCTTGTACGTTGTGAAGCAGATGATGCCCTTTTTGTCTTTGTAGTTGTACTTGGCCGTTCCGTTTGGTGTTTTGAGCAGAGAGAAGGATTCGAATGAGTTGTAGTTTCTTACTTCCTCCTCGGTGGCGGGGCGGTCATCGATGAAGATGTATTCATAGGTGCAGTTGAAGTCCTTGTCGCAGTCGGCAGGCTCCCCTTTGTGGTCGAAACCAACGATTCTGCCGTATTGGTCTCTCACAGGATGGATAGTGAAGGGAGTCTTGTCGTCGGTGCTCATGGCCTCAACCGTTTCTGCCGTTGTTGTGAGGACTTTCTCTTTCACCTCGTTGAAGGTAGGCACTTCCTTCTTCTCTAAGGTTGTCACCATGTCTTCTATGGGGTCGGTCTCGGTAGGTGTGGCGAAGGCATTGATGGTCAATGCCACCACGGGGATGGCGCAGAGTGCTTTGAGCATTCCCCATTTGGTCTTTGGTTTCTGGTACATCATAAGGATACGTTTTTTGAGTGAGCCGTGATTCAGATTGTTGGTGAAAGGCTGCAGACGGTCGCCGACTACCTTTATCACGAGAAGTTGTTGATATGTTTTTGCATCGATGCCTTGGTTGATGACTGCCTGGTCTGCCTCATATTCATGCACGGCCTTGAGGTCGCGGCTGAGGAACCAGATGAAGGGGTTGAACCATTGGAGGGTTTTTACGCACTGGAGCAACAGGAGGTCGTAGGTGTGACCCAGGCGGATGTGCTCCTGCTCGTGGGTGAGGATATATGGACGGCTCGTCTCGTAGTCTTTCACGCTCATGACGATGAAACGGAAGATGCTGAACGGGGGCACGTCGCAGCTGTGCAGGATGATGGTGTTGCCGCGCGAGTCGGTGTGACGGATGCCGTTGCGCATGAAGCGGATGAGGGAGACGGCTTGCACGAGGGTGATGATGATGAGGGTGGCGACTCCTGCCAGATATAGCCACGTGAGTGCTTGCATCCACGTGATGCTTTGTGTGTGCTGTGCCGTGACGATGATGGGCGTGGTGTCCTGCTCGATGTAGGTCTGCATCAGGTGGACTTCTTCGTTTAGTGCCGTGGGATGGGAGGTGGTGAAGTGGAACAGCGGCATGACGAGCGACACGAGCATGATGCCCACCAGCATGAAGCGGTTGAACCGATGGAAGGTTTCTTTGCTGAGGAAGACGAAGAAACAGCTGTATAGGAGTGCCAGTGTGATGGCTGATTTGATGACGTACAACATAATAGTGATTTACAATTTGACAATGTACAATTTACATTTTATTTAGTAATTTGACATTATTTATTTTTAATGAGTTCTACGATTTCTGCAAGGTCTTCGTCCGACACTTCTTCCTGTTTGGCGAAGAAGGAGAGCATGGACTTCAGCGAGCCAGCGAAGAAAGTGGTCTTCACTTCCTTCATCACGCGGTTGGTGTATGCCTCGCGACTGATGAGCGGTGTGAACACGAAGGTTTTGCCGCCTCCTTCCTGCTTGCGCGACTGGATGAAGCCTTTGTTCGTCAGAATCTTCAGAAACGTAGCGATGGTGGAGTAAGCGGGTTTCGGCTCAGGGTACTGCTCAATGATTTCGTGAGTGGTCATACCCTCCCCTTTGTCCCAAAGCACGTTCATGATGTCCATTTCGGCTTTGGTGAGTGTTCTTTCTTCGTTGTGCTGTTTCATCTTATCTAAAGTTTTAGTTTTACGGTTGCAAAGGTAATCTAAACTTTTAGATAATATCAAATAAAAAGCAAGAAAAATGAATGTCAAACGAAAAGTTTAACCTTTTTTGTTAGATATTGGAGCACTTTTATTAGATATTAAGATTTGATAGGAGAAGGAACACGAAAAAAGAAGGTTATAGAAAGTGAAAAAGTAAAAGTGAAAAGTGAAAAATTTGCTACCGCACTAGTACGCTAACTGTTGGCGGCTGATGCGGTAGCAAATTTTTCACTTTTCACTTTTCACTTTTACTTTTACTTTTACCTTCCATCAAAATTGTTCCAGTATTCTAATTCTCTCTTCAGTGCTTGGATGGGTACTGAAGAGAGATTGGAGGTTGTCGAAGAAACTTTGTTTGAGCTTCTTCGGATGGATGATGTAAAGTTGGGCAATGTCCTCGCGGTCGATGTGTCCGAGTCCTGGACGGGAAGAAATCTTACGGAGGGCAGAGGCGAGGGCACGAGGATTGCGTGTCAGTTCGGCACCGCCTGCATCAGCCATGAACTCACGTTTGCGAGAGATGGCAAAGCGTGTGAGTAAGGTGAGGAAGTAGGCGATAGCAGCACAGATGATGGCAGCAATAACGACCACGATGACAGCCACACCCCCATTGCCTTTGCTGTTCGAACGGCGTGACGAACTGAAGCCTCCCCAGAGGAAGGCACGGAGTATGCCACGGGTGAGCAAGGTGAGCAGGGTGGAGAGAATGCCGACAAAGACAATGCTGATAATGAGCACCTTGGTGTCTCGGTTGCGGATGTGGGTCAGTTCGTGCGCAATCACACCCTCCAATTCGGCATCGTCCAGATAGTCGATGATGCCACGTGTCAGCGTCACCGTGTACGATTTCTTGTTAATGCCCGATGCAAAGGCGTTCAGTTGTGGGTCATCGATGATGTTTACCTTCGGCATAGGCATACCGCAGCTCATGCAGAGGTTCTCCACGAGATTGTACACACGTGGATTCTCTCTGCGTTCCAGCGGCTTGGCTCCTGTGGCATGTTGAATCATCTGGGCATTGAACGTGTAAGCGATGGCGAGCCAGATGCCCACAATGATGACAGCCCACGGTGCCCAGCCGAGCCACGTCTTGTTGATGATGTCGTAGTCGAGGTAAAGCTGTTCGTTGCCATACATGTCGTAGGCGCTTTGGAGACCGAACACACAGCAGAACACCCACAGCATTCCGAGGATAATGCACGGGAACATCAGGAGCAGCACCATGCTGTTCCAGTTGTTCCGTGCGATTTGAGTTTGTATGCCGACGTACTGCATTCGGGCTTTTAAAACTTAATTTCAGGTGCTTTCTCCACGGCGGCACGCTGTGAAGCCTCAATCTCGTACATGGCCTCTTTGTGGAAGCCGAACATGCCAGCAAGGATGTTGTTGGGGAAAGTCTGCACAGCGTTGTTCAACTCGCGAGTGGCAGAGTTGAAGAAGCGACGCACAGCAGCCAACTTGTTCTCAATGTCCGAAAGTTCCCCCTGCAACTGCATGAAGTTCTGGTTTGCCTTCAGATCGGGATAAGCCTCCACCTGCACCTTCAGTCCTGCCAGAGCCGAAGTGAGTTGCTGGTCAGCCTTGATTTTGTCGTCGATGCTGGTGGCACTCATGGCAGCAGAACGTGCGGCGGTGATAGATTCGAGCAACCCTTTCTCGTGTTCGGCATAGCCCTTCACGGTAGCGACGAGTTGAGGAACAAGGTCGTAGCGTTGCTTCAACTGTACATCGATGTCAGCGAAAGCGTTCTCACGATTGTTGCGAAGTTTCACAAGGTTGTTGTAGATTCCGATAACGAAAACAACAAGCACGGCGATAACCGCAATGATGATGAATGTAATACTCATAGTTGTTGATAATTTAATAGTTTAGTAGAATATAGTTATGAATATAATCCTCAGGCAAGTCAAGATGCACCTTCACTTCACGATGACAAATCCTCCTTGGTCGGCCATCGTCACGCTAACAGCTTTGGGGTTGCTGACCTTCAGCTCAGACTTCTGAGGTTCGCGGTCTTTGAGGTTGTCGCTGTAGAGGGTGACGCGGTCACCCTTGGTGAGCATGGGGAGATTGAGTTTGAGGGTGAGGGGGGCACCTGTAGCGTTGTTGCCAGCGATGTACCATGTGTCGGCATGGCGACGGGCGAGGACGCAGTACTTGCCTGGATAACCATCGAGGAAGAGGGTCTCGTCCCATGTGGTGGGCACTTGACGGAGGAAGTCCATGCTGACGGCTGGTGCTGGGGCACCTTCCTCGGTGGGCTTCATGTCTTTCGTTGCCTCTGTGGGGAGATTTTCGGGGGTGATGGCAAAGTTCTGGATGGGGTTCTGGAAGAGGATGCACGTGGCGAGTTCGTGGCAATCGGTGGTCCTGCGGATGTTGCCACCCTTGTTGCCCTTGCGGATGTGGCGATTCATGAAGCAGCCTCCGAACTCCATGCAGCCGATGGTGTTGCGGATGAAGGGGTGTGTGGCGGCATCTTTAGCTTCTTTGTCAGCCGCACCTTGGGAGAAGTAGATGTTCTCGGAGGCCAGCACCGCCTCGCTACCCACATAGTTGGGGTACATACGTTCCCAACCACGAGGGATAGTACAACCGTGGAAGATGACCATGATGCCGTAGTCGTCAGCATCGGAGAGGATGGCTTCATAGAGGCGCATGGTCTCCTGCTTGTCGCCGCCGAAGAAATCGACTTTGATGCCTTTCACGCCCATGAGGTTCATCCAGCGCATGTACTGCTTGCGCACGATGGGGTCGCTCATGATGTTGATGGGGCCTTGCTCGATGTCGTTCCACCAACCGCTGGAGCTGTACCAAAGGAACACGTCAACACCCTGGCTCTGGGCATACTTCACCAATTGCTCCATCTTCTCTACGCCGATGTTGGTGTCCCACCAGTTGTCGATGAGCACATACTTGAAGCCCATGTCCTTGGCTAACTGGATGTACTTCACTTGGTCATCGTAGTTGATGGAGTTATCCTGCCAAACTATCCAGCTCCATGTGCCTTTGCCATATTCATAATGATGGGGACTGTCATAACGGGGGGTGACGTAATCCCAGGGGATAGTGGTCTCCACGATGGGCTTCAGCGAAGTGCCCACGGTGATGGTGCGCCAAGGGGTTGCACCTGGCAAGGCAAAAGCTGGCTCCACAGTACCGTTGCCACCATTCTCTTCTGCCATCGGGAACTCCACGGTGTAGAGTCCGTCACCCTTCATGTCGGAGAGGCGAGAGGCACAATAGCGAGAATCGACACCTGTTTCAGAAACCAAAGCCCATGCGTCTCCGATGTGGAAGAGGCATGGGAAGGTGTAGCCGTGTCCATAGCCACTCTTCTTGTTCATCGGTTCGTCATAGCCGTAACCCTCTTCGTAGCTGGGTTTCGTACCCTTCCAGCCAATCATGGCATCCGACTGAGGGGTGAGGAAAGTGGTGGTTTGACTGGGGAAGTCGAAACCTGTTGCCTCCTTCATGATGCGGATGGAGAACTTCTTTTCGTTCTGACGGCTGGGATGGTTGGGGATGACGTAGCGGAACGCCACATCATTGTTGGAGACACGGAAATCCACGTCGAAGGGCATCCCCTTGTCATTCTTCAGCGTCACCACCAGTTGGTTGGCATCAACATGGACATGGCTGAATTTCGAGCGCGTGAGGTCATAGTTGAACTCCAAATGGTTTTCCTTCTTTCCGTCGAACGTGATGCCCTGCGAGAAGTCGCCGTGGTCGGCCACAAAGCCGAGGGGACTTTCATCAAGCACCTGCTTGTCGTCGTACTTCACTTCGTAGATGGGCTTTCCAGCCTTCACATCCACATTCACTTTCAGTCGTCCGTCAGGACTGGCCACACTGGCCACCTGTGCCGACATGCTCATCGATGCCAGCATCAGGGATAGGAACAAAATCTGTTTCTTCATATTCTTATTGGTTTTGGTTTTCCTTCATCTCTTCCGCAGAAGGCTCTGGAGCGTCCGCAAGCCGTTCCCGCCAAACCTCCAATGCCTTCATGGTTATCTCGATGGCTTCTTCCATCGTACACTCCAACGTGCCACCAGCCGCATTCTTGTGACCACCGCCGTTGAAGAACTGCTCGCAGAATTCGTTGCAGGGCAAATCATCTACGGAACGGGTGGAAACTCGGATGAGCGGTCGCTCGGTGTCTTCACGAAGGGCGATGCTCAGTTTGTGCTTCTTGATTTGCAACGGCATGTTCACCACTCCCTCCATGTCGCCCTTCATGTAGTGGAACTGTGCCAGTTCCTCCTTCCTAATGGCGAAAAGCGAGGCGTGGAGGTCGGGAAAGACCTGCAATTTCTCGTAGAGCACATAACCGATGAACTTGAGTCGGTCAGCCGAATAGTTGTTCTGGATGTTGCGGTTAATCTTATCCTTGTCGATGCCCCTTCTCAGCAACTCGCTGATGATGACGAAGATGTCGGGGTCGTTGCTGTTGAAGGAGAAGAAACCTGTGTCGGTTGCCATGCCAGCGTAGAGGTCTTCGGCAGCCGAAAAAGTGATGTTCTTCGTTTCGCCCATGGCATCCAGCAGACGAAACAGCAGTTCGCTGGTGCTGCTCAGTTCAGGATGCGAGATGATGTGTCCGAACTGCTTGCGGTCGGGGTCAAGGTGGTGGTCGATGAGCAGTCGCTTGCAGTGCATCCGTCCCACCGCAACGCCGAGGTCGTCGATGCGGCGCATATCGTTGAAGTCGAGACAGCAGATGAGGTCGGCCATCTTCAACGCTGTGTAGGAAGCAGCCTTCTGACGCTCAAACATCAGAATCTTATCGGCATCCTTCATCCAATGCAGGAAGTCGGGGAAATAGTTCGGCACGACGACCGTCACCTGCTTCCCCTTCCGTTTCAGATACTCATATAACGCCAGCGACGACCCGATTGCATCGCCGTCGGGAGACGTGTGACACACCACCACCACGTTCCGGCACTCTTCAAAGTCTTTCTTCGCTATCGCCACCTCTTGCGGCGTAATCACTCTTTTCAACATGTCAGCTTATTTCTGTTTTACGCCTCAAAGATACGACCTTTTTCTGAGATATACACAAAAAAGAGGCTAAAAACACGTATGTTAGAAAATAAATGTGTAACTTTGCGACCATATTGCGACGTTATTATGGAAGAACAAACAGAAACAGGCATCCGAAAAAACTACACAGGGCTTATCGTCTTGGGCATCCTCGTGGCACTCATTGCCATCGCAGCAGCCGTGCTCAGCTACCACTTCCTCTACGCCAAACCACTCTTGCAGGAAAACGAAGAGTTGAAGGAGTTGGCTGAACTGGAGAAGCAGGAGATGGAGAACCAGTACAAGGAATTTGACATACAATACGAGATGCTGCAAAGCCAGCTGAGCAACGACAGCCTCATTGCACAGATAGAGAACGAACGCCGTCACACCCAACAACTGCTCGAAGAACTGGAGCGCACGAAAGCCACCGATGCCGCCGAAATCAAGCGTCTGAAAGCTGAGATTGCCTCGCTGAGGGAGGTGCTACGGAACTACATCATGCAGGTGGATTCGCTCAACCGCATCAACCAGTCGCTCAACGAGGAGAACACGCAGATGAAGGAACAAATCAGCGTGGCCAACACCCAAATCTCCGACCTATCCACCGAGCGCAACCAACTGAAAGACAAGGTGAGCATCGCCGCCCAACTCGATGCCACAGGTTTCTGGGTGACTCCGAAGAACAAGAAGAGCAAGGACACCCAGAAGGTGAAGGAAGTGAAGAAACTCGCCTTCGGGTTCACCATCGTAAAGAATGTGACCGCACAAAACGGACAGCGCATAATCTATGCCCGCATCCTCAAGCCCGACAACTCCGTGATGGGCAAGAAGGGCACATTCGCCTACGAGAACACCCAACTCGAATACACCGAAAAGAAATATGTTGACTACACAGGCGAAGAAGAGAAGGTGACCATGTACAGCGACGTGACCGAATACCTCGAAGCTGGCACCTACCAACTCTTCATCTTCTGCGACGACCAAATGATAGGACAAACAAGTTTTACACTGAAATGACCAAAGTATCTCCCTCCCTCTTGGCAGCTGACTTTGCCAACCTGACCAAGGACATTGACATGATTAACCGAAGCGAAGCCGACTGGCTCCACCTCGACGTGATGGACGGCGTGTTTGTGCCGAACATCAGTTTTGGTTTCCCCGTGCTCGAAGCCGTGGCGAAGATTTGCAAGAAGCCCCTCGACGTGCATCTGATGATTGTTGACCCAGGCAAGTTCACCGAGCAAGTGAAAGCCCTCGGAGCCTACATGATGAACGTACACTATGAGGCTTGCACCCACCTCCACCGCACCATCCAGCAGATACACGCCGCTGGCATGAAGGCAGGCGTGACGCTCAATCCCCACACCCCTGTCTGTGTGCTCGAAGACATCATCCAAGACGTGGACATGGTGCTCCTGATGACCGTCAACCCAGGCTTTGGCGGGCAGAAATTCATCGAGCATTCCATCGACAAAGTGCGTCGCCTCCGAGCACTCATCCAGCAAACAGGCAGCCACGCCCTCATCGAAGTGGATGGCGGTGTGAACGGCGACACTGGCCATCGTCTCGTCCAAGCAGGAGTTGATGTGCTCGTCGCTGGCAGCTACGTGTTCGGAGCAGCACAACCCGAAGAACGCATCAAAGAACTGAAGAGCCTCTGATGTTTTGGCAGAACTACCCCCTTATTCGCCTCATCATTCCCTTCACCTTGGGCATGATTGGGGCGAATTTGTTCATGAGCCACATGAACATGGTGGTGCTGTTCATCCTTTGTTGCGTCGTTCTCTCCTTCTCGTTCTTCATCATTAAAACCTCCGACACTTACAAGGACGGCAAGTTCGGCATGGTGGCGATGCTACTGTTCTTCCTTATCGGCATGACGCTCTACACGGGCAAGCATCAACGCACCGTCCGAGGCATCCCCTCCGACACCACTTTCTGCTGTGGCATCCTCACCGAGCCGCCCACCAAGAAAGCACATTCGTGGGCGTTCAACTTAAAGCAAGAGAATGGCACACACATTATATTATATGTAGGAAAAGACCCTCTCTGTCCTTCGGACATCTCCCCCATAATGGGGAGAACCATCCGGGATGTTAGAAACAAGCCGCATGGTTTCTCCCTCCCCATTACGGGGGAGGGATGGGGAGAGGGTCTCTCTATTGGTGACACCATCTTTGCCAACATCCGTCATCTCTCCCCCACCCACCTCTGTGAGAACGACACCTTCCGTACCTACAACACCTATCTCTTCCATCAAGGCATCTGTGCCACCGCCTACACACCTCCCAACCAATGGTGGGTGCTGCCTTGTCAAAACCGACGGAACATCCTCACTTCCGCCAAAGCCTTGCAAGAGCAACTCCACAACATTTACGATGACCACGGCATTCAAGGCGAAGCCGGCAGCATCGTCGAAGCCATGACCATCGGACGCAAGACCGACCTCTCAAAGGACACTCGCAACACCTACGCCAACGCTGGCATCAGCCACATTCTTGCCCTCTCAGGCTTCCACGTCGGCATCATCCTCTTGATGATACAAGTTTTCTTCTTCAAGAATGTGCTGCCCCTCCGCTGGCAATGGGTCAGAAACTTGTTCATCATCGCCACCCTATGGTGTTATGCCCTTCTCACAGGCATGTCACCCTCGCTCGTCCGTGCCACCACCATGTTCACCATTCTCTTGTTCTGCCAATCGTTTACCCGCGAATTGGTGTCCATCAACTCCTGCGCACTCGCTTTCTTCATCATGCTGTGCATCAATCCCTTCTATCTCAATGATGTTGGTTTCCAACTTTCCTTCGTGTCCGTTGCCGCCATCGGCCTTTTTAGTCAACACATCCTCACGTCGTGTCCATCCCACCACAACATCGTCCGTTTTCTCTGGAGTATCATCTTTATCACCCTCATCTGCACCCTCTTCACCACCCCACTTGTGGCTTACCACTTCGGACGTATTCCACTCTTCTCCATCCTCAGCAATCTTTCCCTCACCCTCTTCGTCTATCTCCTCCTTTGGGCAAGCATCCTTTGGTGGCTCTTCCTGTGGTGTGACCCCATCAACAGCCTCCTCACCGACCTGCTCAACTGGACAGCCACCACCATGAACACCCTCACCGAACGCCTCGCCTCCATCCCCTTCGCCACCATCGAATGGCATCCCAACGTCCTCACCACCCTCCTTTGCTACGTGGCACTCCTCTCTCTCACCTACTTCATCACTCATCCCAAACCCAAACGATGACCGAGAAGTCACCTTCAAAACGGTGTGAGTCACACCGCCACCCTCGGTCTGAGTCACACCGCCACTACCGGTGTGACTCAGACCGTCTTTGGGGTTACGAGCGTAGGTGTTTGGATGTGCCGAATTCCTTCTCTATGAGTTCCTCCATCCGTCCTGCTTTGGCGTATGGTACTGTGTCCACCTGTCGGAAATTGCTTTGTGCGGGCTGTAACGTGGGGTCGAATCCGAGGATGTAGCGTGTGGCGATGCGATAGATGATTTCCGTCGGAGCAAATCCATAGACCTGATGTCTGAGGATGTGCAGGATACGTTCGTGTCCATCGGGTATCTGACGACACATCTCGGCATTGTTGTACAGACGACGCACAATCTCGGTGATGTAAAGACCTGACTTCATGTAGAGGTCGGCAAAAGTCTTCTGAGGGTCTTCGAAGATATGAGGATTCTCTTCCTCCAACAAATCCACCATCTTCTTCACCACCCATTTAGGCGTGAAGATTTGGTTGGTCTTCTGTGGAGGGATGTAGTCGAAGATGTCCTCATCTTGCGATTCGTCGAAATAGTCGGCCAATGCTTCTCGTTTCTGACGGAAGAACTCTATGGAGTCATCAAACACCACCTCGTCGAACAGGTCACCATCGAAATGTTTTTGTTCCCCGTCCTCGGTGTAGTCGCCTCCGTCGCGAAGGAAACGGAACTCTTCCAGTGTGATGCTGGTCACTTCCTCAAAGACTGACGGAGTGACTATCTGGTCAAAGTTGCTGAGTCGCAACGTTCCGTCATCGTATGCCATGATGAAGCTCGGAATGGTGCGGGAGAATCCACGCAGGTGGGCACGCACTTCCTCCTCGATGTCGTTTCTCTTCTTGTTGGCACGGTCGGTTTCTATACGTTCTATCACTTCGCGCGGCTTTTCTTTAACCACTTCCTCTATCTGTTTTTTCATGGAACTGGTCAGGTCATTCATAGCTTGCTCCATCTCCTGACGGAAAGCTTCGTCTGCGGCTTTGACAGCATTTTCTGTGTTGGCCTCTTTCAAAGCTTCCTGCCGCCTTACTTCTGCAATGCGAGCCTGCTGTTCATAGTCGCCACGAATCTTCTCCACCTTCTGCCGCACATCTTTAGCCGTTTCTTTGGCGAGTCGTTCAGCTTGTTTCTGTGTAAGTCCGTAATTGTCAGCCGCTGGCTTGATGATGCTTGTCTCGATGGTCTTGGAAATACCGGCTTCAATCTTGTCTATTCCTTTCATCACACCAGCTGCTGATTTATCTTCATGAGCCATGTTTGAACATTCTTCCTGTAGATGCTCAAAGCTCCCATACACCTTGTCGCCAAACACGTTCTGTTCCTGACCGATGATGATGTCTTCCGGCACTTGAGTGTTGCCTTCGTCGTCCACTTCTACATCTGATGCTCCGTCCAGTGTGGCGTTGGTTTTGCGACCTCTGTCCTCGTGAGCCTTGTCCAGTTTGCCAAGAATGTCCTGAACCACACTTGGAGCACCGAAGATGTTGGCGATGTTCTTGAACAGAAAGTTGCTGAGGAACCCGCGGCTAACCACTTCCTGAGCCTTGATGCTGCGAGGAATGGACAGCACTTTCCTTGCATCCAGTTCCACCATCTTACCCTCTTCATCTTCTGCAATGACTGGGAAGAAGTTGAGCAGCCTGCGGATGTTCTCCTCTCTGCTGGCAGGGGTGCCTCCGTCAGCAGCCGTCTCTATTTTGAGGTTGTTGGCAAAATCGTCGAAGATGACCAATGTGCGGGCAGGGTCGAAGTCGAACACATAGGCATTCTCCTTGCGGTAGCGTTGCCCGTCGCGTGTGATGTCGCAGGGGTTCTGGGCACGGAAAGCTGCCTGCATATAGAGCGAAGGACTCTTCATGTTGCTCAGCATAAGCACACCGCTCCATTCTGGGATGGTCACACCCGTCGTAAGTTGCCCCACGCTCAGGGTGATGGTTCGTGGGTGGTTGGCTATGGCCTCCTTCACTTTTTTGTATGAACTGAGTGTTTCGGCTTCTTCGCTGAGCCGACCGTCACCAGCAGCCAGCACCACTTCGTAATCATTAAAGCCCGAACCTTCCTCCTGCAGCAATCGCGCCAGAGCTTTGGCACTCTCCACACGATTCAGCAACCATAGCGTATGAGCCAGTTCGGTGCGCAGTTCTTCGGTGGAATACGGAAACTTCTCCTGAGTCGATAATGCACGGAGAAACTTCCTTACGTCCTGCTCATAGACGAAACTTCCGTTCTCTGTCTTGAAGAATTCGTTCAAGTCAAAAGCATATTCTGCGTTCTCTTCGCCATCATCCAACAGGATTCCCTTCTTCACCTTGTCGCGCACAATGTCGCTCATCCTGTAGGTGAAGAGGTTCAGTCGGGGCATGTCTGCGTATGGATTGCGGTCCACGCTGTCCCATGCCTCCTTCGCCTCTTGTTCCTCGGCATAGCTCCAGTTGAAAATCTGCTCCTTGCCGAAAGCACCTCCAGCAATCGCTTTGAAGGGTGTGCCTGAAAGGTGGAGGGTGAAGTCACGCTTGATGTTGTCGAAAGCACGGTCTGTACGCAGAGTATCTACCCCCTCGTGTGCCTCGTCGATAACGAGCAAATCCCAATGCAGCAGCTTAATCCATTCCAGCTTGTTGTAGTTGCCTCCGAAATAGACAGAGCCTTTCAGCCCCTGAAGACTTTCAAAACAAATCTGCCCGTCGAACGTGTCTCGGTTGCCTGGAGCACAAATCCATTTGACAAACTGGTCGTGGTTCATCACATCGGGGAGGTCACGCATGGCATCGTTGTCACTCACAAACCGAAAGCCCGTCTGCCACCCGATGTAACGCGCATAGTCCTCATACCACGAGTTAGCGATGCTGGGACGGTTGGTCACAATCAGCACGTTGAGTGGCTTGTTCCCCTTCATGCGCCGAATCAGCTCGTAGGTGGTGAGTGTTTTGCCAAAGCGAGGTTTGGCATTCCAGAGGAACTTGCGCTTGTCGGCATCGTGGGTGTCCGTCTTGCGCATGTAGTCGAGTGTCATCTGCACAGCCTCTTCCTGCTTGTCGCGCAACATGTAGGTAGAGCCGACCATCATCTTGGGGTATTTTCGGGAAGCAAATTCCTGAAAGAACATGAGCGACTGCGGGCCGTCTATCTTGAACCACTCCGTCTTGGGATTTCGCTCCACTTTTTTTCTGCGTTCCAGAAAGTCGTGGAAGTCGTGGTCACGGAAATACTCGCCGCTGCCGTCCTTGAACATGGCGTTGTCCTGCCACATCAGTTCAAAGTCTATCCATGCGGTATGCACCTGCTGGTTGATGCGTCGCTCCACACCCTTTTTCGTCTCACCAATCTTCGTCCAACCGTCGTGCTTGGGATAGCCAGGAGTCTGATACGCATATATCATCGGCACGATGTGCCGGTAACTGCTGATACGGGTCTTGTCTTCCATCATGCCATCTCCTTTACTTTAGTCCGAATGAAATTCCGCTCCTGTTCGTCCAAGCCATACTTGTCGAAAAGTTGTTCGTCTATCTCTGCGATGGATTTGCTCCAGTCGATGTCGGAGGATGGGGTGAAGTCTTGAAGGGGAACGTACTTCCAACGCTCTGGGGGATTATCTTGTGTTCCTTTTAATATACCAAGAAGAGCACGAACAAATCGCGTTTTGATATATTTCAGTATTGCTTCTGCTTCTTTTGCTGTTTTAACAGCACCAATACCGATAAAAGATTGGGTATAGCCAACATTCGGAGATGCAACTATGGGAGAACTCAAAGTCTCCCCAAATTCTCCATTACCATTTACTTTGGGCACAAGGACTTTGTAGGAGGTGAAATTTGATGCTTCAATAATATAGTCACGCCTTATCCATGCATAAACCCTTTTTAAATTCAACAAACCATATATTTGTGCATACTCATGAGAATCGTTTGGTCTCTCAAGATAAAACGCTGTATTTATTAAATTGTCTATGGCATTGGTTCTTAAATCAAATGATGTGCCAGCCTTTGCAACAAGGCTTGGTTGCTCTTTCTTAAATGTCTCAGAGAATTTATAGGGTACAGCTCCAACCATGATATGAGGAAGGAATTTGTTTTCTCTTTCTTTGATTGTTACTTTGTCCTTAATAGAACGAAGTTCTTCAAATGGTACAAAGACTTCTATTGGTTCAAACTGCTTACTGGTGTCATGATATGAAATTGACACTCCTCCTTTTAGTATCACGTTAGGAAAAACTTCAGAAGCATCTTGATTGTAATAAATCACTTTGAAGTGTGAATCCTGAAGCATCTTTTTGTTCCAAGCTTTAGGTGTTTGGCCTGCATTAAATAAGAATCTGGCAGGAGTGATAAACATGGCCTTGTCTGCATTTTTATAGGACTCATCCATGAATGAATTGTAAATGGGATTGCTTCTCTCATTGCCTTCCACGTCCTCCTGATACGGTGGATTTCCAATAATAACATCGAATTTCATAATATTCTGATTTTTGATTTTTCGGGTTTTGATATCGATTACTTTAATGGTTTCTTCTTTCTGCCAATCCTTAATGATGCAAAAAGGTGGGGGTGCCTCGGCTGGGGCTTCGTCGAAGAAAGAGAGTTGAGTCTGCTGCGGTTCCTCCTTTTTCTCTCGCGGAGTGCTGTAGCTGAGTCCGTCCATTTGCCAAAGGTTCCAAGAGATGATTTCGGCAAAGTCTTGCATCAACGTGATGTCGGGTGCGGAACCAAAACGTTCCCCATAGTAGTCAACGAACGTGTAGAGCAGGTTTTCACGTGCCAACAGAAGATTGTCGCCCTGCCACTCATAGCCGTAGGTGGTTTGGAATGCCAGTCGCACCTGTCCGAGCCAGTCCTCATCGCTCAACTGCTGTTCGTTCACCATACGCAGTTTCCTGTCAAGCACCCCAACACGCTCACCGATGGCTATAGACTCACCCGTCGTGGCATCATAGCGTGATACAAGAAAAGGAGCCTCACCACAAGTGAGTTCCATACAAAGTGTGCTGACATCTATATCCACATAATCCACCATCATCTCTACCACCCGTGATGGTGTGAACACCTCTGCCATGTCCTTGACTCTATCCGTCTGCTCTTCCTTCGACTTGAGCACACGCGGCCTGATGACCATTCCTCGCTCGCCAGTAATCAGATCTGGCAGAATCTCCGAATGGTAGTCGTACATACTTCCAAGCGACTCATAGTCATGGGTCGCCCACACGATGTTCTTGCCTGTGGTGTGGTCGCGCAGCAGGGTGTCAAGCACCTCTGCCGACAACTCACGCAGGTCATTCTCCCTGATATCCACAGAGAGGCCAGTTTCATTGTTTGGCATTCCTTGCGCTTATGACTTTGGACAAAAGCACTTATCGGATTCTTTGGGCTTATCTACGACAAGACCTCCACACACAAAAGAAGCGTGTCCGCTCCTTATCGTATGTAGAGGCCCTGAGATTGCCCAGATGAATGATAAGTGACGTCCACGCCATAGGCGCGAACAATCACAATTATCGTAATTCATCTCGGAGTCAGAAATTTCTCAGGTTTCTACATACTCCTAATAACTGCTATTGTCGTTATTATTACCAATAAGGGGCTGCGTCCCTGCACTCAGGGTGCGCAACTCAATTGCAAAGTAAATACTTTTCCCTCTTCCAACCAAACTTTTCCCAAGTTTTTTGAAGAAGGATATGAAGAAAGAAAGGATTGGGAGCGGTTTTTGTGTAGTGGGGAGGTGAGAATGGTGGAACACATGATACTCACTCAGCTCAGGCTATTTCCATATTTTTATGTTTTTTTTTGTTTGTTTCAATTATTTGTTGTTAATTTGCAACGAATTTATAAAATCATATCGAGTATGAATACAACCCTTTCACTTGAGAGCATTCTCCACATGCTGAGTGGCTTGAGCCTAAGCAATAGGAAATGGTTGGCTGAACACTTGGTCGAGCCAGAGGAACTTGAACGCAGCGAACAGCGCAAAAGCGATGAAAAATGGCTTCGCGAACTTCAGGCATTGCATTATGAAGGTGAGCTGTCGGCAGAAGAGAAAAAACGTGTTTTGCGAGAAAGTCGTCATTATGGAGGTCGTGAAATAAGATACAATTTTGTAGATGAAGACTAAGCAATATATCTTGGACACGAATACGCTTATCGAATTCAATGCAGGTACTCCCTCCGTTATTCAACATGTTTTGACGGTAGGGTGTGAACAATGCTGCATGTCTGTCATCTCCTTGCACGAACTTTATTATGGTGCTTATTATGCCAAAGCAATCAAAGAAGAATACTTTGAAAAGGAAATGAAGATGATTCACAAATTGCTTGAAAAGTTTGCAGTTATCAATCTTCCGAAGAGTTCCGACGCTTATGCCATGATTAAAAACTCCTTGAGAGAAAAAGGGCAACTTATAGATGAATTTGATATGGTTATCGCAGGACAAGCAATCGGCGAACAACTGACCGTTGTTACCGACAATCTTAAACATTTCGAGCGGATACCTGGACTGAAAGTTGAGAACTGGATGGAGAGATAATTCGTTCTGTTTCATACTCCTAATTCCTCCATCTTTCTTCTTATAGCATAACAACAAACACATCTATCTCACCTACTTTGTCACTCATTCCAAACCCAAACGATGAGCGAGAAGTCACCTCCAAAACGGTGTGAGTCACACCGACACCATCGGTCTGACTCACACCGCCACTACTACCGCTAACACACCCATACAATTATATATAAGAAGAGCGTGTTCTCCTTCTTTATCGATGATAAGTTATAGGCTCTTCAGCTTCACAGCCCCCTTCATCGACGTGCCTTTCACTTCCACCTCGATAGAGCCAGCTTTGGGTGTGGTGCGCACGACGACGATGGCACGGCCTTTCCACGTTGTGACACAGGCAGAAGTGGAGGGTTCTCGGTCTTTCAAATCGGCTGAAGCGGCAGCCATCAGGATGCCTTGACCTGCGACATTGACCGTACAAGGAATAGCTGCATCGGGCACCACACGACCTTCCTTGTCAAGCACCTCTACAACGATGAAAGCCAAGTCTTGTCCACCAGCCTTTATCCGAGTGCGGTCGGGCGTGAGACGCAACTGAGCGGGTGCGCCAGCTGTGGCGAGCGTGGTGGCATCACCTTCGGAGGTGACGGCTCGGAGAGTGCCAGCTTCGTAGGGGAGAGTGAAGACAGCTTTCCACTGGGTGGAGCGGCTGACGGACTTCTTTTCAATCAAGCGGTCGTTGAGGTAGAGGCTCACTTCGGGGGCTTTGGTGTAAACTTCCACCTCGATGGGTTTGCCTTCCCAACCCGTCCATGTCCACGACTCCCAAGTAGGCCACACGCTCCACATGGTCGTCTTGATTTCGCCGACGTAGCCATTAGGCTCTTTCACCGCCATGTAGAGACCTTTGGGGCTGTTCCAAAGCAGGTCACGGTAGTGGCTGATGGGCTTGCGCCAACCTGTCACATCGACATCGCCACAGGGTGCTCCGTGCCAATCGGGCTGTCCACCTTCTATCCATGACTCACCCTCACGTTCACCCTTGTAGTAATTGCGACCGATGCCCGACTCGCCCAGATAGTCGAGTCCTGTCCAAACGATGTCGCCCACCACGTAGGGGAAGTCGTTCGTAATGGTCCAGTTCTGGAAGGCATCACGCGGATAGCTCTCCGTCTGCCAGATAACACGCTTGGGGTCACGCTCGTGGTCGGAGGCATGTTTGAATATCATGTAGTTGTAGCCCACCACATCGAGCACTTCAGCATGGGGGTCGTAGATTTCCCAGTCGCGGTCCCAGGCACAGAGGGCTTCGGTCACAGGGCGTGTCTTGTCCTTCTCGTGAATGGCTGCCTTCATCTGACGAGCAGTATAGACCACACGGATGTCCTTGCGCTCGATGACCTCGTTGCCGATGCTCCACGAGATGACGCAGGGGTGATTCCTGTCGCGCATCACCATCGCATGGATGTCCTCACGGTAGCAGGAGTCGATGACGGTGGAGTAGTCGTAAGGATTCTTCTGGGTGCGCCAACCGTCGAAAGCTTCGTCGATGACCAGCATACCCAACGAGTCGCAAGCATCGAGGAAAGCACGGGTGCTGGGGTTGTGGGACGTGCGGATGAGGTTGAAACCCGCCTCCTTCATCAGCTTCACCTTACGAATCTCGGCTGCATCGAAAGCCATCGCACCCAGTACACCGTCGTCGTGATGCACACACGCACCATTGATAAGCACCTTCTTTCCGTTGAGCACAAAACCGTTCTCAGCATCGAAGGAGAAGGTGCGAATGCCAAAGGGAACAGTGAGTTGAGAAGCCAAGGGGCCTTGTTCGGAGTAGAGTTCCACGATGGCTTCATACAAATGTGGGGCATCGGGTGACCATAGCTTGGGGTTTTTAACGGCGTAGGAGAACTCCACAGTTTGGCTTTCGCCAGCCTTCAGGACCACAGATTTCTGCTGCAAATGGTCAATGGAAACCACCGCTTTCTGGTCTTTGTCGCTCTCGTTCTGCACCGTCACCTCCACCTTCACAACAGCCTCTTGTTCCGTCACCTTGGGCGTGGTGATAAAGACACCATTCTCGGCAATGTGCAGCGATGGCATCGTCTGCAACCACACATGGCGGTAGATGCCAGAGCCTGAGTACCAACGGCAGTTAGGCTGTTGGGAGTTGTCCACCTGCACCACCACTTCGTTCTCGCCCTTCTTCAGCAGATAGGGTGTGATGTCAACGGTGAAGGGGGTGTAGCCGTAGGCATGTTGTCCTGCCTTCTGTCCGTTGACCAGCACGGTGGCATGTTGATAGACACCCTCGAAGAGGAGTTTCACCACCTCACCTTTAGGAGTCTTGAAGCGTTTGCGATACTCGCCTTTGCCGGCTTGGAACCAACCACCACCCGTGCCCGTCACACCTGTGGCGGGGTCAGGAGCTGTGTAGATGTCCCAGTCGTGGGGGAGGTCAACACGGATGGTCTTGCCATTCTGCGTGAACTGCCAATCGGCATCAAAAAGGGTCTGCTGCTGAGCAAAGGCACTACAAGAGAGGAAAAGGATGAGTGCCCCTAAAAAGAGTTTTAGTTTCATAATGGAAATGATTTGTTAGAATTTAAAATTGGGTTGATTTCAAAAAAGATTTAATGCTTTGCTGGAGGTATGAGTGCGCTGAACGTTTTCTTCCCCTTCACGTAATACTGCCAAAGCAGGGAGAACTGCACCCGTTCGGGCACTCGCTCATTCGTACGGAGTTGCTGGATGTGGCGACGGTCTTTGTCGAAGTCGGGACGCATCTTGTGGAAGGAACGACGAGCCTTGAAGACAGCGGTGCAGTTCTTGAGGTCGCCCTTCAGGAAGAATTGGAAGGCAGCAAGATAGTCGAGGATGCAACGCACACGCATGACACTCCCCAGTTCGCTGTCGGGCAGGTTCTTGTAGAGCATCAAGAGGTTGTTGCGGAAGTTGAGGAAAGTCTTGCGAGGATTGCCTTGATGAAGTGTGGCTCCCCCCAGATGGTAGGCACGGCTCTCGGCAATGCAGACGATGGACTTACCCATCGTGCGGAGTCGCCAACAAAGGTCAATCTCCTCCATGTGGGCAAAGAAACGGCTATCCAATCCCCCACTCGCCCGCCAGTCGGAAGCACGTACCATCAGCGCGGCTCCCGTACCCCACAACAGCGGTACGGTCTCGTCATACTGCCCCTTGTCCTGCTCCACCGTGTCCATCACACGCCCCCGACAGAAGGGGTAGCCATACTTGTCGAGAAAGCCACCAGCAGCACCGGCGTATTCGAAAGACTCAGACCCAGACCCCTTTCCCGTTTCCCCTAGAGGAGAAAGGCTGTTACCTGGCTCGCCTGTTTCTTCATTGGCAAGGATACCACTCCCTCCCTGTAGGGAGGGCGGGGGGAGGGTCTTTAACAATTTCGGTTGGCAAGCCCCACACTCTGGATGTTCGTCCATGTACTTGATGAGAGGTGCATCCCAATCCTTTTGCCGTATCTCCACATCGGAATTGAGCAGGAGATAATACGCATAGTCGGGCAACTGTGCCAACGCCCTGTTGTACCCCTCCGCAAAACCGAAGTTCTGCTCCAGCACCACGACGGGGACATCAGGAAACTCATTCAAAAGCATCTGCACACTCCCGTCGGTCGAAGCGTTATCCGCCACAATCACTTCGCCCACGCTGTTCTCCAACACCGAGGGCAAATACTGGCGCATCATCTCCGCACCGTTCCAGTTCAATATGACTATCGCAAGTTTCTTCATCGAGTCAATAGGCTTACACCAAGAATCTGGTCTTATTTTTTCGACCTTAATCTTTATATTTTAATTTAAGTTTCGGCAGTTTCACTTCTTGGGTGTTGTTTTTAAGGCTTTCGCGAAAGCCACTCCTTAACTCCTCAACTCCTTAGCCTTAAAAATATCCGTCCTTAGAATTGCTCTCTGTGGAGATTTTTTGTCTAAGGAGTAAAGGAGTAAAGGAGTTTTGGCGGCTTGTACGCCGAGTCCTCCATAACCACTTGAAATCTCAACTTCC
The DNA here is from genome assembly GCA_902800305.1 of uncultured Bacteroidales bacterium. Lineage (GTDB taxonomy): Bacteria > Bacteroidota > Bacteroidia > Bacteroidales > Bacteroidaceae > Minthosoma. The sequence continues at coordinate 43,128 of CADCDP010000005.1, forward strand.
GAAAGTTGAGTATTTTAACCTTTTTGCTGCAAAGGTAACACTTTTTATTTACATACCCAAATAAAGCCGAAAAACAAGTTCCATCACATAAAAAGAGGCTCGCCAGTCCTCACGTCTGTACTACAGAACGAGTACTCCAGTACTTGCTCGTCAGGACTGCAATCCTCCTTCGAAAGGATTGCAGTCCTGACGAAGGAGGACTCCAATCCTGTCAAACCAAGAATATGGTGTTACCGAATGAACACTAAAGTATTCACAAAGAAGTATTTAAGTATTTACCCTCATTCTGTCCAGTTGATACGGAACTCGTATCTGTCAAAATCAAGGTTATCGGGCACTCCGGCATGTCGCAAGGCAGTCCGCACCTTTTCCTGTTCCACGGGTGGCAAAGACCTCTTGCCGCTCCTACGCTCATAGTAAGGGTTACGTCCCCAACATGCCTGCAAATAAAAGCTGAATGCTGCATATTGGCGTGGCTTCATTTCCTCCTGCATGTTGGTGAATCCCACTGCATAGCGGTCAAACTTCTGTTCACGGAAAAACTCACAATCCTCTCCACCCCTCACGGCTTCAGGATTATACACATGCAGCACCAGTTCATCCGCTGGCACCATCGTCCGCACGATATGGTGCAGACACCGTCCCGCCAACGGGCAATCAGCATTCAAACACAGGGCAAAGTTGCCCGGTACATCAGAAAGTTGAAAGGTAGGAACTATAGTTTCATTCATAGTCATTAATTGTTTAATCTTTTCCTTTTTGCAAAGTTAAGGCAAATCTGAAAAAAAACAAACAATCAGATTCCTTTTCCACCCATTTTCCCCTCTTTTCTTTGATTTATTGATGTGAAAAACGTAACTTTGTCACAAAATGAGAATCATGGGAAAGAAGAATGAAACAGATAAGGTGAAGTTGAGCGCCTTCCCTGAGGAGGTGGACAAGGATGGCTTGATGTGGTATGGCGAAATGTCGTACGAAATGCAGATGGCTGTGCTGTTGCATTACCTGCATGCTGACAAGAAAAATCTGTCAGCAGAGGAGAGGGTGGAAATTATTTATGCGGTGAGGGAGTTCTTGACAAAGAAAAAATACAGACAGAAGGATGGAGAGGAAATGACAGACCACATGGAATATATGTTTAATCGCAATTCAACAGTATAAGATATGGCAAGGGCAAACTTATGGACACGTGAACAGCTAATAATGGCACTAAATGTGTATTTCAAAATACCATTCAAAGATGCAAAGGAGCGTCACCCTCTTATCCAGAAATATGCCCCACTAATCCATTAGATGCTCTTCAACCCCATCCACTGCGGCAGCTTACTTTTTCAACGGCAAGAGTGTGTAGTCACACAAATATCTTATCTGACAAATATCATCTACAATAATGAAATACAAATTTGAAGTAACACAAACCATCTACATAAAAAATAGAGGTTATGACCAGTGTCGAAAACGAGGCCTACGACAAGATTGACGAGATTTTTTTGAAATACCTCTTTCTTGCCGTTTCGGGGGCTTTGAGACTATATGTTGTCTAACATTGGGCAAAAAAATAGTAAAACTTGTCAAACATAAAGAAATTTTCAGTATCTTTGCCATCGTAGAACAATTATATGTCTTCGGACGCACGTACATTTATTTGTTAAAACAACATGAAGACATCTAAACTATTCACATTGCTTGCAGCACTGATATACACCACGACAGCCTGGGCACAGACCACCACGGAGCTGACGCTTGGTTCACCTCCGACGGGAGCAAGTTCAACGAAAAGTTTTCACGCGCAGGCGTATATTAATAATGATAAGAAAATAGTAATTTAATAATATAAACGTATGAATAAAAAATTATGGATGCTGATCGCCATCCTGACTTGCGGTCTTGTACAAACATCGTGCTCAAGCGATGATGATGATGTAACGCCACCAGCGGACGAGGTGGAAGTGCTGTTGCAGAAGATGACGCTGCGCGAAAAGGTGGGACAGCTCTTTTATGTCCGTCTGGAGTCGCTCGACCCCACGATAGAATGGACTACCTATTCCGACCTTGCGAATATCAAGACTCAGGAGCTGACAGAGAACATGAAGCGTGTGAACGAGCAGTATCCCGTAGGCGGTATCATCCTGTATGCTTGGAACATTGAGGACGAGGCACAATTGGCTCGTATCATTCCGCAGGTACGTTCATTGAACGGCCATCCGCTGCTCTGCATTGACGAGGAGGGAGGCAAGGTGGCACGCATTGCCAACAATCCGAACTTCGATGTCGAGAAGTATGAGTCGATGGCTGCTATCGGTGCCACTGGCGACCCACAGAACGCCTACGAATGCGGCAACACCATCGGCTCTTATCTGAAGCGCTACGACTTTGACATCGACTTCGCTCCTGTGGCCGACGTGAATACTAATTCTGAGAATATCGTCATCGGTCCCCGTGCCTTCAGCGATGATCCTGCCGTAGCTGCACTGATGGTGACCAGCTATCTGCAAGGTCTGAAGGATGCGGGCATCACAGGCTGTATCAAGCATTTCCCCGGCCACGGTGACACTACGGCCGACACGCACACGGGTTACGTACAGTCGCTGAAGACTTGGGAGGAGATGAAGGTCTGCGAGATGGTGACCTTCCGTGCAGGCATCCAGTGGGGCTGTCAGCTCATCATGACAGCCCACATCGCTGTGCCTAATGTCACTGGTTCTACCATCCCCTCAACGCTGTCGTCTATCGTCCTGCAAGACAAGCTGCGCGGCGAGTTGGGCTATCAGAACATCATCGTCACCGACGGCATGGAGATGGGAGCAATCACCCAGCACTACACCAGTGCCGAGGCGGCTGTGGGCAGCATACAGGCAGGTGTGGACATCGTGCTTGGCCCTCGCGACTTCGTCGAGGCCTTCGATGCCGTTATCGCTGCTGTGAACAACGGCACCATTAGCGAGGAACGCATCAACCAGAGCGTACGACGCATCCTGAAACTCAGATTAATGAGGGGCATCGAGGGATAAGGTGACAAGACGAATCACGTCTTTAAGCAACGATTTCGCCCATTAACGCATCTTCCTCTTTGTTGAATCCGCCAAGTGCCACCTGCACGATTTGGTTGTCGAGGTCGGGACGGTTCGGCACTTCCACGCGGATATAGTTATCGGTAAAACCGTTCATAAAGGGCTTTCGGGAGGAGGCGTGTTCGAGCAGTACGGGACGTGTGGTGCCGATGAAACGCTGATAGAAGTCGTGAGTCTTCTGTGCCGAAAGTGCGAGGACACGCTGACTGCGTTCGTGCTTTTCCTGCGACGTGACTATATGGGGAATCTCCAAAGCCTTCGTACCAGCACGCTCAGAATAAGAAAAGACGTGATACTGAGACACATCAACGCTCTGCATGAAGTCGTAGGCACGTTCGAAGTATTCAACTGTCTCACCACGTGTACCGACAATGACATCCACACCAATGAACGCATCAGGCATCATGGTGTGGATTCTTTCTATCTTATGGCGAAAGAGTGCCGTATCATACTTGCGGTGCATGAGCCTCAATACCTCGTCGCATCCGCTCTGCAAGGGAATGTGGAAATGCGGCATGAAGGCTCTCGATTGGGCACAATACTCGATGATCTCATCGGTCAGCAAGTTCGGTTCGATGCTGGAGATACGGTAACGTTCGATGTTCTCCACCCCATCAAGTGCCTTCACGAGGTCGAAGAAAGACTCTCCTGTGGAGCGTCCGAAATCACCGATGTTCACACCCGTGATGACGATTTCCCTACCCCCTTCCTGTGCCACTTGCCGAGCCTGTTCCACCAAAGACTCGATGCTGCCATTCCGACTCCGCCCACGTGCCATCGGGATGGTACAATAGGTGCAGAAGTAGTTGCAACCGTCCTGCACTTTCAGAAAATAACGGGTTCTGTCGCCACGCGAACAAGCAGGGGAAAAAGACCCTCTCCCCGACCCTCCCCCATAATGGGGAGGGAAGCCCCCTCCCCGACCCTCCCCTCTATGGGAGGGAGACCATCCGGTTTGTTGGGTCATTCCTTCGAGTATCATGGGGATGATGTTCCCTTTCTGCTCATTTCCCAGCACTAAATCCACTCCATCCGTCTCGGTAATCTCCTGCGGCTTCAACTGCGCATAACAACCTGTGACCACCACAAACGCCCCCGGATGCGACTTCACCAATCGGTGTATCGCCTGTCGGCACTTATGGTCTGCCACTTCCGTCACGCTACACGTGTTCACCACCACAATATCAGCCACCTCTCCTTTCGCCACCTTCTTCACCCCATAACGTGTCAACTCCTGCGCCACGGTGCTCGTCTCGGCAAAGTTCAATTTACAGCCCAATGTGAAATACGCTGCTTTCTTACCCTGCAATATGCTCGAATCAATCATCTTTTTTAGTTTTGCTTACAAAGTTAAACATTTTATTACATTTCTTTTGGCAGAATGACAAGGAAAGTGTAACTTTGCCTAAAATTTTGATAGAAAAACAATACAAAACAAGATTATGCGAATCAAAGTTACTTCTATTTTGGCTATGCTGCTGTGCCTGTCGAGCATTGGTAGCATGAATGCACAGCCTCCACAGGGACAGCAAGAGAAGTTGCCCGACTGGACAAAAGACCTGGCAAAGCGTGTCCAAGTTGATGCCTACGCACAGGGTGGTTTCACTTATCAGCACACGGGTGGCTTGGACGACAACGACCAACTCAATAAGCGTGACTACAACACGTTCGAGATGAAGCGCGTCTTTCTCGTGGTTGCAGCCCCTATCACTGACCGTTGGTTTGCCATGTTCATGCACGACTTCAATGGAGGTGTGGTGCATGAGTATTGGACGAGTTACCGCTTTACCAACAACAAGGCTTTCAGTGCAAGAATAGGTCAGTTTAAGCATGCCTACACCATCGAGAACAACATGTCGCCCACCGAGTTGGAGGCCATCGACGTTTGTTCTGAGGGTGTCACCTATTTGGCTGGTTGTGGCAGCGACCGCTTGATGGGCACACAGTATGGTCGTGACCTCGGTTTGGAGTTCTCCGGTGAATCGAACAACGGTAAGTTTGCTTATAAGGCTGCCATTATGAACGGTCAAGGCATCAACAAGAAAGACGGTAACAGCGAGAAGGACTTCATCGGTCATCTGGAATTCCGTCCCACCAAGGAACTGTGCATCGTCGCCACAGGGCAGATTGGTCGCGGTCATGCTGTTGACCGTTCGTCTTACATCAACAACATCATGCCTGGAGAAGACTACAAACGTAACCGTTGGTCGGCTGGTTTCCAGTACAAGTCCCAATCCTCTCACCTCAGTCTCCGCAGTGAATATCTGGAAGGTCGCGACGGTGATGTAACCAGCCGTGGTGTCTATGCGACGGGGGTCGTACCAATTGTTCCCAAACTCGATTTCGTGGGTTCATACGACTTCTTCAACTACAACGTGAAGGCAGACATGGATCAGCACAAGGTCATCGCAGGTCTCCAGTACTGGTTCTACAAGCGTTGCCGTTTCCAGTTGCAGTATGTGTATAAGAGTGCATCGCTCCAAGACCGGATGATGCCAGGTGGTGCTGTAGGTAAGGTTTTCACCCACAATGCTAACCACGCCATCATGTGCCAAATGCAGATAAGACTTAAGTAATATGCTGATAAAAATTCTTCTCACCGTCATCTTCTTGGCTGTGACGGTCTATGTGGGCATCTACTCCCGTAAACAAGCCAAGAACGTGGATGGTTTCGTGTTGGGCGGTCGCTCAGTGGGGCCTTGGCTCTCAGCTTTTGCCTTCGGTACCAGTTACTTTTCCGCCGTCGTATTTGTCGGCTATGCAGGTCAGTTCGGATGGAAGTATGGTCTTGCCAGTTCATGGATTGGTGTCGGAAACGCCATCATCGGTTCACTCCTTGCATGGATTATCTTGGGTCGTCGCACCAAACTGATGACTCAGCACATCCACTCTCGCACCATGCCCGATTTCTTCGGCACCCGATTCTCCAATCAAGGCTTACGCATCGCCGCTTCCATCATCGCCTTCGTGTTCCTCATCCCCTACACAGCAGGTGTGTATAGCGGCATCTCTAAGCTCTTCGACATGGGCTTCGGCATTCCCTACGAGTATTGTATCATCCTCATGGCCTGCCTCACCGCCATCTACGTCATTCTCGGTGGCTATAAGGCTACAGCCATCAACGACTTCATCCAGGGTATCGTCATGCTCGGAGGTATCATCGCTGTCATCGCCGTTGTGCTTAACAGTCAGGGCGGTTTGGTGGAAGCCTTCAACAAAATGAAGGAAATGGCACCCACGGCACACGACCTCGAAAGTCCACTCTACAAAGACTTTCAGCCAGGCGACTTCGCCTCTTGGTTCGGTCCCAATGTGGCAAGCCTCATCGGTGTGGTAGTGCTCACATCACTCGGCACATGGGGACTTCCCCAGATGGTCGGTAAATTCTATTCCATCACCGATGAGAGCGCCATCAAACGTGGCACCATCATCTCCACCATCTTCGCCTTCATCGTGGCAGGTGGCTGCTACTTCCTCGGTGGTTTCGGTCGTCTCTTTGGCGAACCTGTCTGGAACGAAGCACGTCACAACTACAAGTTCGATGACATCATCCCCACCATGCTCGACACAGCGGTCAACTCCGACTTGCTCATCGGTCTTGTGATGGTGTTGGTGCTTTCGGCCTCGATGTCCACCCTGGCCTCTCTTGTGCTGACCTCTTCTTCCACAATGACTCTCGACCTCATCTACCGCGATAAGCGTGCCACTGCCGACGAGGTGAAAAGTGGCGAGATTGACGACGAAGTGGCAGAGAAGATTGAGCGTCGCAAGGTAGTCATCATGCGTGTCCTCATCGTCTTCTTCATCGTCATCTCCGTGCTTATAGCCCTCAATCCACCCACCTTCATCGCCCAACTCATGGGCATCAGTTGGGGTGCTTTGGCTGGTGCTTTCCTGGCTCCCTTCCTCTTGGGACTCTACTGGCGTGGCGTGACAACCGCCTCCGTCTGGGCATGCTTCATCTGGGGTGTCGGCTTCACTGTGGTCAACATGCTCATGGGCAACCCCATCAACCCCATCGACTGCGGAGCCATCGCCATGGTCGGCGGCTTCCCCGTCGTCCTGCTCGTCAGCCTCTTCACAAAGAAGTTGCCACAAGCAAAGTTGGATAGCATTTGGAAGTGCTATAAATAGGTATGGAGACACTTCCAAGAAGTAATAAAAACAAGTAAATATAGAAGAATGTAGATTACACAGGCCTCCCCATGAAGTCGCTGCTTCATGGGGAGGCCTGTGTAATCTACTTTTGTTCATTATTCGTGGGCTATAGAAATGTAGTCGAGGGAGATGCTCATACGCTGAATCAGTTTATGTCTGTCAGTCTCTTACATTTTGGTATTTTACCTCCCTTCCGCTTTCTTCAACTCGCTTTCAAGGAAACTATAGACGTAGCCTGAGCTTTGGAAGTAGAGGCCGGTCTTGGGGTCGCTAAGCTTCTCGAAGAGGCGCGAGGTATAGACGGCATCGAAGGCTTGCTGCATCGTGAGACCGCACTCGTCCATCAGACGGGCGATGAGGTCCTTTACGATTTCCTCCTTCATGTTTTGGAATTCTGCCTGCGATACGTTCATAGCTTTTGAAGTTTGTCAATAGCCCGCTGGGTGCAGAAGGCGTATTGGAAGGTGATGCCTTTGATGTACTGGATGCGGCGAAGGAACTCGTCGAAGGTGATGTAGCCCTGCTTATAGCGGACAATCTGCGCACCGACACGGTCGTTGGCAATGGGGCCATAGACGATGTCGTAGTCGTGAAGCGTCCGTCCGTGCGGCTCAATGCGGTGGTCGTAAACAAAGTGCGCCCACTCCTCGGTGTATGCCTCGAAGCGCTTGTAACGGAACTCTTGGAAGAGCGCCTCGTCGAACTCATAGACGTTGACCACCGGCTCGGTCTCCTCGAACTCGGCACGAAACTGAGCCATCTCCAATGCCTGCTGACGGTCGTCGGAGAGGTAGAAGGCGCGTCCAAAGTCTTTGTTGGGCTTCGACAAGGCAAGGTCAATTTTCTCGATGTCGATGGTAGAGCCGTGATAGAGCCTCATAGCGTGCCTCCTTTCTTCTGGCAGTAGGCTTGCAATGTCTGGAGATTCTCTTCGAGCGAAAGCGTGTGCATAATGCCGTAGTGCTTCTCGCAGAAAGCCAGCGCACCGTAGCGGCTGAGGTAGCGGTAGGCCTCGGCCTCACTGATCTTGCTCTGAGCAGCAAAGGCCGCCACGAGCAGGACGAGGTATTCTATCTTGTTGAGAATGGATATTGCCATGACTTTTATCTTTTTCGCCCACAAATTTACGAATTCTTTTTCATTTACTGTCCGCTTTCACCGTTAAAGATGCAAAAAGCGTGCGAGAAAAGCACGAGTTATTATTTTTTTTCGTAACATTGCACTAGAAAATCTCGAAAAGACATGTACGAAAGAAAGATTCCCTTCGACTTCGCTGTTAAACCCTAATTGGTCATTAGAGATTTGGGATAAAAACAAACAAATATAGAAGAATATAGCATCACACAGGCCTCCCCATGAAGTCGTTGCTTCATGGGGAGGCCTGTGTTTTTTACTATTGTTCATCATTCGTGATGCTATTCACGGTGAAATCAGAATTTCACCAAAAGGTGTCCCATATAATAACTTGGAACATTGTTAAGCCATACTTCTGTCTTGGAAATACCATCAAACAATTCGTATCTCGTTTCCACTCCATGAAGAATATCGTATGCATCAAACATCACCTCTATATTCTTCTTACGAGTAAAAGAATAGGAAAGAGAGGCGTTCCAAATGAAATCATTGCTATTCATGGCAGGGTCGGCATAGCCACGTCGGCTTGTCATCATGGCATCGGTGGAAATACTCATTCCGAATGGAGTGGTATAGACGATATTCACACCATAATTGAACTTCACCCTGTTCAGTTGATTAAAGCTACTCAGATTTCCCGTCGAATATCTCCAGTCGATTCTACTTTTCAAAGATGTAGAAAACTTACCTAATGAATATGTCAACGATAAACGTTCATCCATTTTCCAGGTATTTACCTTACTCAGGATATCAGACTCCCAATCTTGTGCCATCGCATATCCGACATCACGGATATAGGAAAGCGTCGTCCATGAACTCACATAGAAATGTTTTGCCTTATCCACATCCCTATAAAGTCTATACGACACATCAGCACGCCAGTTGCCATTCACATTCATGGACACATAATGATACACACCATTGTTTGCATCATATACAGTCTTTGTGACGATGTCATTTCTCTTCATCTCAACATGACCCGTCACATACATATTTTGATTGATAGGCTTCTTGTGCGCAACAAATCTCAAATCAAGATGGTAAGAACAAGTACCCTTCAAGGCATCATTCTTATAGTAAACAAAGGTTGGGTCAGAAGTGTCAACTTCTCCTACAAGCATTGAGAAAATCGGCAGTGAAGATTCACACCCTATATTAAAAGAAAATGTCTTGTCTGAATGATTCCAGACATGTTCATATTTGTAATTGGCATCAAACAACCACTTTGAACGCACAGCAATAGTATCTAACAAATACCCGTGATAAGTCAACTTGTCATGTTTATTATGAAAGCTAAATGACAAGTCATTCTCGTCAGACACATCTCCTTTTTTCACGTATTTGTAGAACGACAAGTTCCCTTTATAATCTCGACTAAGAAGACGGTAGCGATAAGAATTGCTATAATCAGATGCGAGCATGAGGGAATCGTCTGTAGAAGGCAAACTTTCATGTCCATGTCCTTCTATCTCATTCCATCCATTATTCAGCCAATCCAAGCGATAGTTATAATTTTGCCTATTTCTATAACTCTGGTTATATGACAATGAGGGCTTGCAAGTCCAACCATTCAAGACAATGCTATATGTCATCATGGCATGATAGACATAATCCTTTTGTTCCTTATCCACATATAGGTTACGATTATCATCAGCTTTGCCTGTTGATGTCTCTTTGTTGATATGATGAAACACTTCATTCGGTTTCTTACGAGTATAATGACCATCCATCGCAAAAGAGATGTTGTCGCCATTTTTCAGTTTTCTCAAATAATCCATATTAGCCAATAAAGTCAAGCCCCTATATTTTTCAATATAGTCATTTATCGTTCGATAGGTAATATGTTTGTTCATTTGAGAGATTGTTGGTGAAGCCATAATAGAATTAAGCACATCACCGACAGAACCCATCAGACTTGGGTCATCATCCATCGTTGCACCATTAGCACGATAGGCATCTTTATGATTATTATAGTCGAGTTTCAAATAAGATGAAAACCTGTATGGCTTAAAAGGATGTTGCATCTTGAATGTATTAGCCACATTCAGATTAACATTCTTTCTCAATACACTATTTTTAGATAGACTATAGTTGCTGGCATCACTCAGATATTTGCGTGTAAATCCAAATGTCTTTTCATCATTATCTTGTATCAGCAATGAAGATTCCAAATTTTCAGAAAAACGCTTTTCCTTATCATTCAACAGATAGGAAACATGAATGTCTTTCCTCTCAATGACTCCGTCAGAATTAGCACCATCATCCCATATTCCATCTTCGCCAGGACGACGAAAATCATTGATGTTATTAACGTTGCCAAAAGCTGTCAAGCGAGAATGGTTGGTGATGTTCATTAAGAATAATCGTCCCAAGTATCTGTCTTTTGTTCCTCCAGCCCCCTCAGCATTGCCAAACATACGACCCATATATTCCTTTTTCATCTGTACATTCATGACATAATCCTTCTTTTCCATATCCTTGCCAGCCCATGTGCTCTTTTCGGTCGATTTCTCAAAAACACGAATATCCTTTACCACATAATACGGTAAATTATCAAGCAAGACCTTATTGTTTCCCTTATAGAATGAATCTCCATTCAACATCAGTTCATCTATTTTCCGCCCATTGACAAAGATTTCGCCTTTTGCATTTATCTCCGTGTTAGGTAATTGTTTGATTAACGTACTGAGCATGCTTCCATCAGGAACATTGAAAGCGTCCGCATTAAAGACAATGGTATCACCTTTATGTGTCAATCTAACCTTTGTGGCCTTAACAACAACTTCACCCAATGCCATTTCCTTATCAACCATCATCTTGTCTTTACGCTTCATATAGTGCCAAGGAGCATCAAAGTAGTTATTGCGTGCTATACGATTTATCTTGTAGTTTACGTACTCCGTCACAAAATCATCATGCTCTGCCTTAATGATGTAACTTCCAGGCTCCCGTGGAATACGAAAACGATAGGTTGCATCATTTCCTTTATTTTCAGTTAGCGTACTATCAAGCACAATACTGTCGCTATTCATGAGAATTATCTTTGCACTCACTCCTGCCTTGGTGAAAGAATCGAGCACATGTCCCCAAAGTGAAATTGTTTTGATGTCCTTTTTCTGTGCACATAGAATATTTGTGCCACAAAACAGAACACAAAATATCATAAACCTAAAAGTATTCTTGAATATCATATTTTTGTCACCTTTCTCAATTTGTTTTCTTGTGTAACGTTGTTTTTAAATTGGAAGTTATTTGTACTATATTCTTCCACTACAACATCGTCTACAAAACTTTCTTGACAAAAAAAGCGCAGACTTCCGTCATACGCTACTCAGGCCTACCACAGCCCACAATTCTCTATGAGGAAATCCGCACTAAGCGCGGACTCCACGAGAATTGTGTTTATTGCTCTTTACTTGTCGAAGTGGTAGTTCGGAGTAGCGATTGAGCATATAGAATGTTTTGTTCCGAAGAACACAGGGCAAATTTAATGCTTTTATACGGCAATCCCAAATATTTGGGGAGAAAAAGTGGGGGAAAAGAGTAAATAAAGGGAAAAAGTAGTAACTTTGTAGTGAATTTGATGGAAAAACTTGTAGGTCCGCTTAAGTCCTATAAGACATATAAGTCCTATAAGTCTTATAGGACCTATAGGAAACCAATCTCTTTAAAAAAAGGAAAGACTCATGGAACAAATGGAACGTATCAAACAAATGGAACGATGCCTCGAACAGGCATCGGTGGCAGTGATGGAACTGTCGGCTGCGTTGGAGAAGTATGCGGCAGCTCGGAAGGCCATCAAATCGTTGGAAGGCTATCTGGGTAGCGAAGAGTGGAAACAGGACTTTGAAGCGGAGGAGGCGGGACAGTTGCCGAAGGACATGAAGCGTGGGGTGCTGTCAGAGGATGGCATCTGGAACGTGCTGGAGGATGGTCGTCAACTGGAGGCGAGGATGCTGGAAGTGGTGGCAGAACGGATAAGATGAAAAAAAAGGACAAAGATTTTTCCATTTCAAAAAAAGTGTGTACCTTTGCACGCATCCGAGAACTAAACAAAAATCATCAAAATATGAACAAGAACGAGAAATTTGTTATCACCATCAACCGTGAGTTGGGTAGCGGTGGTCGCACCGTGGGTGAGAAATTGGCTGCCAAACTGGGTGTGCAGTTCTACGACAAGGCACTCATCATGGCTTTGGAAGAGAAGTACAACCTCACCGTAGAGGAAATCGAGAATCTGAAAGGACGCAACCACAGCTGGTGGGCTGAGTTTGCCCGCAGTTTCTTTCTGGCTGAAAAGGCGAAGACGATGTACTACAACGATATATCGGCACTCGATGAGCCTGATGTGCTAACAACGGACGAGATGTTTGAGACGGAGAAGAAAATCCTGACGGACATTGCCGAAGATGAGTCGTGTGTCATTGCGGGTCGTCTGGGATTCCATGTGTTCCGTGAGCATCCCAACCATCTGAGCATTCTGATTCAGTCGCCGATGGAACAGCGCATTGAGCGTGTGATGAGGAAGCAGTATCTGACATACGAAAATGCCGTGAAGGTCATCAAGAAGGTGGACAAGATGCGTGAAAACTACGTGAAAAAATATGCTCAGACATCACGCTACGACACGCGCAACTATGACCTTGTCATCTCCACGGCGGGACACACGGAAGATGAGGTGGTGGATTTGATTATGCAATACATTCAATAAGCTCCACACGTTTGTATCAACAAAAGAAGAGGCATGTAGTTCGATGAGAACTACATGCCTCTTCTTTTTGGTGTGTCGCCTATTTTGTCTCTTCGTATGCCTCTATCTTACCTTTGTTGGCAAGCAAGAAATCGATGTCGTCGTAGGCATTCATCAGGCAGTACTTCTTATAAGAGTTGATGTCGAAGTGCTCAGAGTTGCCTGTAGCGAGATTCGTCACCGTCTGGTTGGGCACGTCCACCTTCACCTCTGTCTGAGGATTGGCCTTGATGCTGTCGAAAAGTTCCTGTTGGAACTCCTTGCTGACGATGACGGGCAGCACGAAACAGTTGAGGAGGTTGTTGCGGTGAATGTCGGCAAAGGAGCTGGAGATGACGACACGAACGCCATAGCCCGCAATCGCCCATGCGGCATGTTCACGGCTGGAACCAGAACCCCAGTTCTGACCACCTACGATAATCTCATGCACGCCCTTGCGAGGTGCTTCTGCATATTCGGGTTGATTCATCACGAAGTCTGCCACAGGATTTCCCTCAGCATCGAAACGGAGGTCGTGCATGAAGGCATCACCGAAGAACTTGGGGTCACGCGTGGTGCTTGCCAAGTAACGGGCAGGGATGATGAGGTCGGTATTGCAGTTGTCAATCTGAATAGGAATGCAGGTTGACTGAATGATGTCAAATTTTTCTTTAGCCATAATCTTACAACTTTCTTGGGTCAGTTACTACTCCTGTGATTGCTGATGCTGCCACAACGAGAGGCGAGGCAAGGATGGTGCGGGCACCAGGACCTTGACGACCTACGAAGTTGCGGTTGCTGGTAGAGATGGCGAGCTTGCCTGCTGGCACCTTGTCGGGATTCATCGCAAGACATGCTGAACAAGAAGGAAGACGGAGTTCGAAGCCTGCCTCTTCCAGAATCTTGTCGATGCCCTCGTCGATGATTTGCTGACGCACGAGCCAGGAACCAGGAACGAGCCAAGCCACCACGTTGTCAGCCTTCTTCTTACCCTTCACCACAGAGGCAAATGCACGGAAGTCTTCGATGCGACCATTGGTGCAAGCACCGAGGAAACAGTAATCCACAGGCACACCTTCCAACTTCTGACCAGGTTCGAACTGCATGTATTCGAGCATCGAGAGGAACTGGCTCTTGTCAGCCTCTGGAATTTCGTCGAGTGTTGGGATGCACTCGTCAATCGCAATACCAGCACCAGGATTCGTGCCGTAGGTGATGCGAGGAGCGATGTCCTCAGCACGATAAGTCACCTCCTTGTCGAACACGGCATCTTCGTCAGAGTAGAGCTTCTTCCACTCTTCCACAGCCTTGTCCCAATCCTCACCCTTCGGTGCATATTCACGACCTTTCAGATAAGCGAAAGTGGTCTCATCGGGGGCAATCAGACCTGCACGGCTACCCATCTCGATGGAGAGGTTAGAGAGCGTCAAACGTCCCTCCATGCTCATGTTGCGAATCGCAGAACCTGCATATTCTACCGCATACCCCGTCGCGCCCGAAGTGGTCAGTTGAGCCATGATGTAGAGTGCCACATCCTTCGCAGTCGTACCCTTTGGCAGCGTACCCTCGATGTTGATGCGCATGGTCTTAGGCTTGCTCTGGAGGATGCATTGTGAAGCCAACACCTGAGCCACTTCACTCGTGCCGATACCCATGGCGATAGCACCCACAGCACCATGCGTACTGGTGTGGGAGTCACCACAGACAATCGTCATACCTGGCAACGAGAGCGCCTTCTCTGGACCTACCACATGGATGATTCCATTGTCCTTCGTACCCATTGCGAAGTGCTTGATGCCAAACTCGGCACAGTTCTTAGCGAGCGTCTCCACCTGCTTTCTGCCCACAGGGTCGTTGATGACCTCCTGCTGGTCAGAAGGGGTATTGTGGTCGGGCATTGCCACCACATGATCAGGGCGGAACACCCCGATGTTCTTATCTCTCAACGTGTCGAACGCCTGCGGACTCGTCACCTCGTGCGCATACAAGCGGTCGATGTAGAGTTGTGTGGGACCATCCTCCACGTTCTGCACGACGTGGGCATCCCAAATCTTATCAAATAAAGTAGACCCTCTCCGCCCTACGGGCACCTCCCCCGTAATGGGGAGGGAGCCATTCGGATTGTTTGTCGTCTTGTTTTGTTCCATGTTATTCAATTTTTTCTTTTATTCTTGCAATTACGTTCTCTATTTCATTCAAGACCTCCTCATTGGTGAATCTCAGGATTGAAAACCCCATCTGTTCTATCAACACAGTTCTTATTCGGTCTTCTTCCATCTGAGCATCAATAAAATGATACCCCCCATCCACCTCTATAATGAGATTCTTCTCCAAGCAAGCGAAATCTGCGATATAATCATAAATGACATGCTGCCTTCTGAACTTAACTCCCAAATCCTCACCTTTCAACTGCTGCCAAAGAAAGGATTCCGCCATTGTGGGATTCTTGCGATTCTTCTTTGCGAACTCCTTCAGTAATTCATACCTGTCGGGACTTGCCGTGCAGAAAAATCGTGGAGGCACATACCCATCTTCCATCCTGCTTCCCTGTTATGAATCACCCCGCATGGTCTCCCCTCCCCATTATGGGGGAGGGGTTGGGGGTGAGGGTCTATCTAAATTTATTGATTGCGTCAATATATGCCTCGACGGATGCGGTGACGATGTCGGTGTTGGCACCAAAACCATAGTAAAGGTGACCGTTGTACTCCACCTGCATGTGCACCTTACCCATATCGTCAGAACCCTTCGAGATGGCTTGGATAGTGAACTCCTTCAGGGTCATCTTGCGCTTGATGATGCACTTGAGGGCGTTGATGGCAGCATCCACAGGACCATTGCCCGATGCAGCAGCCTCGAAGTGTTCGTTGGCCACCTGCAAACCGATAGATGCCACAGAACGCACACCCTTACCGGTCGTCACTTGCAGATAGTCAAGCTTCACGTTGTGAGCAGCACTACGCTCTGCACCAGCCAGCACGAGGATATCGTCATCCGTCACATCCTTCTTCTTGTCAGCAAGTTTCAGGAAGTCTTCGTAAATCTTGTCAAGTTTCTCGCCTTCGACATCCACACCATTCACGTGCAGACGATGCTTCAAGGCTGCACGACCGCTACGAGCTGTCAGTACGATAGCGTTATCGTCGATACCAACATCTTTGGGGTCCATGATTTCGTAGGTTGAAGCATTCTTCAGCACACCATCCTGATGGATGCCACTCGAATGGGCAAACGCATTCTTACCCACAATCGCCTTGTTCGGCTGTACAGGCATATTCATCAACGAGCTGACCATACGGCTTGTCGGATAAATCTTCGTCGTGTTGATGTTCGTCTCGATGCCCAAGTCGGGGTGGGTCTTGAAAATCATTGCCACCTCTTCCAAAGAAGTATTACCAGCACGTTCACCGATACCGTTGATGGTCACCTCCACCTGACGAGCACCAGCCAACACGCCAGCTACGGTGTTGGCAGTCGCCATACCGAGGTCATTGTGGCAGTGAGTCGAGAGGATGGACTTGCCAGCAGCAAAGGCATCCACGTGCTCATACAGATACTTGATTTTCTCGTGATACTCGTTCGGCACACGGAAGCCCGTCGTGTCGGGGATGTTACAAACCGTAGCACCAGCCTTCGTCACAGCGTCAATCACACGAGCCAGATACTCGTTGTCCGTGCGACCAGCATCCTCAGCGTAGAACTCCACATCCTCCACGTACTTCTTGGCATACCTCACGGCAGCTGCGGCACGTTCGATGATTTCCTCTGGCGTTGAGTTAAATTTGTACTTGATGTGTGTGGGCGACGTACCGATACCCGTGTGGATACGCTTGTGCTTCGCATACTGCAATGCCTCAGCAGCCACATCGATGTCCTTCTCCACTGCACGAGTCAACGCACAGATGGTCGGCCAAGTGACAGCCTTCGAAATCTCTACCACACTGTTAAAGTCGCCAGGGCTGGAGATAGGGAAACCAGCCTCGATGACATCCACGCCCAACGCTTCCAACTGCTTAGCCACCTGAATCTTCTCAACGGTGTTGAGCTGACATCCAGGCACCTGCTCGCCATCGCGCAGCGTCGTGTCAAAAATAAATAATCTATCTGCCATTGTTATGTTAGTTTTTATCTCTCACAGCGATGAGTACAGGCACCTGCATATAAAAGTAAAACCTTCCCCACAGCTGTGAGAAAGGTTAAACATTATTCCTATGCCTTTATGCTTGATAGCACACGCACACCTTTCTCACCTCCGACTCTGTAAGTCGAAGTCCGAGAAGGTTCAGTAGTGCGATGTTGCTATAATTTGCCATAATTCTGAATTATCGGCTGCAAAGGTAGTGAAAATTTTGATGAAGTAAGAGAAAAAGTGGCAATTATTTTCTCCGAACACGAAAAAAACTCACGAACATCTATTCTTCTGCATCTATTTTTGTGTTGTGCTCCCGTAATCAAGACTTTGCAAACAAATATTCCACCTCTTTCTGGGTTGTGCCGTAACCACCTGTGACTCTACCCCACTACCGCTTCCCCCTCTACGCGTATGCTAAAAGCAATCGCAACCTACGATTGTACTATCGAAGGTTGCGATGATACTATCGAAGCTTACGATTGTACTATCGAAGCTTACGATCGGAAGTGTATTTCTTGAATAGGGGTATCCCTTGGGAATTCATCCCTACAATTCTATTTCAAGTACAAAGATACAACATTTCTGAGACTTTTGCAAGTCTTTCAGGAGGGATTGAGTGATTTTGGGGGATTTATTTTCGTTGTCTGACAAGAAAAAGCGAGACAGAAAGTGATGTGATTCAGATTTTTTTCACTAACTTTGTCGCGACAATCAATACTCATCAATATGAACACATCTATCAAAACTCTCATTGTAGCGACTTGTTGCACGGCTTTAGCGACTTCCTGCACCAACAAAACTACCGAAATGGCACAAACTGAACTCACTACCGTGGGCAACCCTTACATGCCTCTCTGGGAACACATTCCCGATGGAGAACCCTACGTGTTTGAAGACCCCGACCAACCGGGCAAGTATCGAGTGTATGTATATGGTTCGCACGACAACATCGTCACCAACTACTGCGGACGTGACCAAGTGGTGTGGTCAGCCTCTGTAGATAGCCTCAACAACTGGCGCTACGATGGTGTCATCCTCGTGGTGGACAAGAACGCCAAGGGTGAGCCTTTCGACTCAGCAGGAACGGCAGACGTACTCTTTGCTCCTGACGTGACGATGGCCACTGATGCCAACGGCAAGAAGACCTACTACCTCTTCCCCAACGACCAGACAGGTTTCCGCAACGGACTGATTGCTAAGAGTGACCGTCCTGACGGCCCCTTCGAGGTGTGCAATTGGAATGCGGAGAATCCGAATCAAGTGAACGGTGTGTTGCAGTTCGACCCAGCCGTATTTGTCGATGACGATGGGCATGTGTATGGCTATTGGGGCTTCGAACGTTCCTATGCAGCCGAGTTCGACCCCACCACAATGGCTACCGTGAAGCCTGGCACCGAAATCGTGGAGGACATGATTTCTGGACGCTATCAGGAGGGTAAGTTCCGCTTCTTCGAGGCTTCATCCATCCGCAAGATTAAGGACAAGTACGTCTTCATCTACAGCCGCTTCACTGAGGAAGGTGAGTTTGGTCTTCCCATGTCGAACTACACATTGGCCTACGCCTACAGCGATAACCCACTGGGGCCTTGGACGTATGGCGGCACCATCATCGACGGCCGCGGTCGTGAAAAGGACGAGCAAGGCAACGTGATTGCATCGGCCACCCCCGATGGCAACACACATGGTAGTATCTGCGAGATTAACGGGAAGTGGTATGTGTTCTATCACCGTCAGACAGGCACGGATGAGTATGCCCGCCAAGCCATGGTGGCTCCCATCGAGGTGAAGGTGGAAGAGGGAAAAGGTGGAAAAGTGGAAATCTCTGAAGGAGAATACACCTCCGAGGGCTTTGCGCTGAATGGCCTCAACCCTTTGGAACGCCATTCTGCTGGCATCGCTTGCTGGTACACGGGTCCCAAACCTGCCACCCATGAGTGGCCGAACAACACGTTCTATGGTTCGTATGTGGCGGCTGGTTATGGCTATGCCACGCAAGCTGAAAACGACCAAGTGAAGGATGCCACTGCCACCTGGGAACCGAAAGAAAAATACGAGCATCCATACGACTTGCGCTACAACACCAACGACGTGGTGAACAACACCGATGGCAGCATTGTCGGCTACAAGTACTTCAATTTCACCGGCACTTATGGCAATGGGCTGTTCAAGGGACGGAACGATGCGAAACTGTTGCTGAACCTCACGCCACTGGGTGTGGATGGCACGATTGAGGTACGGGCTGATCGTCCTTGGGCTTCGCAAGGAATGCTATTAGGCACCATCGAACTGAAGGCCGACATGCCGCAACAGCCGACAGAACTGAGTGTCACGTTGCCCGACCTCGACAAGCTCGAATACAAGCGTGCTATCTTCTTCGTATTTAAGTCTGAGACAAAAGAGAAGTCGCTCTGCACCCTCCACGACTTCGTGTTTGAATAGTTGTTTCTTACACCTATATATATTATAATAAGTGGTGGCAAGCCGATTGGCTTGCCACCACTTATTCGTAAGGCGTTGTGTCCACGATGCCCGCCTCCATCAAAGCCTCCTTCCGCTCGATGCAGGTGCCACAGCGTCCGCAATGCTTCTCCCCACCCTTGTAGCACGACCACGTCTCACTGTAGTCGATGCCGAGTGACTTGCCCCGACGAGCAATGTCACTCTTCGTCAGGTGGGTGTAAGGTGCATGGATGGTCACCTTCGTGTCCGTGCCTTGTGTCATGGCCTCACTCATCGAGCGGATGAACTCAGGACGACAGTCGGGGTAGATGGTGTGGTCGCCCCCATGATTGGCTATCATCACCTGCGTCAAGCCTCGGCTTTCGGCGATGCCACAAGCGATGGAGAGCATGATGCCGTTGCGGAAAGGCACCACGGTGGATGCCATGTTCTCGGCATCGTAATGTCCTTCCGGGATGGCTTCTGCCCCTTCGAGCAGCGACGACTTAAAGTACTGGTGCATAAAGTCGAGTGGAATGGTGATGTGAGGGATGCCCAACCGTTCGCAGTGCATCCTCGCCAGCGGAATCTCCTTGGCGTTGTGGTTGCTCCCGTAGTCGAATGAAATGCCGAGCACAATCTCCTCTTGGTAGTCGTAAAGCATGGTCACCGAATCCATGCCCCCCGAAACGATAATGACTGAATCTTTCATTTTCTTTTTGTAAAGTTTATAGTTTAAAGGTTAAAGTTTAAAGAGGCTAACGCGGTGTTTGTAAACGAGCCGCATGGTCTTTAAACTTTAAACTCTAACCTTTAAACTTTATTTTATTTTATTTTATTAAATATGTAGTAACCGACCGTGCTGGCAACACCGCCTTCTTCAACTTCACTTGCCCCACGTTCTTGAGACTCTCACCCTCGATGTCGGAAGTGCGGTAGGCCGTAGCCGTCTTCAGTCCTTTCCCTTCGATGCGGATGGGACGATCCTTCTTTCCGTAGTTGATGGCCACCACAGCTGTCGAGCCATCGACATTCCTGTAGGCAGAGAGCATCAGCCCATCCACCTCCATCTCACCCTCCACATCGAGACGCACAGCACCAGGACGGACGAAGCGAGAGAAATTGCCCAGTGTCCACATCAACTTCGAGTCACGCACCATGTTCGTCCGCACCATTCCACGCCCCTGTCCACGACGGCCACCCGTCCTTTCACCCTGCACGTACATCCGAATCAGCCCGTCCTTATAATTGCCTCCAGCCGCACGCCACCACTGCCACGACCGCGCATTGGCCACCGTCAAGTCGTAGTGCATCACACGTGCCACATAAAGTGCCTCTTCCATCGAGAAGTCGAAGCCACCGCCACCATGAATTTCCTCATCGTTCGACATGATGCACAGCTCCGTCATCCAGAAGTCCAAACCCACCTTCTTAAACTCTTCCCTCAGCCTTTTTCTGTAGCCATATAGCCCCTCACGCTCATAGTCGCGGTCACTCGGTCGGAGCACAGGCGTGTTCGTCCAGTAAGAGTGTCCCGCCATCACGTGAGCGATGTTAGGCAGGTTGCCCACGTAGGTATCTACAGAGTCGGGATTCCAGAAAGCCTGAATCTCATAGCCTCGCTGCCAGTCCGTTTCGTGCGTACCAAACATACAGCGGTAGTCGCTCGACTCGTTCACCAAAATCTTCGTCGCAATGCCACGTGCCTGAAACTCACGGCTCATCTCACGGGCAATGTGCGCCACCTCCCGATTGGTGGCAGGTGTGCCCTCCTGCTTAGGACCAATCCAGTTCCAATGCCCATCGGGTTCGTTCACGGGACACACATAGTCAAACCGTATGCCATCCTCCCTTTCAGCCGCCTGCAGCATGTCGGCCACGTATGCAGCAAAGTCATCGTAGGCATCCTCCCTCAAGTTCAGCGTCCCGTCACGCCCCGTGTTCGTAGCCAACCCATTCTGCGTCAGATGCACAGGCGGCGAATTATAGAACGCCAGAAACGTGGGCACTCCTCTCTCCTTCGCCAGTCGGAGGAAACGCCTTTGCCCCGTCTGTCGGGCAAAATATTCCGTCCGCGTATCAGCGTTAATCTGCGCCGAGTCACCCTGCGAGGCACTGCCAGCTCCAGCGTTGAACCGCCAGATGCTCAGGCCAATGCCCTTGGGAGAGCCATCGACAAACGTGTCGGAAGAAAAGAGCCAGTCGGCCACCTTCGTCTGCAAGGAGTCCTCCCACTCCCCGATGCGCCACATACTCCAAGCGTCACTCGCCCCAAACCCGTCAATGGTCTGTTGTTCATGGTCTGTCACTCTGAATCCAGTCACTCGCTGTGCCATCGTCTGCCCTGACATACAGAACAAGACAGCACCCATCAAAAATGTGTTCCTAAAGCTTTTCATATCATGTTTGCGTTGGTGTGCCACGAAGGTAAGCATATTTTCCACAAAAACAAAACAAAATCAGCATATTTTACAAAAAATAACGCAAAAGGCACAACATCCACACCCTAAAAAGCGTTATATTTGCAACGAATATATATTACAGACTAATTAACTATCTAACTTTTTCAAAAACAAACGCTGCATGAAGAAAACATTCATCGCCTTCATGGCCACACTGGGAGTCCTCACGGCACAAGCCGACGACTTCGAGTACATCACGTTCCAAACCACCGACGGGACAAAGGTGTCCATGACATCCACCTCGCTGGTCATCACTTTCGAGAACGGAAACATGATTGTCAGCAATGTCATCGAAAACCAGACCTTCGCCCTCTCCGACCTCAGTAAGATGTACTTCTCCGACGAGACCGAATCCTCTGGCATCGACGAGACCACCCTGTCCGAGGACAGCGAACCCGTCGAGGTCTTCACCCTCACAGGCATTTCCCTGGGTTCATTCGACAACCTGAAACAAGCCCGAACCACGCTGCAACACGGCATCTATGTGGTAAAGAGCCAACGTCAAACCTTCAAAATCGCTGTCAAATGAAAAAGTTCGGCATCCTCTCCACCGCCTTTGTGCTAGCGATGGCAACACAGGCACAGACCCTCAACGTCGTGACAGGCAACGTCACCTACCAGTTCCCTGCCGCCGACACAGGCGACATGACCTACACCGACGGCACCACCCTGACCATCTGCGGCAAGGCATTCACCATCAGCGACATCAGCAAGATGTACACCGACGACACCGCCGTCACCCCCAACCAAGTCGCCATCGCCTACAACGGCACCACCGCCACCGTCACCGTGGCTGGCAACGTGGCACAATACGTCACCCCCACCCTCAGCGGTGCCCACGTCAGCATCCTGCAAAGCAACACCGCCGATGTCGATGGCGACGAAATCACCTACACCCTCTCTGGCACCTCCACCGACGGAGAGTTCTACATGAGTGGCACCTATAAAGCCACCATCGCCCTCAACGGCCTCACCCTCACCAATGCCACACCCGTCTTCAGCGGAGCAGCCCTCCACATCCAAGACGGCAAGCGCATCGACATCAGCGTGAAGAAAGACACCGAGAACTCCCTCACCGACTGCGCCTCTCCCTCCGACGACTTGGCACAGAAAGGCTGCCTCTACGTGAAGGGACACGCTGAGTTCAAGGGCAAGGGCACCCTCTCTGTCAAAGGACGATACAAGCACGCCATCAAGGCTGGCGAATACATCAGTGTGAAGAACTGCACCATCAACGTGACAGGTGCAGTGTCCGACGGCTTCAACTGCAACGAATACTTCCTTGTGGAAAGCGGCACCCTCAACGTCAGCGGCATCGGCGACGATGGCATCCAGAGCGAAATCGATGAAGATGTCACAGCCACCGCCGAGACCACCGACCACGAAGACGAAAACTCTGGTAACATCTACATTGCCGACGGCACCCTCACCCTCGCCAACACCGCCAATGGCGGCAAGTGCATCAAGGCCGATGGAGCACTCACTATCACGGGCGGCACCATCACCGCCTCGGCCACAGGCTCCAACATCAAGTCGGGCAACAACACCACAGCCGCCAAGTGCATCAAGGCCGACGGAGCCATCACCATCACAGGCGGTGTCCTCAACGCCACAGCGAAGAACCACGAGGCCATCGAGTCGAAGAGCACTCTCAACATCTCTGGCGGAACGGTCTATGCGCAGTCTTCCGACGATGCCATCAACGCTGCCAGCCACATCACCATCACGGGCGGCACCGTCTGCGCTTACTCCACAGGCAACGACGGCATCGATGCCAACGGCAACTGCTACATCAAGGGTGGCACCATCTACGCCATCGGTTCCCGTTCGCCCGAAGTGGGCATCGATGCCAACACCGAGGGCGGCTACAAGCTCTACGTCAGCGGTGGCACCCTCGTCGCCATCGGAGGACTCGAATCGGGAGCCAGCCTCACGCAAAGCTGCTATCAGTTGGGCAGTTCAGGTAGTGGTGGTGGAGGAGGATTCGGCCCTGGTGGAGGCGGTCATGGCCCCGGCGGTGGATTTGGTCCTGGTGGCGAAGGTAGCCAAGCATGGACAGCCAACACTTGGTATGCCCTCTACACTGGCGGCACCCTCGCCCTCGCCTTCAAGACCCCAGCCAGCGGTGGCACATCCCTCGTTGTCTCAGCCTCCAGCACCCCCACTCTCCAGTCGGGAGTCACCGTCACAGGAGGCACGACCCTCTGGAACGGTATGGGCAACACCGATGCAACCGTCACAGGAGGTACAGCCGCAGAACTCTCTTCCTACAGCAGCGGAGGCGGTTGGCGGTAGAAACCTTTGCTACGTGTTCCTGGAACACGACTCTAAATGAAAGAACAAATGAAGTATTTTGTTTTAACTATTTTGCTGTTGGGTAGCATGACCGCCCAAGCGCAGACAGTCACCATGCCCGACGGCTCCACCCGTCCGCTGGGCGACATGGATGGTGATGGCGAGGTGAACATTAGCGACGTGACCGCCTTGGTGAACAAGATTTTAGGGAAGACACCAGTGCCAGAACCTGAGCCAGAACCCGAACCTACCCTTGTTCCTGTGCTCGTCTGTTCTGATGACCATCACCCTCACTTGATAGACCTCGGTTTGCCTTCGGGCACACTGTGGGCTTGTTGCAACGTGGGGGCATCGTCTCCCGAGGATTACGGTGACTATTACGCATGGGGAGATACACAGACGAAGGACGTGTACAACAATGACACTTACCAGTATTACCAAGATGGTTCGTATGTGGACATCGGTTCTGATATAGCTGGTACCCAATACGATGCTGCTACGGCCAACTGGGGTGCCCCGTGGCAGATGCCTACAAAAGGAGACTTTGAAGAACTATTGAATCATACGACCTCTACTTGGATAACCAAGAACGGTGTGAATGGACGAGAGTTCAAGGGGGATAACGGTAGTATCCTTTTCCTGCCAGCAGCTGGCAGCTACTCGAATGGTGGACTGGGATTGGAAGGTGCTCGCGGCTACTACTGGTCGTCTTCGCTCTACGAGGGCAGTCCAGGCTACGCCTACTGCTTCAGCTTCCGTTCCGGCAACGTGGGCTGTGGCGACTACGTCAGCAGCGGTGGACGCAATGTTCGCCCTGTGTACAAGAAGTGACCGTGCATCCTTTCCCAAACTCACAACTTTCGAACGCTTCGCCAATAATAAAGCGGCGCACAGAAATCTCTTGTTACCCACGCAGATACTAACAACGGAGGGTGTACACATCGGTCGTGTACACCCTCCGTTTCGTTTCGATTATAAAGCTTTCTTTTATCTTCTGTAGCACTTCATCGTCTTTGTGCCTTTCTTCACGATGAAGAAGCCATGCTGTGGAATGCTGCCAAGACGAACACCTTGCAGAGAATAGATTTCGGCAGGAGCATCAAGGTCTGCATCCATGTCAATGATAGCATCAGGGATGCCGCCATCGAGCTGAGCGAGCTTGATTTTCTCTACACGGAATTCTTGCGTATTAGCCCCATGCAATAGGTCGCCCTGCCATCCAAGGAGGATGTCTTGTGGCTCATCGAGGGTGAAGTAGATACCCCAATAGTTGCCGTCGGCCACACACTCATTCACCTTCATGTAGGCGATAGCGTTTTTGCTAATGTCGGTCGTTGCCATCGTTGCCGATGCAGCAAACACATAGCTTTCTTCCTGATTATAAATCGTATTGTAGATACCACCGAAGAAGTAACGTCCTACTCCCAGAGAGACTTTGCGATAGACACGTGCAGCGGTGATGTCGGATTCCTCTGGAGCATTGCCGCGGTCGTTCCAGATGCCTAATGTCAAGCAGTCGCGACCTGGATAGCTGTCAAGACCTCCACGCACACCCTCCGTTGCCGAAGGAATCTGATAGTTCTCTACGGTCCAGTACTTCGAAGTACCGAAACGTTCGTTACCGCTATCGTCGGCACGAGTGAAGTTCTGTGCCTCCACCAGCTGTTCCTCGGTCAGGTCGATGGCATCTTCGTCAGTCAACACACCGCCCTTGTTGCGTCCATTGGCAAGGAAATCGGTGTAGGCGATACGAAGCGCATCATACAGTTCCTTCAGTTCGGCACCCGTAGCCGTCTTGCCCTTTTCAGCCGTCTGTTCAAGCTGTGCCTTCACATCGTCGTAAGCTTCCTGCTGGTAGAAGCCCGTATTGTCATTCACTTGCACCTCTTCCAGTTCCGTCGCGATGCTGTCAACAAGTTGCTGCAGCACCTCTTTCGTCAAGTCATTATACTTGAGCAACGAGAGCGTTTCTGCGCGGAACTCCTGCGTACCTGAACCATTGGCCAAATCGGCTTGGAAACCAAGAATGACCTCTTGCTCTTCGGGCAGGGTGAAGTAAAGTCCGTAGGTCTGTCCGTCGTTAGCACACTCGTTGATGCTGATGTAGGCGATGGAGCCTGTGCTGATGTCGGATGTGGGCAGCAACTGGTCGCTCACAAAGATGTAAGCCTCATTCAGCTGATAAAGGGCATTGAACGTGGTACCCCAAAAGTAGCGACCTGCCTCTAAAGTAACCTTACGGTAGATACGTGCATTCGTCAGGTCGCCCACCTCGTTGTTGTTGCGGTCGTTCCACACACCCAACATCAAGGCATCCACACCCGTATAGCGGTCAAGACCATTCTTCACACCGTCGCCTCCGTTCGGAATCTGGAAGTTCTCCACTGTCCAGTCTCTTGGTGTACCGAAACGGGCATCACCACTCTCTGCGGTACGGGTGAAATCCCTGCGCTCGCCCAACACGGCCTCAGTCAGGTCGTCACAATTATCGGCATCCACTAATCCGCCCTTGTTGCGTCCGTTTACCAAAAAGTCCGTCCACTGCTCGCTCATCTGGTAGTACACCTTCGACGCTTCGTCTGCCGAAAGGTCGCCCACCTGATCCAACCACTCGTCCGTCGCGGCACGCATTTTCTCCCATGCCTCACGGTTGTAGTAGCCCGTATTGTCACTCAAATGCTCCTCCATAGCCATCAACTGCCCGTCGATGTCAAGCAGCAGATTCTCCAGTGCATAGGCATTGGCATCCGAGAGCCGATAGAGCGCCACCTTCTCGGCACGGAATTCCTGTGTCTCCGAGCCATTGGCCAAGTCTGCTTGGAAGCCGATAAACACATCCTGTGCCTCATCGAGCTTGAACCAAAGACCACACAGCTGCAAGTCCTCTGTCACATCGGCTATCGGATAGAAAGCGATGGATGTCTGTGGCAATTCAGCTGTACTGCACAACTCGGAGCTGACAAACATATAGGCATTCTGACTGATGTTGTAGTGCGTGTTGTAACCTGCACCGAAATAGTAAGAACCTGCCTCCAGATGTATCTTGCGGTAGATACGTGCATTCGTCAAATCGCCCTCGGTATTGTCTCCACGGTCATTCCACAAGCCCAAGTAGAGAGCCTCACGTCCAGAGTACTTGTCAAGACCAGCCTTCACGCCGCTACCTCCATTGGGGATGTTGAAGTTCTCCACCGTCCAGTACATCGGGTCGCCAAAGCGGTCGTTACCACCAGCAGCACGGGTGAAATCTTGAGCCTCAATCAGGCACTCTTCCGTCAGGTCGCTTTCGTAAGCGCCCTCGAACTTACCACCCTTGTTGTAGCCATTCTTCAGGAAGTCGTTGTAGGCATCCACCAATGCTTGTTGGGCAGCAGCGATTTCTTTCTCCGAAGCACTTTCCGTCACTTTCTTGACCTCTTGAACGGCCTCTTGCAGAGTGGGCAGATAGAGTGTGCTCAACTTGCCTGTGTTCATGTAGCTTGCCTCATTCTTCATCGTAGCGATGTAGTTCTCTAACGAGGCGATGCTCTCCTGCAACATCTCGTAAGACGACAAAGCTGTTTTTTCCACCGTAATGGCAAACACAGGAGCGATTTCGGCGGGATGCGTGCTGGGCACCATGATGGTCAAGCCTTCTACACCCTGCGTAAAGTCTACATTGCTACCACCCAACAGCTTCACGCTCGTCACTTTGCCACTATAATACTCGGAGGCAAACGAGAAGCTCTTCAAGGAAAAGCGACCAGCGGCTGGCCACTGCATGATGGTAGCATAGATAGTGCCATCCTTCTGCACATAGCGCACATCCTTCGACGAATAGTTGTTGCCCTCGTTGAAGCCCTGTGCCGACAGCGGATTGGCAGCTTCGGCAAGAGGTCCTTCGCCGAACGTCTTCCAAGGACGGGTGCCGTAAATGGATTCGCTGTTCACGTCCATCCATGCTTTGATGCCAGCCAATACTGCCTCTTCCTTCTCGTCGATGGTGCCGTCGCCCTTCACGGGGATGGACAGCAACAGGTTACCGTTTTTCGAGACGATATCGACAAGCATATCCACCACCTGCTGCGCACTCTTGTAGCCGCCATTCTGGTAGGTGTGGATGTCGTAATGCCAAGATCCGATGCAGGTGCAGGTCTGCCAATACTCCTTCTGGATGCGGTCGGGGATGCCACGCTCCACGTCCCACAGCATGTGCTTCTTCTGGTCGCTGTCCAACTGCTTGCCCGTCACCACCACATCGGGAGTGCCGTCATTTTTCTCCGCACTATAATTATAATAATGTGCGAGGATGTTCTTGCCAATCTCGTCGTCGCAGCCATAGAAAGGCATGGCTGTATCGTCGAAGTAAATCATGGCAGGGTCGTAGTCGTTGATGAGTTCCAACACACGGTTCTGGAATTTCTGCTTATACTCCAGCGAAGGAAGGCTGGCTCCGTTGCCCCAATCCCACTGGCTGTGGATGGTGCCCGAATTGTCCCAACCCTTCGAATGAGCATGGTTCTGGGCATAAAGTTCCTGTGGGTCGAGACCTTCCCACCATTTGCCCACGCCGTCCTCCTTCGTCAGGTTGCCGTCATACTCCTGCGAAGGTTCCAGCCATGTCCAAGCGTGACTGGCATGGATGCTCACACCCAGCGGAAGTCCTGCCTTCTTGCAGGCATCGCTCCAACCCTTGATGATGTCTTTCTTGGGACCCACGTTCACCGAGTTCCACTCCTGATAGGGCGAGTTCCACAAATCGAAATTGTCGTGGTGGTTGCCCAATGCCATAAAGTAGCGGGCACCTACACTCTTGTAGAGGTTCACCAACCGCTCTGGATCCCAGTTCTTGGCCTTCCAAGCGTTGCAGAGGTCTTTCAAGCCAAACTCCGCTGGGTCGCCATAGTGCTCATAGTGCCACTGATTCTGACCGGAACCCTCGTAATACATGAAACGCGCATACCAGTCGCCATCCTCGGCCTCACACTGAGGTCCCCAGTGTGCCCAGATGCCAAACTTTGCGTCCTTGAACCATTCGGGACACTCCCACGCGTCCAGCGATTTCCACTCAGGCGAAAACGAGCCCGTCTTCACCTCTACATCTGTCTGCTGAGCAGAAGCCGTCAAGCCTCCTGCCAGCAGCAACGAAAGTAACAATTGCTTTCTCATAAAGGTTAATTTTTTAGTTAGTTTGAATAGTGTATGTGAATTTTGGTGCAAAGGTAGGGTGTTTCTTGGGGAAAGATGTTCATAAAATGACGAAAGAATAGGACAAAATGAATTTTTTGTTTTATCTTTGCAGAGAAAAATTAGTAGATTGGTAGATTAGTAAATTGGTAGATTGGTGAATCAACTAAACGACCAAACAACTAAACAACTAAACAACTAAACAACTAAAACCATGCAATTACCGATTGAGAGTTTGAACTTGCTGATGCTGAATGTGGGATTGGCAAGACATGACAATGACTGGAACTGGCAGGGGGTGAGTTCGCCCTTCACCAGAATCTACCTCGTGACGAGGGGGAGGGCGTGGCTGCACCTGACGGAGCGGACGGTGGAACTGAAGGTGGGGCATCTGTATATCGTCCCTGCCTACGAGAGACATTCGTATGAGTGCCGTGGCGTGTTTGAACATTTTTATCTGCATGTGTATGAGGGGTTCAAGAACGAGACGAATGTGTTTGAGATGTACGACTTCCCGACGGAGGTGGAGGCGGAGGAGGGCGACGAGGGCTTGATGGCTCGGATGGTGGAGGCTCACCCAGAGGCGCGGTTGCCTGAGAGCGACCCACGGTCGTATGACAACACGACGAAGTTTACGGATTATGTGAGGCGGTATAATGCGCTGCCGCTGTGGGAGAAGATGCGGTTGAGGGGAGCGACGCTGTTGCTGTTTTCGAGGTTTCTGCAAAAGGCCACGCCGAGGGTGTGGACGAGGAACGAACGGTTAATGAAGGTGCTGGAGTATGTGCATCGCCACATCGACGAGAACATCGACATCGGGAGGCTGGCAGAGGTGGCATGTGTGACGAAGCCTTATCTGATTCGGCTCTTCAGGCTGGAGTTGGGGGTGTCGCCCTTGCAGTATGTAAACAGGAGGAAGGTGGAGCGGGCACAACTGCTGTTGGTGACGGAGGACATGACGGTGAAGGAGGTGGCGTGGCGACTGGGCTTCGACGACCATTCTTATTTTATCCGATTGTTTAAGAAAGTGACGGGTACGACCCCACAAGGGTATAGGACGATGTTTGTATGTTAATTTTGTGCTATTCTTGGTTGCTATCGTCCCATCCGTTACGAAGAAAAGGATGTAACTTTGCAATTTTTTCACTAAACAACTAAAGGTACGTTTTATGCCCCTGCGGGGCGTGGAAAGAAAAAATAGAAAAAAATAGGCAAAAATATAAAAAAAATTTTTTCCATGTTTTTATCTGTTTTTATTTATTTTTCTTTTTAACGCCGCAAAGCGGCAAATCATACCAAGTTATTTTTTATGATTACAAAACAACTAAACAACCAAACAACCAAACAACTAAACAACCAAACAACTAAACAACTAAACAACCAATATGAGATATACAGAATTAGGAAAGACGGGAATGAAGATTTCCCATTTGGCGTTCGGCGCATCGTCGCTGGGCAGCGTATTTCACGAAACAAAGGAGGCTGAGAGCATCGAGGCAGTGGTGACAGCCGTGGAGGGTGGCATCAACTTCATTGATGTGAGTCCTTACTATGGTCATTACAAGGCCGAGACGGTGCTGGGCAAGGCATTGAAGTATGTGCCTCGTGAGAAGTATTTTTTGAGCACGAAGGTGGGACGCTACGGCAAGGACGGAGTGAACACGTGGGACTATTCGGGGCAACGTGCCACGGAGAGTGTGTATGAGAGCATGGAGCGTTTGGGCATCGACCACATCGACCTCATCAATGTGCATGACATCGAGTTTCAGGCAGCAATGGGGGGTGGCTTGCAGAAGGTGGTGGATGAGACATTGCCCGCGCTGGTGGAGTTGAAGAAGAAGGGTGTGGTAGGTCATGTGGGCATCACAGACTTGCAGCTGGAGAACTTGCAATGGGTGGTGGAGCACTCGGAGGAGGGCACTGTGGAGAGCATCTTGAACTTCTGCCACTACTGCCTGAACGATGATAAGTTGGTGGATTTCCTCGACTTCTTCGAAGCGAAGGGTGTGGGTGTCATCAGCGCGTCGCCTCTGAGCATGGGACTCTTGTCGAAGCGTGGTGTGCCAGCATGGCATCCTGCACCGAAACCGCTGGTGGAGGCTTGTGCCAAGGCTGCACAGCTCTGTGAGGAGAAGGGCTATCCGATTGAGAAGTTGGCCGTGCAGTATGCGGTGAGCAACGAAAGGATTGCGGGCACTTTGTTCTCGTCGGCTAACCCTGCGAACGTGAAGCGCAACATCGAGTGGGCGAACGAAGAGCCTGACTGGGAGTTGGTAAAGGAAGTACAAGCGCTTATCGGAGACCAAAAGCGAGTGTCATGGGCAAACTCATAATTGATTCACATACCCACCTGTGGAAGAAGCAAGACACATGGGTGGACGGAAAGAGAATCTTGTCGCTACGGAACGGCAGGAGCATCTTCATGGACGAAGAGGTGCAGATGCTGCCCCCTTGGCTGGTAGATGGCGTAAATTCCGCAGAGGTGATGCTGTCGAATATGGACTATGCCCAAGTGGGCGGTGCTGTGGTGGTGCAGGAAGTCATCGACGGCAATCAGAACGAGTATCTTACCGAGGTGCAGAAGGCTTACCCTGAGCGCATCTTCTGCATGGGCATGACTTGGACGCTCGACGAGGCGAAGGCCGTACACGAGGCAGGACTGAAGGGCATCGCCTTCCCTGGACACAGGATGAAGGAGTCGCTGCTCAGCCTCATACACATATTTAAATATATGGAAGCACAGGGCATGGTGCTGTCGATGTGTCTGGGTGAAAGCGAAGCACAGATTGGCGAGATGCGTGAGGTGATACAGGAATGTCCACAGCTGAAAGTGGCGATAGGGCATTTCGGCATGGTGACCACACCTGCGTTCAAGAGCCAAGTGCTGTTGGCACGGGCAGGCAAGAACGTGATGGTGGAGTCGGGTGGCATCACATGGCTCTACAATGCGGAGTTCTACCCCTACCCGAGTGCCATCCGAAGCATCAAGGAGGCAGCCGACTGGGTGGGCATGGACAGGCTGATGTGGGGCAGCGACTATCCCCGCACCATCACCGCCATCACCTACAAGATGTCGTATGACTTCGTCACCAAGTCGAAGGAACTGACGGACGAGGAGAAGACCCTCTTCCTCGGCCAGAACGCCGAACAGTTCTATGGTTTCAAGAATTTACCAACATTACCCTACATTAAAAATATGTCAGAATGAAAAAGCCTTTAGTACCGAAGAAATACCTCTTCACCTTCATCCTCATTACGTCGCTGTTCGCCCTGTGGGGCTTTGCCAACGACATCACCAACCCGATGGTGGCAGCGTTTCAGACCGTCATGGAGCTGTCGGTGGCCAAAGCATCACTGATTCAATTTGCGTTCTACGGCGGCTATGCCACCATGGCCATCCCTGCCGCCTTGTTCATTCGCAAGTACTCCTACAAGAGCGGCATCCTCTTGGGCTTGGCACTCTATGCCATCGGTGCGTTCCTCTTCATCCCTGCGGCAGAGTGGCAGGAGTTCAGCTTCTTCTGCATCTCGCTCTACATCCTCACCTTTGGATTGGCATTCTTGGAAACAACGGCAAATCCCTTCATCCTCTCGCTGGGTGATAAGGAGACTTCGACCCGCCGTCTGAACCTTGCACAGGCATTCAACCCTGTAGGTTCGCTGAGCGGCATGGCCGTGGCATCGTTCATCGTGCTGCCCCACCTGCTCTCCGACAAGCGTGATGCAGCAGGACAAATCATCTTCCCACTTTTGTCTGAAGCCGAAAAAGCCGACATCCGTCTGCACGACCTCGCCGTCATCCGCAACCCCTACGTGACCATCGGATTGGTGGTCTTGGCTGTGCTCGTCATCATCGCCCTGACCAAGATGCCGAAGACGGAGAGTGAGGAACAGAAGGCGGCTGGACAGACCCACACCGTGAAAGAAACCCTCTCGAACCTCTGGCACAACACCATCTACCGCGAAGGAGTCTTTGCGCAAGTATGCTATGTGGCTGCCCAGATTATGTGCTGGACGTTCATCATCCAATACGCTGACCACCTCGGCATCAACAAGGCCACGGCACAGCTCTACAACATCGCAGCTATGTCGCTCAACCTCGGAGGACGCTTCATCGGCACCTTCATCATGCGTTACGTCAACACCTGTATGCTGCTGACCATCTTCGGCGTGGGAGCCTCCATCTGCACACTCGGTGCCATCTGCATCGAGGGCATGGGAGGACTCTACAGCCTCGTGGCCATCAGCCTCTTCATGTCCATCATGTTCCCCTCCATCTATGGCATCGCCCTGGAGAATGTCGATACGAAGGACACTCACCTCGGTGCCGCCTTCCTCGTGATGGCCATCGTCGGAGGTGCGCTGATGCCCCCCATGCAAGGTCGAATTATCGACATGGGCACCCTCTGGGGAATGCCAGCTGTGAACATGTCGTTCTTGCTGCCCTTAGTGTGCTTCTTGGTAATTATCGTTTATGGTTATCGTTCATACGTACAAATTAAAAAATAGAAATAAAGTTTAAAGTTTAAAGACCATGCGGCTCGTTTACAAACACCGCGTTAGACTCTTTAAACTTTAACCTTTAAACTATAAACTTTACAAATAGAAAATGAAAGCAATTCAGATTACTCACTCGCAAGAGTTGAACATTATCGAAGTGGAAAAGCCACAGGAGCTGAAAGCAGGCGAAGTGCTGCTGAAGCTCGAATACGTGGGATTTTGCGGTTCCGACCTCAACACCTTCCTGGGTCGGAACACTATGGCACTCAACCCTGTCATCCCTGGGCATGAAATCGGAGCGGTCATCGAGGCCGTGGGTTGCGACGTGCCAGATAGTCTCAAGGTAGGCATGGTGGTGACTTGCAACCCCTACACCAACTGCAACAAGTGCGCCTCATGCCGCAACGGTCGCGTCAATGCCTGTCAACACAACGAGACTCTGGGTGTGCAGCGCAACGGTGCCATGAAGGAGTACATCGTGATGCCATGGGAGAAGATTATTCCTGCTGGCACCCTTACCCCCAAGACCAGTGCCCTCATTGAACCCATGTCAGTAGGTTTCCATGCCGTGAGCCGCGCACAGGTGACGGATGTCGATACCGTCATGGTCATCGGTTGTGGCATGGTGGGCATGGGTGCCATTGTCCGTGCCGCCACTCGTGGAGCCACCGTGATTGCCGCCGACCTCGACGACGAGAAACTGGAACTCGCCAAGCAGATGGGCGCCACCTACGCCATCAACACGAAAGAGGAGGACGTACACCAACGTCTGGCTGACATAACAGGAGGCTTTGGTCCCGATGTCATCATCGAGGCGGTGGGCAACCCCTTCACCTACCAGATGGCCGTCAACGAAGTGGCCTTCACAGGTCGAGTGGCTTGCATCGGCTATGCCAAACAAGACGTAACTTTCCAGACAAAGCTCTTCGTGCAGAAGGAACTCGACATCCGTGGTTCACGCAACGCCACTCCCGAAGACTTCCGTGCCGTCATCCGCTACTTGGAGAGAGGCACAGCCCCTGTTGACAAGCTCATCACCAAGGTCATCCAGCCAGAAGAGGCTTTCGAGACAATGAAATGGTGGAGTGAAAACCCAGGCAAGGTGTTCCGTATTCTTGTCAACATTTAAGCGAAGCAATGGACGGCTATACACAACAGCAATACACAGGCCGCATCAAGCGCTACGTACAGACTTTGGAACTGCGCGACGACCCTGCACTCATCCAAGAATACCGAAAGTGGCACTCCAAAGAGCACCACTGGAAGGAAATCCGCGACGGCATCCGAGAAGTAGGCATCCTGGAGATGGAGCTTTACATCCTCGGTACCCGTCTGGTGATGATTGTCGATGCACCCGAAGACTTCCGCTGGAACGAGGCCATGCAACGGCTCGCCACTCTGCCCCGTCAGGCAGAGTGGGAAGCCTTCGTGGCCCACTTCCAAGGATGCAGCGCCGAAGCCCGAAGCGACGAGAAGTGGCAGATGATGGAAAGGATGTTCTACCTCTATTAATCCTAGAAAATCTAGGAAATCTAGATAATCTAGAAATACTAGAGAATCTAGCCCCCTCCTCCGTCTGTTTGCGGCGATTTTCTCGCCGCATCCCCATAACCCTAAAAAACCAGCCCAACTATGACATTTAAGCAACTAACTGTGGCAGTCCTCACTTTAGCTGCCACCGCTGCACAAGCACAGCAGCAGACCTATCAAATTCCCGTATTAGAAACCGACGAGCCGATGGCCACTGGCCAGTTCACCCCCGACTGGGAATCGCTCCGCACCTACCAAGTGCCCGAGTGGTTCCGCGATGCCAAGTTTGGCATCTGGGCACACTGGGGGCCTCAATGTGTGGAGGGCAGTGGCGACTGGATGGCACGCGGCCTCTACCTCGAAGGAGGTGGACAGTACAACTACCACCGCGACCACTACGGACACCCCTCCGAGGTAGGTTTCAAGGACATCCTGCCCCTCTTCAAGGCTGAAAACTGGACACCCGAAGAACTGGTGAAGTTCTATAAAGAAGAATGTGGAGCGCAGTACTTCTTCGCCCTCGGCAACCATCACGACAACTTCGACCTTTGGGATTCAAAGTACCAGGAGTGGAACTCGCAGAACATCGGCCCACACAAGGACATTCTCGACGGCTGGGCAAAGGCCGCCAAGAAAGCAGGACTCCCCTTCGGCATCTCCTTCCATGCCGACCACGCATGGACATGGTATGAGCCTTCACGCCGTTTCGACCTCAAGGGTGCCAAGCGTGGCGTGAAGTACGACGGTTGGCTCACCAAGGAGGATGGCTACAAGCCCAACGCCGACGGCACCGAGAAGTGGTGGAAGGGACTCGACCCACAGAAGCTCTATGCCCAAGACCACGACCTCAGCGACAACACCTGGGACAACGGTGTCATCCATCGCCAATGGGGATGGGAAGGTGGCGCGTGTCTGCCCACACAGGAGTTTGCCACCAACTTCTACAACCGCACCCTCGATGCCATCAACCGCTACAACCCCGACCTCATCTACTTCGACGTGACCGTGCTCCCCTTCTATCCTGTGAGCGATGCGGGCATGAAGATAGCCGCCCACATGTACAACCACAGCGCAGCCACCCACAAGGGCAAGAACCAAGCCGTGGTGTTTGGCAAGATACTTACCGACGAACAGAAGGAAGCCCTCGTGTGGGATGTGGAGCGTGGTGCGCCCAACCAAATCATGGAGCGTCCGTGGCAATGCTGCAACTGCATCGGCGACTGGCACTACAACACGGGCACCTACGAGCGCAACCACTACAAGAGTGCCCACACCGTGGCAAAGCTTTTGGTTGACATCGTCAGCAAGAACGGCAATATGCTCCTGTCCGTTCCTCTCCGTGCCGATGGTACCCCCGACGAGAAGGAACTTGCCATTATGAAGGAGTTTGGTGCATGGATGAAGGTGAACAGCGAGAGCATCGTGAAGACTCGTCCGTGGAAGGTGTTCGGCGAAGGCCCCATCGCCAATGCCGACATCAAGATTAACGCCCAAGGCTTCAACGATGGGCAATATACCCGAGCTGGCAGCGACGAAATCCGCTTCAACCAGACAGAGAAGCATCTCTACGTCACTCCGTTGGCATGGCCATCCGACCACATCGTAAAGGTGAAGTCTCTGGCAGAAGGTTCACAGCTCTTCCCCACCCCCATCAAGACTGTAGAGTTGCTCGGTTATGGCAAGGTGCAGTTCCAGCGCACAGCAGATGCCCTCATCGTCACCCTGCCCGAAAAGACCAACAACATCATGCCGGTGCTGAAAATCAAGAAGTAAAGCAATCAAGAAGAAAACACATAAAAACTTCCAATGGCAAAAGAATACATCGTGCTGAGCCGACAGGACGCTGTGGCTCGCAACAATTCGCCTTATGTCAACCTGAAAGTGGCGAACCTCGAAGGCAACGAGACCCTCTGCGTGTTCGACGTGCCTAAGACCAGCGGACCGAAGGTGGGACAGTTGGTCACCTTCATGAGCATCCGCGACTACCAAGGCAAGAAGTCCGCTACCAATATGGACATGGTGGTGGGCAAATTCCCCACGGAACAGCATCCGCTCTACCACCTCGTGCCGCGTCCCATCAAGCGCGAGGCATGGGATGCCACCATCGACCACCTGCTCACTTTCTGCACCGACGACACTTTGAAGCAGTTCATCCAAAAGCAAGCCGAAGACCTCTTCCCGAAATACAGCAAATATCCTGCTGCCACCAGCGTACATCACGCCTTTCCTGGTGGACTTCTGAACCACACGTGGCAGATGCTCCACTTGCTCGAAGGCATCTATCCCGTCTATCCCTACCCCGACGACATCCGTGTGGAGCGCATCATCATCGGCATCCTCTTCCACGACTGGGGGAAAATCTGCGAGTACAACGCTGAGGGCGAGAAGATGGAGAACGGCTATTTGCTGGGGCACATCTACATGTCGGCCAACTATCTGAACAACCTGCTGCGCGACCTCTATACGCAAGAGCACGGCAAGATGACCGATGCCGACAAGCGCGAGGTGAACTTCATCATCCATTGCGTTTTGGCTCACCACGGTCAGCTGGAATTCGGAAGTCCCGTACTGCCCTGCATCCCCGAAGCCCAACTCCTGAACTACATCGACAACATCTCTGCCAAGGGCGACATCTTCTCCACCACGGGCAACATGGAGAAAGCGTTTGCGCTGGGCACGAACGTGGTCAAAGGATAAAAAAGAAAACTTAAAGTGAAAAGTGAAAAAAATTTGCTACCGCACTTGTCTGTCACCTATTGACGAACAGCTGCGGTAGCAAATTTTTCACTTTTCACTTTTACTTTTTACCTTTCCCTACCAAATCTTCACACGCTTGTCGGCTGGGACGAACATGGGGTCTTGCTCGGTGATGCCAAAGGCTTCGTACCACGCATCAATAAGGGGCAGGGCACCATTGACACGCCACTCGCCGAGGGAGTGAGGATCCATAGTGGTGAGACGACGCATCTCAGCCTCGGTGATGTTCTGTGCCCACACACCTGCGTAAGCCAAGAAGAAACGCTGCTCGGGCGTGAAGCCGTTCTTCACAGGCAGCGGATTGTCCTTGGTGGCATTCTTGAAGGCGGTGTAAGCGAACTTCAAGCCGCCGTGGTCACCCAAGTTCTCGCCACAGCAGAGGTCGCCATTGGCATTGAGGTCGGGCAGCACCTTGATGGCAGAGAAGAAGTCCTTGATGACTTGGGCGCGTTCCTTATATTTGTCGCCATCGCCATCCACCCACCAGTCGCGGAAGTTGCCATCCTTGTCGAACTGACGGCCTTGGTCATCGAATCCGTGCGACATCTCGTGACCTATGACCACACCGATAGCTCCGTAGTTGAAGGCATCGTCGGCTTCCATGTCGAAGAAAGGATACTGCAGGATGCCAGCAGGGAAACAGATTTCGTTGGTCGTGGGGTTGTAGTAGGCATTCACCGTCTGTGGAGTCATGTGCCACTCGGTGGGGTCAACAGGCTTCTTCCACTTGCGGCTAAGCATATCGGCATGTGCCCACTTCGCCACTTCCTTCATGTTCTCATAGAGCGACTTCGCTGGGTCGATGTCCATCTTGGAGTAGTCGCGCCACTTGTCGGGATAGCCAATCTTCACGTAGAAAGCATCGAGCTTCTCGTGGGCAGCCTTCTTGGTAGCCTCGCTCATCCACTCCTGTGCGTCGATGCGCTCGCCAAGAGCAATCTGCAAGTTCCTCACCAACTGCTCCATGCGAGCCTTGTTAGCTGCGGGGAAGTACTTCTCTACATAGAGCTGACCGACAGCCTCGCCCAAGATGCCGTTGACAGCACTCACACTACGCTTCCAACGTGGACGTGGCTCCTGCGCACCCGTCAAGATGCGTCCTTCGAAGTCGAACACCTCTGCATAGACCTCGTCACCAAGCATACCGCCAGCATTGTCGAGAATCTGCCACTGGAGCCAATCCTTCAACACACCCACAGGCGTGTCGGCCAACACAGCGAGAGCCTCCTTCAAAGCTTCTGGCTGACCCACCGAAAGAGAATCAATATCGGTGATGCCCTGCACGTCGAAGTAAGTCTTCCAGTCGAAGCCAGCGTACTCGTTGACAAATTCGGCAAACGACATCTTGTGGTAGTTGGAAGCAGGGTCGCGGAGAGCCACCTTGTCACGTCCAGCCTTAGCCATGCGCATCTCCACCTGCAGGATGTTCTCCATCTTGCGCTGGGCAGCGGCAGGCTTCTCACCCACCAACTGGAACATCTTCACGATGTGCTGCTTGTAAGCTTCGAGAATCTTCTTGTTCGCCTCGTCGTCCTTCACGTAGTAGTCGCGCTCAATCGAGTAGCCGCCCTGATACACCTCCAGCAAGTTGTCCTTGCTCGACATCATGTCGGCACCGATGTAGCTGCCCCAAAGTTCGCCAAACGACACCCCTTCGGTGTTCATCTGGTTGATGAGCGCCACCAACTCAGACGTGCTCTTCACTTTGGCCACACGCTTCAAGTCGGCCAAGACAGGCTTCACACCGTCCTTGTTCTGACGCACCGAATCCATCCTCATGGCATAGAGGTCGCCAATCTTCTGCCCCAGCGAACCTTTCGCCTGTGGCTGTTCAGCCAGTCCCTCGATAATGCTGCGGATGCGCTTCTGGTTCTCTTCCGCCACCACGTCGAAACTGCCATAACGGGCATATTCAGGTTTCAGCGGATTGTTCTTCATCCAACCGCCACAAGCATACTGATAGAAGTCAGTTCCAGGCTTAGCGGTCAAGTCCATGTTCTCTGGTCGGATGCCCATTGTCTGAGCACCCACCGTCATAGATGTAGCCATTGCCATCATCATAAAAAAGCTTTTTGTCTTCATTAGTTAGTGATTTTGCGTGTATTTCGGCTGCAAATTTACGATTTTTAAGGGAAAAAGTAAGAGTGAAAAGGGAAAAATGGTGGAAAAAGTGAAAAGTGAAGAGTGAAAAGGGAAAAATTGGCTACCGCACTTGTATGGAACCCTTCTTTACCAACACTTTCCCTATAGGCAACGTCGTTGCCTCGCATGACTCTACGTCGTTGCCCCTCGTGACTCTTCGACGTTGCCCCTCGAGACTCTACGACGTTGCCTGTTTGGAGATTTTGTCTAAAAAGCATGAGGTCTCCGTGCAACGAAGCACGAAGACCTCCAACAGAAAGATGACTTTTTTATTGATTTACTATATGTGCAACTTCAAAATTGAATCCTTTCAGATGATTTTCTTTGATGACTCGATATAAACATGGGGAACAAAACAACAAATGCTCAGGGCGAAAATACCCTGTTTTCAAGCCTACGGTTTGTTCGCTAATAAAAAAATCACTTGTATGAAGTGGTGGACAATCTTTCACGTAGGCTTCAGACAGAATGTTAAGCCCTAAATTGTCTCCTTGGGGGCATTTAAAGATTTCCGTCTCACTTTTTTCAGAGAAATCGTAGGGATTAACACCAAATTGTGTTTGTTCTGCCAATTCGAGTTTCTGACCCTCAATCATTAATTGAGAACAATCTTCAGCTCTATTTTCACCAAAGAAAACAGGACCGAAAGTCATACCTTTGATTCCATTTTCTACTATCACATTGACAAATTTCTTTGACACGACGATTTCTCCTCCAAGGGTCATTGCCACATCCCTTTTATTCAAAAAACGCCCTTTTCGCAATCTCAAAGGTGATGTTTGCTTACGTCCAGAGCCGCAAATCTTGCAAGCACAACTTTCGTCATATTCAGTTCCACAATCTTCCCCTACTGGCTCAAAATGCTTCTTTATGGCTATCTTAAAGAGTTTGGCATCAGCCAATTCTGTTTCTGTGTATTGACGGATATAATTCCAACCAGCGAAAAAGAAGGTGTCATATTTATTACGTACATATTCATTGACTCTCCTGATTTCCTCGAAAATAGGGGAACTTGTATCAATCTTGACCACCTTAACAGAGTATCCAAACAAGGGGCTACCCAAATTCACGCCTTCATCTTCCTTGAAAAGCAGATGGGCATAGTTATAATTGATTCGCAATTCTAAAAACTCTTTCATTGTTTCTCCTTTTTATGTCAACTATTATTAGTAACGAAAATATTGGTGTCTGGTAAAGGGGCTGTCGCTCTTCGCCAAGAAGCTGACAACTCGATGGCAAAGGTACAAAGATTTTTTAGAAGAAAAGGGAAATGTTGGAGAAAATTAGGGAAAAAGCATTTCATAAAATATCAACAAGTGCCACCGAACCTCAATCTGTGGCACTTTTTTGCCAAAAACCAAATGCCAAATAAGCGTGGAGGCATGATTTGGTGGTGCTTTTTTCTTATTTCTTATTTGGTATTTGGCTCTATTGTACAACATGAATTTACTGTTCTGTTGGTCTCAGGCACGTTTTTGAGGCCTAAAAGAGTGGTTTTTGGTGGCATTTTGTGCCTTTTGAAGACTTTGGAATCGATGGAGAGATGTGGCCAAAAGTTTGTAAGTTATTGCTTTTTAGAGAATTAAACACTTACCAATCACATAAAAGCGTTTTCGGCGTTTCAGCGTTTCAGCGTTTCACTCGGAAAAAGAGGGGTTTCACCTTCTTTAAATATACTTATATATATCTAATAATAAAGTAGTTATATATAAATAAGAGAGTTTGTACCCCCCTCATTACCCTACTGAAACGCTGAAACGGTGAAACGCTACGCCACACAGCATTATAGATGCCTTGTGTTCCGCCATCGAAAAAGGGTCCTCGTGTTTGTCAGGGAAAAATTGACTCACCCGATGGTAAGAGGTGGCGTCTCTTCTCATAGCGAGCCTAACGTAATTATGGCGACGAGCACAACGCATTTACGATACACTCGCAAGCATAATTACGGTAACGAGCCTAACATAATTACGTCTGTGGGGATGCTGCCTGGTTCCTGTTTAGGGCATTATTTTTGTATTTTCTTTGTGATTTGAAATATAATCGTACCTTTGGCTTCGCAGAAGGTACTCACGTTCGACAAACAAAGCGAAAAAAGGCTTTTTCCCCTTGTTTTGTGCACATTTATCATTTATCATTTATCATTTATCATTTAATTTTCGTACCTTTGCACCCGATTTTAACTAAAGGGGTGCTCGCTGTGGCGGGCTGAGATGATACCCATGAACCTGATGCAGGTAATGCTGCCGTAGGAAGGATTCGCGGTGAAAAGCCCCTTTTCATTGTTTAATCTTTAGTTAAATTACTTTTTTATGGTAAAAGGATTTTTTGCCTCATGCCTTACGCTTTG
The DNA here is from genome assembly GCA_902800305.1 of uncultured Bacteroidales bacterium. GTDB lineage: Bacteria > Bacteroidota > Bacteroidia > Bacteroidales > Bacteroidaceae > Minthosoma. The sequence continues at coordinate 85,990 of CADCDP010000005.1, forward strand.
TTCTCTTGGCATGATGGCGCAGAGTCACCAGGTTGACTCGATGAAAGTGATTCGCCTCGATGAGGTGAATGTGGTTTCCACACGTGCGAATGAAACAACGCCTATTGCCCACACGGATGTGAGCAAGGAGCAAATTGCCGAACTGAACAGCGGTAAGGATTTGCCGTTCTTGCTCTCGACCACTCCCAGCGTGACCCTCTCCAGCGATGCGGGCAACGGCATTGGCTACACAAGCATCCGATTGAGGGGTGCTGACCCGAGCCGCATCAACATCACAGCGAATGGCATTCCGCTGAACGATGCGGAAAGTTCGACGGTGTTCTGGGTAAACATGCCCGACTTTGCCTCGTCAGCAGAGAACATCCAGATTCAGCGTGGTGTGGGCACTTCGACGAATGGTGCAGGTGCTTTTGGTGCCACGGTGAACATTCAGACGGCAAAGCCTGGCATGGTGCCATCGTTCGGATTGGATGCGTCGGGCGGTTCGTATGGCTCTCATAAGGAGACGCTAAAGTTCTCCACGGGGATGCTTGCCGACCACTGGACGGTGCAGGGACGGCTCTCCCACATTGCCAGCGACGGCTATATCGACCGTGCCCAAACAAGGTTGAACTCTTACTTCCTGCAAGGAGGCTACTACGGCGACAACACGGTGGTGAAGTTCATCACGTTCAACGGGCAGGAGCGCACCTATCATGCCTGGAACTACACGAGCAAATACGAGCAGAGCCTCTATGGTCGCAGGTATAACTCTTGTGGAGAGTACTACGATGCCGACGGCAACCGGCTCTACTACGACGGACAGACCGACAACTACCATCAACAGAACTACCAGCTGTTGTGGAACCAAATTTTCACGCCGATGCTGAGCATGAATGTGGGCTTGCATTACACGAAGGGACAGGGGTATTATGAGCAGTATCAGGTGGGAAAGCCTTGGACCCACTTCGGCTTGAGCACCAACCCCGAACTGTACGAGGACTTGGTGGATCAGCAGAAGATGGACAACGACTTCTATGGCATCGTGACTTCGCTGAACTTCGACAACCGCCAGAACGTGCATGCCACCTTGGGCGGCGGTTGGAACCAATATGAGGGCGACCAGTTCGGCCACATCGTCTGGGTAAAGCCAAACGTGGCAACTGAGGTGTGTACACCTGCTGCGTTGACACCTGACTTTGAGTACTATCGCAACCATGCGAGGAAGTCCGATTTCAATGTGTATGGAAAGGTGAACTACGAACTGCTGAAGGGCGTAAACGCTTTCGTCGATTTGCAGTACCGCCATGTGATGTACAAGATGCAAGACCCAACGGTGGCATACGGGGTGAACACGGACAAACGCTATGTGATTGACAACCACTATGACTTTTTCAACCCCAAAGTGGGTGTAAACTACGACATCACCCCGCAACACAAGGTGTATGCCTCCTATGGCATCGGCCACAAGGAGCCTGTGAGGAACAACTTCATGCAGCAGATAGCCAACCCCGACCGTACCGACGCTGTGGCTAAGGCGGAAAAGCTGGGCGACTTGGAAGTGGGGTACAAGTTCCAAAGCCAGCACTTCTCAGCAGGTGTCAACTTCTACTGGATGAACTACAAAGACCAACTTGTGCTGACAGGCGAACTGAATGCCATCGGCGAGGCGCTGACGAAGAACCTCGACAAGAGCTACCGCATGGGTGTCGAACTGGAGGCTGCATGGATGCCTTCGAAGTGGTTCCGCTGGGATGCCAACGCTACCTTCTCACGCAACCGTGTGAAGGACATCACGGTGACGCTCAACGATGAGCAGGCGACAAAGGTAAATCTTGGCGACCAACCCTTAGCGTTCTCGCCAGAAGTGTTGCTGAACAACATCTTCACCTTTACCCACAAGGGTTTCCGTGGCAGCATCATCAGCCAGTACATCGGCAACCAATACTTGACCAACACGGGCTTTAAGTACTTGCAAGGCAAGGACGAACAAGGGAACGACTGTTGGGAGACATTGCAGCTGAAACAACACTTCACCACCGACCTCGACCTCTCCTACACCAGCTCGCTGAAGAAGTTCGGCATCAACGAGGCTACCATCGGCATAACATTCTACAACCTCTTCAGTGCCAAGTTTGACAACAACGGATGGGCTGCCCCCGCCTATAAGCGGGATGCCAACGGGCAAGTGGTGGCATACAACGCCAACTACAACAACTACGGTGCCCTCCACGACCTTTGGGCAGTAGGCTTCGCTCCACAAGCACCCTTCCACTTCATGGCACACCTGTCACTCAACTTCTGACCATGCAAGACTATCTGAGAGACAATTGGATAGAGATACTCGGCACCCTGTGTGGTGTCGTGTATCTCTACCAAGAACTAAAGGTCAGCATCTGGATGTGGCTGACGGGAATCATCATGCCTGTCATCTCCCTCTTCGTCTATTACGAGGCAGGGCTTTATGCTGACTTCGGCATCAACATCTATTATCTCATTGCCGCAGTGTATGGTTTCCTCGTATGGCAATTCGGGAAGAAGAAAGACCAAGCCGAACTGCCCATCACCCACACACCACGCGGCAAGTACTGGCTGCTCACCCTCACCTTTATCCTCTGCTTCGTCGCCATTGGCTTCCTGCTGCAAGCCTATACCGACAGCACTGTGCCTTGGTGGGACAGCTTCACCACCGCCCTCTCCATTGTGGGCATGTGGATGTTGGCACGCAAATGGCTCGAACAGTGGTGGACATGGGTTGCCGTCGATGCAGTCTCTTCTGCCCTCTACATCTACAAAGGCATCTACTTCTACGCCGCCCTCTACGGACTCTACACCCTCATTGCTATATACGGATATTTCAAATGGAAACAACTTATGACGCAGTCATCCTCGCAGCAGGTGACTACCCCACCCACCCCATAGCACTCCAAGTGCTGCAACAAGCTCCCTACCTCGTCTGTTGCGACGGAGCGGCACAAACCCTCCTCGACCACGGTATCATCCCCCACGCCATTGTGGGTGATGGCGACTCCCTGCCCATAGCCATCAAGCAACAATACCCCCACCTCGTCCACACCGAAAGTGAACAGGAATACAACGATTTGACCAAAGCAACACGGTACACCCTCTTGTCTTTGGGGAACACGCCGAATGGCTCTCCCCTCCCCATTACGGGGGAGGGGCAGGGGGAGAGGGTCTTTTCTTTCGCCTACCTCGGTTGCACGGGCCTTCGCGAAGACCACACCCTTGGCAACATCTCGCTGATGGCCTACTACCAACGGGAGTTTCACATCCAACCCGTCATGTACACCGACCACGGCTACTTCACCCCTGCCCTTGGCACCCACACCTTTCCTACCTTCCCTGGGCAGCAAATCTCCATCTTCCGCATCGGGTGCAACACCCTCCGCTCCGAAGAACTCCGCTGGAATGCCTACCCCTACAACGAATGGTGGCAAGGCACTCTCAACGAAGCCCTATCCGACCACTTCACCATCCACTCCGACGGCCAGTACATCATCTTCCAAACCTACGAGGGGAAAAAAGGTAAAAGTGAAAAATGAAAAGTGAAAAATTTGCTACCGCATGTAAGGTCAAAGGGAAAAGTGAAAAGTGAAAAATTTGCTGCCGCAGCTGTTTCCAATAGTTAAAGTACAAGTGCAGTAGCAAATTTTTCACTTTTCACTTTTACTTTTTCACTTAAAATCGTATCTTTGCACACAAAATATCCTAAAACCAGTCCAAAGTGAAGAAGAAAGAACAAGTAGATCAACTCCAGCGACTCGTCCACCTCATTTCCGACGACAACGAGCTGCTCAGTCGTGCCAGCACTTTTATGCAGCACCTCGTAGACATCAAGTTTGAAGTTTACGGCAACCAAGACATTAGTGCCCAGCTCCAGCGAAAGGGTAAAATGGACGAAAAGCACCAATAACGGTCATTAAAAGGTAAAAGTGAAAAATGAAAAGTGAAAAATTTGCTACCGCAGTAGTAAGCATACAGCCTCCAAACAACTGCGGCAGCAAATTTTTCATTTATCATTTTTCATTTATCATTTAGCGCAGCGCCAAGAATGAACCGGTATTGGTGCGGTTGATTGCCATCGATTGTGTATGGCGGCAAGGTACGTCTGCCCCAAGTGTCAGCACCTCCCACCCCGTGCAGAGTGAGGTCGATGTTGAGGTTGACGAAGTGACCACGTTGCAACTCGTAAGGATGACCCACCGTTAGGTCTTCCTCGCCATAATCCCAAGCCCGAATGCAGAGAGGCTGACAACCATCGATACGGAGGGTGTGTCGAGGGGAAGCAATAGTGAACCAACGGATGTCGCAACGATTACCATTGTCTTGTGGACGGATGTAGTCGGTCATGTAGTCAGAAAGCGGCATCTGGTACTCTCCAAGGAAGGCAGAACGCTTGCGGTCGGGGTAGTTCTCCCAAGGGCCACGACCGTAATAGGCCACTCGCTGGTAGTCGGCAGGCAGTCGGAGCCTCATGCCGAACTTTGGCATCAGCGGAATATCGGTGGCCGTGGGGCGATAGTCGGCATCCACCATGATACGATTGTCCGTCGTGAAGGTGTAAGTCAGCGTCATCTCAGCTCCTACAGGAAGAGACATTTCCACAACCACCTTCACAGCATCTTTTCCTTTTTCTACACGAATTTTCTTCACGTCACGTTGGGCAGCAGCCTCTTTCCAGACAGCGAGACGATTGGCAAATCCAGCGGCTCGCTGATTGTCGTTTTCGGGCTTCCAGAAGTATGGCTCCAATGGAGCTTGTAGCAATTCTTCGCCATCCATCACCCAACTGGTGAGCGCACCTGTGTTGTCGATGCTGAGAGAACCATTTCGAGTGACCACCGACACACCTTGGGCAGTTTGGCGCACTTGCGCTGGAGTGCCCTCCATGGTGGTAGGATAGGTGTAAGGAGTCAACACAAACTGCTCGCTGGCCACCGCAAACCCAGCCTTAGCCCAAGGCGTGTCATGCCGCAGACAGGCTTTGACGTTGAGCAGGGTTTCGCTGCCGTAGCGCAAGGTGTCGTAAGTGATGTCGTATTCGTCGGGCGTGGTGAAGCTGTCGTGGTTGACGAGCTGCACCCGTCCATTTTCTCGGAGGAACTGGATGGGCTGATAGACGTGCTGCACCTCGTAGTAGTGAGGATGCGGAGTGCGGTCGGGAGCAATGATGCCGTTAATGCAGAAGTTGCCATCGTTGGGCTTGTCGCCGAAGTCGCCGCCGTATGCCCAAAACTCGCCATCGCTCTTTTGGAGCGTCGCCGAAGGACGCAAGGGTGAACCGTCGATGGGTTTAGCAAGACCTTGATCCATCCAGTCCCAGATGGCGGCTCCACAGATGGAGGAATCGGCATAGACAACATCCCAATACTCCTGCAAATTGCCCATCGAGTTACCCATCGAGTGAGCATATTCGCGCATCATAAAAGGCTTATGGGTTATCTTCTGAGCTTGCTCCCGCAACTGGTCAGGATAGAGATAGCTGTCATCGTGGATGGACGAGTAACGGCCATCGCTGTCGTAGAAAGGAGGACGGGTGGGGTCAAGTTGCTGCACTTTGTCGTACATCGCCTTGATGTTGGGACCAACACTGCCTTCGTTACCCAAACTCCAGAGAATGACACAAGGGTGGTTTCTGTCACGCTGCACCAACGATGCCGCCCTATCCACATGGGCTTTTTCCCATTCGGAATCCTCGCCCATTTCATGGTTGGCATAGCCATAGCCGTGAGTCTCATGGTTGGCCTCGTCCATCACGTAGATGCCGTATCGGTCGCACAATTCGTAGAGATATTCTCGGTCGGGATAGTGGGACGTGCGCAGGAAGTTCACATTGGCTTGCTTCATCAGCCGCAAGTCAAGCTCGTAGGTGGCATCATCGACAGAACGTCCCATACGGGGGTGGTGGTCGTGACGGTTCACGCCACGTAACTTCACGTTCTTTCCATTGATTTTGAAGACCTCACCGACAATCTCCACCTTCTTCACGCCCAAGTGATAGTCAAAGTGCTCCACCACAGCACCTTTCTTGTCGAGCAGTTCCACGCTGAAGGGATAGAGGTGGGGCTTTTCGGCAGACCAAAGACGAGGATGCTCCATTGGGTAGTTCAAGTGCAACGTGGTGGTGTCGCCAGCAAGGAGGCTCTTCACGCTGCCCGTCACTTTGTGGCCCTCTAAATTGAAGACAGCCCGCAAGTCTTTTGCAACCTTTTTGCCCATATTACAGAGAGAGATGTCGGCATGGATAGTGGCTTGGGTGAAATCGTTGTTCAAGTCGGCAGTCACCTGATAGTCACAGATGTGCGTCAAAGGGCGAACCCACAGCTGAACGGAACGGAAAATGCCACTGAGCCGCCACATATCTTGGTCTTCCAAATAGCTGCCATCACTCCATCGGTACACCTCCACAGCGAGTTTGTTCCGTCCAACCTTCAGATAGTTCGTCACATCAAACTCCGCTGGCGACATGGAATTTTGGCTATAGCCCACCTTCTCTCCATTCACCCACACATACATCGCCGAATGGACGCCTCCGAAATGTAGGATGAGGTTTTGCTTCAACATCTCGTCGGTCACATCGACAAAAGTGGCATACGACCCCACAGGATTACGGTTCTCGTAAGCCGTCCAGTCCATCGGAGGCTCGGAGGTCACGCTGGGTCGGTTCTTCACAAACGGATAGTTGATATTGATATAAATAGGCGTACCATATCCCTGAGTCTGCCAGTTGCCAGGCACAGCAATCTTCCCCCATCCGCTGACATCGTAGTCTTCGCGGAAGAAATCAGTTGGTCGTTCCTCGGGGTTGCGGCTCCAGTGAAAAAACCATTGTCCATCGAGCGAAAGGATTTCCTTACATTCCCTCTCCCTCGAAGGAAGTTGTAACGTAGCGTGATAAGGCAATTTGTTCATGCCTAAAACATGGGGATTCTCCCAGTCGTGAATGCCCTGTGCGTATGCTCCCAGTACAGTATTCAGCATGGCGACGAGCCAAAAGGTATAGTTCTTCTTCATAAAACTTAAAAACTCAAAATATTGTCTCTGCAAAGTTACAGAGCTTCCAGTTCATCACATCGGACAATATGGGCACAAAGATAGGACAAAAGTAAAAAAACTCCTTTTATTCTTAGTATTGCGCTCACTTAATGCATAAATTTTTCCCGTTCGGAAAAGATAACAAGTTCTCTTTTCACCCTCTTACCCAAAATTTTCGTACCTTTGCAAGCACTAAAAACAACAGAAACATGAGCTGCACAATGAAAAAGATAGTGGTAACAATGATGGCCGTATGGATGACTCTCTTGAATATACAGGCACAAGGAGTGGAGTACACCAAGGAAGACAGCACTCTGGTGGTGAAACTACTGAAAGAAGCCGTCACACAACGAGGCAAGGAAAACCCCGTATTCTATTTTGGGAAGAAGTTCTTGGGACTTCCATACGTGGCACACACACTGGAACTGGGCGACAAGGAACACCTCATTGTCAACCTGCACGAACTGGACTGCACCACCTTTGTGGAAACCGTGGTGGCTCTCTCCCTCTGCGACCAGCAAGACCGTCGCACCTTCGACGCTTTCTGCCAAAACCTCACTCGTATCCGTTTCCGCAACGGCCAAATGACTGACTACACCTCGCGCCTCCACTACTTCACATGGTGGGCAGAAGACAACATCCGTCTCGGTCTCGTGGACGAGGTTTGCCCGAAGTCATCCCCCTGGGGAGCCTTCACCGCCATCCAAACCATCCACATCGACTATATGTCCGCGCATCCCACACTCTACAAGCAACTGAAGAACCACCCCGAGTTCGTCCCCACCATCAAGCAATACGAACAAGCCACCAACGGCAAGCAGTTCCGCTACATCCCCAAGAAGAACCTCTCATGGGGACAAGACACAGCATTGGGAATCGTGAAGGATGGCGACATCGTGGCCATGCTGACTGACAGCGACGGACTCGACACCCGCCACATCGGCATCGCCTTCTGGCAAGACGGAAAGCTCCACTTACTCCACGCATCCAGCCTCTACAAAAAAGTGCTGATGAGCAAGGAGACATTCTACGAGTATGAGGCAAAACAAGCGAAGCACACAGGCATTCGCGTATTCAGGGTCAATTACACATTATAATTATACATCCATTATAAGGTGATTTATTGTTTTTCTGGAACAGGCAACAGCCAATGGGTGAAAGACAAACTCCAAGGGCTGATGGAAGAAGCGGAAGACACATTCGGCATGGTCTTCCCCGTGTACGGTTGGGGCATTCCCAAAGTAGTGAAAGAATACATCGAGGAACACATCGAGGACATCAAGGCCGCCAATTACGTGTGGGCAGTCCTCACGTGTGGCGACGATATCGGCTATGCAGACGAAGTGCTCAACAAGGCACTGGGAGGAAAATTGGATGCTGTCTTCTCAGTTCACATGCCCAACACCTACGTTTGTCTGCCAGGATTCAATATAGATAAAGAAGAGGTGGCAGCGGCGAAGGTGAAGGAAACCTTTAAAAAACTCCCATCGATAGCTGAAGCCATCAAGGGGAGAGAAAAGAAGACAGACGTGGTGCGCGGCAAGATGGCGTGGGTGAAGACATACGTGCTGCGACCGCTGTTCAATCGCTACCTTGTCACCGACAAATATTTCCACACAAACAAATACTGCTCCCAATGCAAACGGTGTGTGCGTGGCTGTCCATTAGGCAATATCACGATGGACCAGAAGCGTAATGTCATCTGGAAACACGAAAACTGCACAGGTTGCCTACGCTGCTACCACCGATGCCCCAACCACGCCATCGAGTTCGGGCGATTCACTAAAAACAAAGGACAGAAGATTCACGATTTCGACGGTTGGCAGGAATGACAACCATCACGAACGACCACGGGGGGACTTACATTCCAGCCAACCCACACCACAAGACCATTGATTCTTACACCTTTTTACGTTTTTTTTTGCCTTCAATACATTTTTTTATCCATAAAAAGAAACGTTTTCCATAAAAAATGTTTACCTTTGCCAGCAACAACCTAAAAAGGGAACAATGAAAAACTCAATAACTTAAAATATAATGTATATGAAACAATTCTATCTTTTGAAATTAGCCCTCTTGGTGCTCTCCCTGATGGGGGCTAACTATGTGAAGGCTCAAGGGTCTGCTTCTGACCCAATGGACGAACGGTTTAACAATGGTAAATTGCCTTACGGTTGGTTTGCCGAGGGCTGGATGGTCGATAGCACGGGTGTAGCGAAGAAAGGAAGTGGCTCTACTGGATTCGATATGTCGAGCCTGATGGGTGGTGGCAATGAGTTCAACTACCTGATGACCCCTCCGCTGAAAGTGCAAGAAGGTGAGGTGTTGGTGTTTTCTGCCAAGAAAGCGGAAGCATCAGGCATGGGTGCGATGATGGGTGGCAGCAGCGACTCCACCTTTGTGGTGGAGCGTTCGGTGTATGGCGACCATCGATGGGTGAAGGTGGCAGATTTCACCACACAACTCGATTCTGTCTATAAGACGCTCTCCATTTCGGGCACTCCTGCCGGTGAGTATCGTTTCCGCTTCAGGGCGGCTGGTGATGTGAACATCGACAGTGTGGCAGGATTCCAGATAGATATGGAGGCTCCAGACATCCGTGTCATTCGCGGCAAGGAGGCTGTCAAGTATGTGAATCTGGGTGTGTGCAGCAAGGATAGCACGACGACTTGTGGAGTCATCAACACGGCCACAGGCACGCTCGGAGTGGAGGTGACATCGGATGACGAATCGATTTATACCCTTAGCCCCAAGGATGTTTCCGTTGCATGGGGTGATACGGCTGCCGTGAATATCTCGTTCCTCTATCAGGGGGGACATGCGGGGAAGAATGGTGCGCAAGTGACGTTTAGACCTGTTGACGAACGTGTGGAAGGGGTGAGTTTTATCGTCGATGCGGTGGTTTCAGCCCCTGATGTGTGGACGGAGAAGTTCAATGCAGGAACTTTGCCCAAGGGCTGGTTTGCCGAGGGTTGGAAGGTGGAGAATGGTGCTGCATCGGTCATTCAGGCATCGGACGGCATGGCAGGGATGATGGGTGGCAGTGCGGCCTCCTACTATCTGGTGACTCCTCCGCTGACGTTCACAGGTGCCGACGAGGTGCTGGTGTTCTCTGCCAAGAATGGTAGCAGCGGCCAAAGCGGTATGATGGGCATGGGTGGAGGCGGTTCGACCTTCACGGTGGAGAAGTCGGTATATGGCAGCAATAAGTGGGAGAAGGTGCAGGATTTCTCTGAAGAAGTTGATTCTCTGTATAAGGCTTTGTGGGTATCGTATATGGAGCCAGGCGAATACCGTTTCCGTTTCGTGGCTACAGACAGCATCCTCATCGACAGCGTGGCTGGTTTCCACATCGACAACGATGCTCCAGACCTCTATGTGACGCTGGATAGTGCTGTCGTCACGCAGGTGGGGCTTGGCATGAGGAATGCAGATGTGACGAAGACTTTTGAGGTGAGGAATACGGGTACAGGTACACTTCAGGTCAATGTGTCTTCGTCCAATCCGAATGTGTTCAGCCTCAGCCAGACAAGCCTTTCCGTTGCATCGGGCGAGACAGCCAAGGTGGATGTGACGTTCAAGGTGGAAGAAGGACTCCTTGGCGAGAATAATGCTTTCATCACTTTTGCCCCCACCCATGAGCGTCTGTCTGCCCAGACTGTGAGCATACAGGCTTACAAAATGCCTACCGATGTGTGGTCGGAGAACTTCGAGCCTGAGTTTGTGATAGAAGATGAGTCGCAACCGCTCGAACTGCCTGTGGGTTGGGAAACGACGGGTTGGGAAATCACCAAGCCCAGTGACGGTGGTGGCATGATGGCTATGTTTGGCGGCGGCGGTGGTGCGCCCAAGACATGGATGGCAACTACAGAGTCGGAAGACTACGAGCTGGTAACCCCACGTCTGCAAGCTCAGAAGGGCGATGTGATGCGCTTCTTGGCCGAGATGGGCGGCGGCGGTATGGACATGATGTCCATGATGGGCATGGGCAGCGGCGGAGGAAGCGGTCTGCTCTATGTCTATTATAGTCGCGATTTCGACGAGGACTGGACGCTGTATGGCACTTACACCCAGACTGGAACGGTCTTCTTCAAGGCTCCCTATTCGGGTGTCTATCGACTGAAGTTCAAGGGTCAGTCTGTCTCGCTCGACGACTTCCAAGGATTCCGTCTCCCCATTGAAGAAGTAGCTCTGGTGGATGGCGAAGATGGCATCAACAGTTTGGTGCTTGACAAGTATGACGGTCAGGTGGTGAACATGGTCTATGACCGTGTGCTCTCTGCTGTAGATAACGGCGATGGCTCTTGGACTCCCAAGGCTTACACGCTCTGTCTGCCCTACGACCTGCGTTTCAGCGACTACGATGAGCCTAACAAGGTGAAACTCTACCAACTGTCCTACATTGACAACTATTACAAGCAGTTCGTATTCGCCGAGGCGGGCAACAGCGTCGAGGCAGGCAAGGCTTATCTGGCGGTGGTGGAACGTGGGAATGTGCGTTTGGATGCCATCGACGTGACGATGCAAGCCAAATCGACAGAGACTGCAGACAGCGTGACAGTAAACGACTACGAAAGGTGGTTCTTCGACAAAGAACAGACTCAGATGGGTGCTTGGATGGGCACATTCAGTGGTATGGATGGTGCTGAAGCAGATAGCTTACATGTCTATGCCTTGTGCGATGATGGCTCATGGGCACGCCTGATGTCGTCTGCCGACGAGAACGAAAACCCCAGATTGACAGCATTCCGAGCCTATTTCTTGGCGAATGACTCGATTGCCGACCACTATGACATGAATCCTGCTCCCGTGCGTCATGCTCCGAAGACTGAAACGTTGGGCGGAAATGCTTATCAGACTATGTTCCAGCAGGGTGGAGCAAACGGAGGAGAGGTGGCTGATATGCCTAACCTGCTGTTTGATGGCGACATCACCATTTCCACCGCTAACGTGACTGGCATTGCTCCGACGATTCACACCATCGACAACGATGGCACTCACCGCTACTTCGACCTACAAGGTCGTCGGCTGGAGGGAAAACCACTCAAGGGCTTTTATATTGAAGATGGAAAAAAGTTAATGGCTCAGTAACTACCCTAAAATGGACAAAGCAATGAAAAGAATCAAATATGGGGTGCTCTTCGCCACCCTGCTCTTTGGCTCGATAGCGTTTACGTCTTGTTCAACAGACAAGGGGGAACCCTCGGAAGCCAACGAGGAAGTGAAGAAGGAACGAGAAGAACTGCTGGCTCACGTGGAGAATGAGGCTACATGGATGGCTGACAGTTTGAATTTCGATGCGCTCAACATGATGACGCGGGTGAATGAGCAACTGTTGGAGGCCATGAATAAAGACCCTCGTTTTGCCGATAATCTGAAGAAGGTGGTGACGATGCTGGCTGCTCGCAATGCGCTGTCTAACATGAAGCCTGTGGAGGCTGGCTCGGAGTTGGCTCAGATGGGGTATAGTGCTTATATCCCCATCGACATCAGTGCCTTTGGCGTGCGCGTCATCTTCGACGAAGAGGGCAACTACCGCTTCGACCCTATTGAGGGGCTGGAATTTATCTTCCCTGCCACCATCGAGGGGTATGGTGCAACGGCTTACAAGTGGTCTATCAAGAACAACGGGGATTGGTATGAGTCAGTTTCTCCTGTCCATCTGAATGGTGTGAGGGGGCTGGCTTGTGTCAGCCGCATTCCCAAGTCGTTCACCATGACCATGAGCGGACTCTTCGACGACAAGGTGGTGACGATGCTCAAAGGGGTGGTCAACATCCATTTGGACGAGGATGCCGAGTCGGACTATGTGAGTTTCGAGGGGAATGCGTTCCAAGTGGAGGGGCAGTTGACTTCCTGCCTACAGGGTGCTGCCTACGGGCTGCCTAATGGAGACGGACAGCTCAACATCAGCTATGGCATCGACCAGACGGACAGAATGAATATCGGTTTCGATTTCACTCAGCACGGACGACGGGTGATGGACGGCAATGCACGGATGGAACTTCCGCAGAAGAAGACAGTTGTTGACCAACTGACTGATTTTCTGCTTGACCGCTCCCGTCTGGGACAGGAGGACAATTTGCTGTATCTTGCCCAAATATTTGCAGGAAACCGCACGGACGTGACGCTGAATATACTCGATGAACTGACGCTTTCGGGCACTATCGACGATGGGACTCAGTTCTGCCAAGCACTCTACGATGTGAAGCAGCAGGGTCAGGACAGTCCAATGTCGGCTGACGAGTTTGATGGTTGTGTGCAGCGTCTGAACCAAGCTTGCAACTTCTTCCTGTCATGCCCCCACATCAGCCAGCCCGTCCCCTTCCAATGGGTCGCCATACAAGAAGACACGAAACAGGATGTGCAACCTGCCCTCTTGTTTGCCGACAATCCTGAGTATATTCCCCTTAGCGAGTTAGTGGGGGAAACAACCATGGACAATATCAAGAAGACGCACGAAGCTACTGCCACGGCGGTGGGAGGTGCGGCAGGTGTTTCCATGCAGTTCATTTCCAGATTGGTGCAGTTCATGCCGTTGAACATCGAGGAATGGGAACAAACCATCAGATAAGGGAAAAGTGAAGAATGATTTCGATTGACAAATTGGGAGTGGAGTTTTCTGCCACTCCTCTCTTTTTGGATGCAAGCTTTGTGGTCAACCCTAAAGACCGCATCGCCTTGGTGGGAAAGAACGGTGCGGGTAAGAGCACCATGCTGAAAATTATCGCAGGGATGCAGATGCCCACGTATGGTCAGGTGTCGCGGCAAAAGGACATCACCATCGGTTATCTGCCGCAGGTGATGGTGTTGGCAGACAGCCGTACGGTGATGGAAGAGGCTGAGACGGCCTTTGCCCACATCAGTGAGATGCAGGAGCGGCTGGACAAGATGAACGACGAGATAGCCCGAAGGACGGACTACGAGAGTGAGTCGTACATGGCACTTATCGAGCGGTTCACCCACGAGAATGACCGCTTCACGATGATGGGTGGCACAAACTATCACGCCGAACTGGAGCGGACATTGCAAGGTTTGGGCTTCCAGCGCACAGATTTCGACCGTCCAACGGCTGAGTTTTCGGGCGGTTGGCGTATGCGCATCGAACTGGCGAAGCTCCTGCTTCAAAAGCCTGACCTCTTGTTGCTCGACGAGCCGACCAACCACCTCGACATCGGTTCTATCCAATGGCTGGAACAGTTCATCATCCAGCGAGCCAATGCCGTGATGCTAGTGAGCCACGACCGCGCTTTCATCAACAACGTGACCAACCGCACCATCGAAATCACCTGTCATCGCATCAACGACTACAAGGTGAAGTATGACGAGTACGTGAAGTTGAGGGACGAACGTCGGGAACAACAACTGCGTGCCTACGAGAACCAGCAGAAGGAAATCGCGGACATCAAGCAGTTTATCGAGACATTCCGCTACAAGCCTACGAAGTCGAACCAAGTGCAGTCGCGCATCAAGATGTTGGAAAAGATGGTGCCCATCGAGGTGGATGAAGTTGATACGAGCAGTCTGCACCTGAAGTTTCCTCCCTGCCTTAGAAGTGGCGACTTCCCCATCATCTGCGAGGACGTGGCAAAAAGCTACACGAAGACCGTCTTCAGCGACGTAAACCTGACCATCAAACGAGGGGAGAAAGTGGCCTTCGTGGGTAATAACGGTGAGGGAAAATCAACGTTGGTGAAGTGCATCATGGGTGAGATCCCCTTCGAAGGCAACTTGAAGATTGGTCACAACGTACAAATCGGCTACTTTGCACAGAATCAGGCACAACTGCTGGATGGCGACGTGACCGTATTCGACACCATCGACCGTGTGGCCAAGGGCGACATCCGACTGAAAATCCGAGACATATTGGGAGCCTTCATGTTCGGAGGCGAAGCTTCAGACAAATATGTGAAGGTGCTGTCAGGAGGCGAAAGGAGCCGACTCGCCATGATACGTCTGCTGCTCGAACCCGTCAATCTGCTCATCCTCGACGAGCCGACCAACCACCTCGACATGCAGTCGAAGGATGTGCTGAAACAGGCCATCCGTGACTTCGACGGCACTGCCATCATCGTCAGTCACGACCGAGATTTCCTCGATGGACTGGTCGATAAGGTTTACGAATTCGGGGGTGGTAAGGTGCGTGAACACATCGGTGGCATTTACGACTTCCTGCAAAAGAAACAAATCGAAAGTCTGAACGAGTTGGGACGGAATATGAATGCCGCTGGCAGCCCTTCAAGCCCTCAAGTACCCACCAGTGCCACGAAGGAAAAGGAACAAACCCATACCGAAGCGACGCTGTCATACGCCGAACAGAAGGAACGTAACAAAACCATCAAGAAAGCGGAAAAAACGGTGGAGACAGCAGAAAAGAAGGTGGCGGACATCGAAGAACAAATAGCCAACGTGGAGGCACAACTCGCCACACCATCAGGAGCTTGTGACACCAGTCTCTTCACCCATTACGGTGAACTGAAAGCACAGCTCGCCGCAGCCGAAGACGAATGGACAGAAGCGAGCATGGCATTGGAAGAGTTGACCCAATAGGGGCGAAATCGGGCGCACAAAGGAACGGGAAAACCGTCAATCCTACATTTTTTCACAAAAAAAGCACCAAAAGTTTTGCTGTGTCCCCGAAAAGTACTACCTTTGCACTCGCAAACGGAGCATGAGGCTCTTTTTATTATATCGCGGGGTGGAGCAGTTGGTAGCTCGCCAGGCTCATAACCTGGAGGTCGCATGTTCGAGTCCTGCCCCCGCAACCAAAAGAGATGGTAAAACCTACAACATTCAGGTTTTACCATCAATCTTAAAAAAACTATCGTGCCAGAATGGTGGAATGGTAGACACGAGGGACTTAAAATCCCTTGAGCATTGCGCTCGTGCGGGTTCGAGCCCCGCTTCTGGTACATCATCTATTACGAAAATCACCTATAAATCAAGTGTTTATAGGTGATTTTCTTTATTTGTATCGTAGAAAAGATGTACTAACATACATCAAGGTTGTTCGGGCTGCGGGGTGCTGTCACGATACCAGTCGGCATACATGATGTAATGTTGGGCGATGCCGATGTTCAGTTCCTTGGCTTGTTCGGGATCCACTTTCTTAATGAACTTGGCGGGCACACCACCCCAAAGTTCACCGTCGCCCACTTGTGTGCCCTTCAGTACCAAGGCTCCTGCGGCGATGATAGCACCCTCGCCAATGACAGCATCGTCGAGCACGGTAGCACCCATACCAATAAGCGCACCACTTTTCACCTTGCAGCCATGCAAAGTCACGTTGTGGCCGATAGTCACGTCGTCACCTATCTCGATAGCCGCCTTTTTATACAAGGTATGCAGACATGAGCCATCCTGTATGTTCACTCGATTACCTATCTTGATGTAATTCACATCGCCACGCACAATCGTGTTGAACCACACCGTACATTGGTCGCCCATTTGCACGTCGCCCACGATTGTGGCATTCTCGCTAAAATAGCAGCCTTCACCCCATTTCGGAGTCAAGCCGCACACGGTCTTGATTAAAGCCATATTGTCAATTCGTTTGTTTCCCTAAAATCTTGTTCACTAATCGTGTTCATCGCTGATGTTCACAAGGCCATCAGCGTCCAAATCGCCGTCAAAGTTACCACTTTTTTTCCATACTCCAATGTTTTTTAGAGAAAAATGTACGATTCGTATTCGTAAAGAGCGATGATGTTTAGCCCGTCAGAGGTTATTCCGTATGCCCGTATCGGATTTTTGTGTACGCCGCAAACGACTTTCGAATATAAGTAGGATTTACATAAATACAAAAAGAATTTGTACAAATTCAAGAAAGATTTGTGCAAATTCAACAACTATTTGTAAGTATGAGTGGATTCCTTTCACAACAACAGGAAGAATGGGCGTGAAAGGGGAACGATTCCTAAAATCACGACAAAGATACAATATTTTTTTGACTTTGTCAAGAGTTGAAGCACAAAAGCATCATAGAAAACCCAGAAAAGTGAGTTCTTTTCGTTCTTTTTGCCATTTTATGATAACCATTTTTTGGCAATGAAGAAAAAAAGATGTAACTTTGTGCTGGAATTATCAATTAATGACGCATCGCAGGGGAGACATCGCCCCTTCGGCGGACGAAAAAAATATCATGGAACTACTACAAGGAAAGATTTCACAAATCATAGGGCCTGTGGTCGATGTGCAGTTCTCGGCTGAACGTTTGCCACGCATCCACGATGCACTGACCATCGAACGCGAGAACGGACGACGGTTGGTGGTGGAGGTGCAGCAGCACTTGGGTGAGAACACGGTACGATGTGTGGCGATGGAAAGTTCGGACGGACTCAGGCGAGGCATGGAAGTGTCGGCTCTGGGTCGCCCCATCACGATGCCGATTGGCGAACAAGTGAAGGGACGACTGATGAACGTGAGCGGCGATGCCATCGACGGTATGGAAGAATTGAACCGCAAGGGCGCACTCCCCATCCATCGGGAGGCTCCGAAGTTCGACGAACTGTTGCCCGCACAGGAGGTGCTCTACACAGGCATCAAGGTCATCGACCTGATTGAACCGTATGCCAAGGGCGGCAAGATTGGCCTCTTTGGTGGTGCTGGTGTGGGCAAGACGGTGCTGATTCAGGAACTCATCAACAACGTGGCCAAAAAGAACAACGGCTTCTCGGTGTTTACGGGTGTGGGAGAACGCACGAGGGAAGGTAACGACCTCTTGCGTGAGATGATTGAGAGTGGTGTCATCCGCTACGGAGAGAAGTTCAAGGAGGCAATGGAAGAGGGAAAATGGGACTTAAACCTCATCGACAAGGAGGAACTGAAAAAGAGTCAGGTGAGCCTCGTGTTCGGTCAGATGAACGAGCCACCTGGGGCACGTGCCAGCGTGGCACTATCGGGATTGACCATCGCCGAGTCGTTCCGCGACGGAGTGAGCAGCGGCAAGGGTGGCGACATTCTGCTGTTCATCGACAACATCTTCCGCTTCACACAGGCAGGTTCGGAGGTGTCGGCGCTGTTGGGTCGTATGCCTTCAGCTGTAGGTTATCAGCCGACCTTGGCGAGCGAGATGGGACAGATGCAGGAGCGCATCACTTCAACGAAGAATGGTTCCATCACGTCGGTACAGGCGGTGTATGTACCTGCCGACGACTTGACCGACCCTGCCCCAGCGACGACATTCTCTCACTTGGACGCTACAACGGTGCTGAACCGTAAGATTGCAGAATTGGGCATCTATCCTGCCGTTGACCCGTTGGATTCAACCTCGCGCATCCTCGACCCCAATGTGGTGGGCGAAGAGCACTACCAAACAGCACAACGGGTGAAGCAGAT
The DNA here is from genome assembly GCA_902800305.1 of uncultured Bacteroidales bacterium. Taxonomy (GTDB): domain Bacteria; phylum Bacteroidota; class Bacteroidia; order Bacteroidales; family Bacteroidaceae; genus Minthosoma. The sequence goes on from CADCDP010000005.1 coordinate 104,362, forward strand.
TCTGCAACGCAACAAAGAATTGCAGGACATCATCAGCATCCTCGGCATGGAGGAACTTTCTGACGAGGACAAGATGACGGTAAACCGTGCCCGACGTGTGCAGCGATTCCTCTCGCAGCCGTTCGCTGTGGCGCAGCAGTTCACGGGTGTGCCAGGCGTGATGGTCAGCATCGAGGACACCATCAAGGGCTTCAAGATGATTCTCGACGGCGAGTGCGACGACCTGCCCGAACAGGCATTCCTCAACGTTGGCACGATTGAGGAAGCATTCGAGAAAGCAAGAAAACTGAAAGAACAAGCGAAAGCATAAAAGACAATGCATCTACAAATCATCACACCAACAGGAACAACGTATGAAGGGGAAGTGGAACGGTTTCAGTTCCCCTCGACAACAGGACTCATGGAGTTCCTGCCAGGTCATGCACCCATGATAGCGGAAGTGAAGGAAGGAACCATCCATACGGAAGATGACGAGATGGATTGTGGAGCAGGTGTGGTGAAGATAGAGAACGACGAAATCACTGTGGTATGCGAATAAGGCTTCTTATATATATAATATGTGTATTAGGCTTCGTTGCACCAATCAAGGCAGAAGAGAATTTGGATGTATCCAAACTCATCTTCGAGCACTTGGGCGACAGCTATGAGTGGCACATCACGGAAGGGGCAGTCATTCCCCTACCCTGCATCTTAGTGAACAAGAGCGGGGTGGATGTGTTCCTTTCGAACAAATTGGAGCATGGAGCGACGTACAAAGGCTACCACATCGCGGAGGAAGGAGACCATGAGGGGAAAATTGTGAATGCGGCAGGGGAACGACCTTTCGACATCAGTATCACGAAGAACGTGCTGGAACTGTTCATCGTATCCTTCCTGCTCTGCTCGGTGGTACTGGGTGTGGCACGGTGGTACAAGAAGAACGGCTACAAAAAGGCACCTGGCGGTTTTGTGGGCATGATAGAGGTACTCATTGAATTCCTCGACAAGGACGTGGCGAAGGAAAGCATCGGACATGGCTATGAGAAGTTCTCGCCCTACCTGATGACGGTGTTCCTCTTCATCCTGACAAGCAACCTCTTAGGGCTTCTGCCGGTGTTCCCTGGCGGTGCGAACCTGACGGGTAACATCGCCGTGACGCTGACGTGTGCCGTCACCGCTTTCATTGCCATTAACTTTTTTGCGCCGAAGTCCCATTTCAAAGAAATCTTCTGGCCAGACGTGCCCATATTCCTGAAGGTGCCGCTGCCCATCATGCCGACTATCGAGTTCATCGGGCTGTTTACCAAGCCCTTCTCACTGACTGTCCGTCTTTTTGCCAACATCATGGCCGGCCACATCATCATCCTCGCATTAACCAGTTTGATTTTTGTGACCGCGCAGATGGGGTCAGCCATGTGTGCCTCGATGACGGTGGTGAGCGTGCTGTTCTGCATCTTTATGAACTGCCTCGAAATGCTCGTGGCGTTCATCCAAGCATACGTCTTCACGATATTGACAGCGAACTTTATCGGGCTGGCGCATAGTGAATAAAAAGACAGTTTAGATGCCCTAGAAGAACTAGTCAATCTAGATAATCTAGACGGGCTATAAAATATAATAACTAAAAATAACCAACATAGATGGTCATCCATCCCCCCACCAACCGGATGGCCTCCCCCTTTGGGGGTTGGGGGGCTATAACTATGATTCTTGAAGCAGTAGCAGCAGGCGCAAGCCTCGCACAAGTCGGAGCAGCCATTGGTGCTGCCATCGCAGTGATTGGTGCCGCATTCGGCATCGGCATGATTGGTAAGTCAGCCACAGAGAGCATCGCCCGTCAGCCTTCGGCAGCGAGCAACATCCGCACATCCATGATTCTCACCGCTTCTTTCATCGAAGGAGCAGCACTCTTTGCCATCGTGGTGTGCCTCCTTATCGCACTCAAGTAATTTTCTCAAAGTCCTGGTATTTTCTAGTATCTCTAGCAACTCTAGTATATCTAGAATTTCTAGAATATCTAGCTAAAAGAAACAAACAATGAATCTACTCACACCAGACCCTGGATTGCTCTTCTGGATGGTGCTCTCGTTTGCCGTGGTGTTCTTCCTGCTGGCGAGGTTTGGCTTCCCAGTCATCGTGAAGGCCATCAACGAGCGCAAAGAGTTCATCGAGATGTCACTCATCTCCGCCAAAAAAGCCAACGAACGATTGGCAAGCATTCAGGCGGAGGGCGAGAAGCTGTTGGCTGATGCCAAGGCACAGCAGAAGGACATCATCGCTGGTGCCATGCAGGAGAAACAGCGGATTGTTCAGGCGGCGCAGGATGAGGCACAAATCTCTGCCAACCAAATGATTGAGGATGCACGAAAGAGCATTCAGGCAGAGAAGGAAAGAGCTTTGCAGGATGTACGGAACGAGGTGGCATCCCTTGCCCTCGACATCGCAGAGAAGGTGATTGGCGAGCGGATGAAGGACGAAGCCACACAGCGAAAAACTATTGAGCAACTCATCGACAGACTCTAATTGTTAATTCTTAACTAACATGATGAACGGAAGCATTGCCAAGCGGTATGCCACGGCTCTGTTCGAGGAAGCCAAGGCGCAGTTCGTAGACCAACAGGTGTACGACCACCTCGGTAAGCTCCATGCCAACATGAAGGCGGAGCCTGACCTCCAGATGGCTCTCATCAATCCACGTGTGACCCCCGAAAAGAAGTACACGCTCTTGCTGCTTGCCTCTGGTCTTGACCTCAAAGCCTCCACCCTGTACACACGGTTCCTCCGTCTCCTCTTGGAAAATCACCGCGAGAACCAACTACGCTTGATTATCTTTGTTTATCGGGACATGTACCGAGAGCATCATGGCATCGACCGCGTAGTGTTCGAGACTGCGGTGGAGGTCAACGATGCCATCGTCAACCAGCTGACCACGCGCATCAAGGAGCACCGGCATCGCAAAGTGGAGTGTGTACGTAAAGTGAACCCACGCCTCATCGGTGGTTTCCGACTCCGCATCGGCGACCGCCGCTACGACTTTAGTTATAAACACCAACTGGAACTAATTAGAAAAGAATTATGTCCAACGCTATAAAAGTAAGCGAAGTGACGGCCATGCTGCGCCAGCAACTCGCTGACATCGACAACGAAGAGAACACGCTCGGTAACGAAACCGAGGTGGGCACAGTGCTGACAGTCAGCGACGGTGTGGTACGTGCCTACGGACTACGCAATGCCGAGGCAGGCGAACTGCTCGCCTTCGACAACGGCATGGAAGCCATCGTGATGAACCTTGAGGAAGACAACGTGGGTGCCGTGCTGCTTGGCCCCACCGACAACATCGAAGAGGGCGACACAGTGAAACGTACAGGGCGCATCGCCTCCATCGCCGTAAGCGAAGGTATGGTGGGACGTGTGGTGGACACCCTCGGCCATCCTATCGACGGAAAGGGAGCCATCACGGGCGAGACCTTCGACATGCCATTGGAGCGCAAAGCCCCGGGAGTCATCTTCCGCCAGCCCGTAAACGAACCTTTGCAGACAGGTCTGAAAGCTGTGGATGCCATGATTCCGATTGGCCGAGGACAGCGCGAGCTCATCATCGGCGATCGCCAAACGGGCAAGACCGCTATCGCCATCGACACCATTATCAACCAGCGTGCCAACTACGAGGCTGGGTATCCCGTCTATTGTATTTATGTGGCTATTGGACAGAAAGGCTCGACTGTAGCCACCATCGTGAATGTCCTCCGACAGAAAGGAGCCATGGATTACACCATCGTCGTATCAGCCACCGCCAGCGACCCTGCCGCCATGCAGTATTACGCTGCTTTTGCGGGTGCAGCGATTGGCGAGTACTTCCGCGACACGGGGCGTCATGCCCTTGTAGTGTACGACGACCTCTCGAAACAAGCCGTCGCCTATCGTGAGGTGTCGCTGATTCTGAAACGTCCGTCGGGGCGTGAAGCCTACCCTGGCGACATCTTCTACCTCCATTCGCGCCTGCTCGAACGTGCTGCCAAAATCATCTCACAGCAAGAGGTGGCAGAACGGATGAACGACCTTCCAGATTGTCTCAAAGGGAAAGTGCGTGGTGGTGGCTCACTCACGGCACTGCCCATCATCGAGACACAAGCGGGCGACGTGTCGGCCTACATCCCCACCAACGTAATTTCCATCACCGACGGACAGATTTTCTTGGAGACCGACCTCTTCAATCAAGGCATCCGCCCCGCCATCAACGTCGGCATCTCCGTCTCTCGTGTGGGCGGCAACGCTCAGTTGAAAGCCATGAAGAAGGTGGCTGGAACACTGAAGATTGACCAAGCCCAGTACCGCGAACTGGAATCTTTCACCAAGTTCAGTAATGACATGGACCCCGTGACCGCCTTCACCATCGACAAAGGCCGTAAGAACGTTCAGTTGCTCGTCCAGAAGCAGTACCAGCCCATGCCCGTGGAGGAACAGATTGCCATCCTTTACTGCGGCACCCACGGACTCCTGCGCGATGTCCCTGCGGAAAAAGCAAGAGAGTTTGAGGAAGTCTTCCTCGACCTGCTCCGTACCACTCACCGCGATGATGTGCTCACGCCGCTCAAGGCTGGCAAGATAGACGACCACATCACCGCCACCATCGAACAAGTGGCAGCGAGCGTCAAATTGTAAATTGTAAATAGTCAAATCGTAAGTAGTCTTGGCAAGTCTAAAAGAAATAAAAAGTCGCATTGCGTCTGTCCGCAACACACAGAAAATCACCAGTGCCATGCGCATGGTGGCCAGCGCGAAGCTCCACCATGCACAGAACATGACGGAGAAGTTTCTGCACTATCGAGACAGTCTGCAAAGCATGGTGGAAAATCTGGGAGGTTTCCAATCCGCCACGCTGTCAACAGGTGATGTACACTCCGTGGTGCTCATTCCCGTTTCCAGCAACAGCGGCCTGTGCGGTGCCTTCAACAGCAATATTGCCAAAGCCACCTTCCAACGTCTGCGGGAATTGGAGTCGCAAGGGAAGAAGGTGCGTCTGTTACCTATCGGCAAGAAGATAGCCCACGAACTGCAGGACAAGGGGTATGACTGCAATATTGGTTACTACAACTTGATTGACCGCATCGAGAAGGGAGGCATCTTTGCCGAGGTGGCCTATTTGGTTGAGTTCTGTCTGCAGTTGAGGCAAAGCGGCGAGATTGACCAAGTGGAATTGATTTACCACCACTTCAAATCGATGGGCAGCCAGATCATCACCATAACTCCACTTTCGCTCGACATGCCCACGATACAAACGAAAAAGGACGAGGACTTCCTCACCGAGCCATCCCCACAAGAACTGCTCAACGCCCTCTATCCCCGTCTGCTCAACGCCCAAGCCTACGGCATCCTGCTCGACTCCCTCACCAGCGAACATGCCGCGCGTATGCTTGCCATGCAAACTGCCGACGACAATGCCAACGACTTGCTCAAGGAACTCACATTATTATATAATAAGACGCGTCAGCAAGCCATCACGAACGAGTTAATCGACATCATGGGAGGAAAAGTCGAAAAGTGAAAGGGAAAAGGGAAGCTTCCCTTTTTTCTTTTCCCCTTCCTTAGAACGAAACCGTGAAGGAACCACCGAAGATGAAGGTGTGACGCTTCTTCTTGATGCTCTGACTTACATTTATCTCACCTAATTCCTGATTAATGGCAGCAGAAAGGAATCTGAATGGGTCATAAGTCATGGTGTAAGTCTTGCGAGTGTAGTCGTAGTCAACAAACAAACGCCATGCATAGTTCTCCTTATAAGCGTAAGTAAGTGAAAGTCCCGTACCCACTTTCATGGTATTGTTGCCTCCCACCGTGAAATAGTCCCATTCGGCAGTATATGTATCACTCAGCAATTTAGCATCTGCAAAAGGGTCCTCTGCTTCCATATTGGGGATTTCTCTACGTCCACCTGTCACGGTGGCATTCAGGTCAACTTCCTGCATAATGCTACGTCCCACTAACAGCTTTGAACCAAGAGCGAAACGGTTAGACAACGGCAGGTTGAAATATAAACCGAGGTCAGCGGCGAACTCGGTCAAGTGGTCACTCTTGATGTTAAATTCCATCGTCTCGACAAGAGGATGACTATAACCAGCGGTACCAGGGGTACCTTCACCATCGATGAAGCGACTGATATTAGAATCGATTTCATCATCTTCATCACCATGGAGAAAGGAATCCAGATCATTCAATGCGTATGATTCGACGCCAGCCCATCCCTTAATAGGTGAGCTGTTCACACGCAGACGACCACCCACACCTACATATTTATTAAAGAAGTAGGCCCCTTCTACTCCCACAGCAGTTGAGGCACCAAATCGCAAATTAAGGTTTTTGTCGCCATCATCATAACCGTCAAGTTCAAACTGCTCCATATCGAAGTCCAGCTTTTTAGTTCCAAAGCCAACACCCATCGATACGGCGAAGAACGAAGGATGGTCAATGATACTTTGATCACTTTCCAGATTGCCACGCAACAATCCCTTACCCTTAAAGATGACATCGCTCAAAGCATAAGCAGCCTCAGTTGACATAATACCGATACCAGCACCACTGAGGATATCGCTGACCCAGTGACGATTATTCAGCACACGCATCACACCTGTAGCAGTAGCCACACCATAGCCCGCCACAGAATACCAAGGAGAGCGAGTAAGTCCGTACTCCTTATGCAGGATGGTGGCACCGACAAAAGCTGTCGCCGTGTGTCCAGAAGGCCATGAGTTAGCAGAACTTCCATCAGGACGTATTTCCTTTGATGTATATTTAATGCCTGTCACTAAACCCGACATGATGGCATACGACATGGCGGTAGATGCCAAATAGCGCCCCCAGTCGCTACGACCTTCCACACCACCAAGTTTCAAGCCCGTAGTAAGCACAGGGCTGAAGAACTGCGAATAGTCGTCTATGCGAGTTTTGAAGTCGGTCACCAATGTGTGTTTATTGCCCTCGGTATTCTGTCGGAACGATTTTTTCTCGCTCTTGGCAATCATACCAGCCACAAAGATGGGGACACCGACAAACGTCAAGTCGTCCATCACCTTGTAAGGCTTCACATCTGGGTTGGTGTACATCCATGTCCAACGGGGCTTCTCCGTGCCACTCGCCATGTTCAAAGGTGGCATCTGCAGTTTCAGTTCGGGTCGATAGATGTTCTTATTTAGAAATGTGAACCTAGGCTCCACCGCAGCAGTCGTCGACTCCTGCTCTGACTCTTGTTCTTCCATTTCCTCTTCCACCTCCACCTCTTCGTCATCGATAACCGAAGCATACATAGGCGCTGCTCCCAACATCAGCTGGGCAACGAGCATCCAAAGGAAAAGTTTCTTTACCATAATTGTCAAATGCGTTAAAGTTTAATAAAATAATGAGTACAAAGGTACACATTTTTTTCGTACATCGCACGATTCGGTTATAAAAAAGAAAAAAATGAGGTAGCCAAAGCCACCTCATCTTATTATTTTATTCTTACGATGCCTATTTCTGTATCACCTTACGTACCGTTCCATCACTCGAACGGACGATAAACACCTGTCCAGCTGGCACATTTGCAATGTCAATCATGCGTCTGCCTTGCAAGTCGTAATACTGTTCCGTCAAGGAAGGAGGTGCAACCTCGATACCTTCAACACTTGTCGAAGACAGATTGAGCGGGATGAACGCTTCCTTCGAGTCAATCTGCGCATAGACCCCGAAAGGTGCCAACGTGGCAGCAACGTTCTGACGCACAAATCCCCATTGGTCACCTTGCTTGCCAAGGATATAGTCACCCACATAAAGCGACAGTTGTACGTATGTCCCTCGCAACATGGCATCGACTGCACTCGTGGCAAAAGACACCTCCCCATTACCTTTGAAAGTCACAGAACCATTCGCCTCTATCAGCACAGGCTGGTGAGCGGCAATCGCTGATACCTCCTGTAATGCGAGGTCATCGGCAATCGTATATACCTTCACGTCCTCTGGCACACTTGCTGCAAACGGTAGCATCAGCAGAGAAGCACCCTCCACGTTCACAGTCAATGTAGCTGCATCAGCCGTAAAAGCTGTAGCAGGTCGGAAATCGCTGCTACCAGCCCACAGTTGCAAATTTTGGCACACCGTGCCTTTCACCACATTCGCAGCAGAGAATGTACTCCCTTCCGCCATATACACCACACGGTTCGAACCTTCCTTCCACCACGATAACTCCGTGGGCAACTCGGTCACACCCGTCAAGTCGAGGCTGGTACATGCCGCATCCGACGTATATTCCTGCACATAGCTATCATCGGCGACGTATACCCCTGTCAACTTTGCTGAATAATTACCGCCATTGGTCAGATAGACATCGCCGAAAGTGATGGTGAGGTGCGAAACGGCATTGTCGCAAGTGAGCGAAAGCAGTCCGATACAACCATCAGCCAAAGTGACAGGCGAGAGGTCGAATACCAAATCAAACTCTTCTCCTCTACTTAAATCCATGCGGCCATAGTCATGCGTAGCCACCTGCTTCTGGCTGTTCACGTAGGTCAACGTCGTGCTTCCTGCCGTGAGCGAGCTGGTGGTTGTTACCTTGTTGATGTGCATCACTAACTGCGAGAAGCGGTCGCCCAGCGCTACATAACCATAATTGGCATTCGTGCGGCTAGATATAAGAGGATTCGACGAATCAAACGTCTTCGTCTTGCCCGAGAGCTTATAAGTTGTTCCGAACGCTGTCTTGGTTGCCTTCATGTCATCGATGCGGTCGAAACGTGTTATCGTTCCCTTCATGTTCGATGCCTGGCGGTCACGAGAGCGCACAAACAGCACCGTGCAGACACTTTGGGCGGCAATCTCCACCACAGGACGATAGGTTTCAGTATCTTCTGTGAAGACTGTCTTCGTGAAGTTCTTTGTTTTCGAGGTCGTATAGAGTTCACCTTTCTCCGAGTAGAACGGCAAATCCACCGTCAGCGTCACAGCCTCATTGCCCGTGTTCGCCATCACAGCCACCACCGTATCGCCCGTCTGCGACAGATAGGCCGAACTCTCCAAATTGCTGCCATTCCACGTGGCATCGATACGTGTCATGCCTGTGATAAACTTGGCGAAATGCGCCATGATATAGCCGCGCTTCGTCACCACCCCGTTCGACGTTCCTCTCTGTCCATCGCCCAACATCCCATAGTAACGTTTCGCTGCATAGTGAATCCAGGCATTAAAGTCGCCCAACATGCAGGTGTTAATGCTACTGAAGAAGTTGAAGAAGTCCTTCGAAAAGTCGAAATTGCGGCTTTCGTTCTCTGGCTTATTCTCGTTCCAGTTGATAAGGTACTCCGTCATCCAGATTTCCTTTCCCTTCTTGGCAAGATTTTTGTAAGCCGACTGGATGCCGCCATACTGATGACCGCCATAGATATCGAAACAGTCCACCACTCCACTTTTGTTCAAGGCATTGGCATACGAGTCACTCACCGCCAATGTCTCGGGAGCCATCACCTTGCAACTAATCGTGCGACCGTATGTCTTCACAAATTCCGCTATCTCCGAGTCAGACCACAAGCAACCCGCATACGTAGCAGGCCAGTCAGGTTCGTTTTGGATGGAGATAGCATCCAACTCCACTCCATTCTGACGCAGATACTTCACATAGTCATCCAAATACTTCGCATAGTCCGCCCAATTCTCTTTCTTTAACTTACCCGTCGTGCCATCCTCATTCTTCGCATTGCTCGTGCCATTGGTCTTCCACTCGGCTGGCTGTCCCCATGGCGAAGCAAACACAATTAGCCCCATCTGCTTCGCTTTCTTGGCCGTTGCCAATGACTGCGACCACGCATTGCGACCTATCGGAATGTAAAGACGCATGATGTTACAACCCACAGTACTCTTCTTGCCCCACACCTTCTCTATTTCGTTGTTTGACGTATGGTTATACTGAAATTGCGGACTACATACAAATCCGCCAAATCCCGTAATGCGCTGATGCGTTTTTTGTGTATCAAGGCGCACCGTCGCCTTTGTTTGAGCCACACCCGTAGCTGAGAAACCAGACAGCAACATGGTCGCCATCGCCACACGTTTCCATAAATTTTTCATGATTCTATCTTTTGGTTTTGAGTTAAACATCTATGCTATAAGTTTGCAAAGGTAGCATTTTCTACCCAAAGACGTTTTCAAGAGGGTTACAAAGGTTTCTCATCACGCTACTTTCACCTCCATCATCAAATTATCCATCCTTTTATCCATAAAAGACAGATAAACTTTTGGAAGGAAGCTGTACCTTTGCACCCAAATCAACCATAACCTAAAAAAGACAAACAAGACCGACATGAAGAAAAGCTTTCTTTACTTTATTTGCTCCGTGTCTGCCATGGGCGGACTCCTGTTCGGCTACGACTGGGTGGTCATCGGCGGAGCAAAACCTTTCTACGAAGAATTTTTCCAGATTGCCAACGACCCCGTCATGCAGGGAGTGGCCATGAGTACCGCACTTGTCGGATGCCTCATCGGAGCGATGGTGGCTGGCGCATTGGCCGACTGGTATGGACGAAAGCCCTTGCTCATTACGGCGGCGGTACTGTTCACGGTGAGTGCCGTGATGACAGGCTTGTTCAACGACTTCACCTTGTTCAACGTGGCACGGTTCATTGGCGGCATCGGCATCGGGGTGGCATCAGCACTCTCGCCCATGTACATCGCCGAGGTGTCCCCTGCCAACATCCGTGGTCGGCTCGTCAGCCTCAACCAGATGACCATCGTGCTGGGCATCTTGGCGGCGCAAATCGTCAATATGCTATTGGCACGGGACACAAGCGACGCTGTGAGCATGGCTTGGAACCTCGCGTGGGGCTGGCGTTGGATGTTTTGGGCTGAGACGGTGCCAGCGGCAGCGTTTTTGGTGATGGCTTTCTTTATACCGGAAAGCCCAGTGTTCCTACAGATGAAGGGAACCGCGACACAGTCGCAGTACACCGAACAGAAGGCTGGGCTTAGCGAGTTGTTCCAGAGCCGATACAGTAAAGTGCTCCTCTTGGGCCTCGTCATCGCCGTCTTCCAGCAGTGGTGCGGCACGAACGTCATCTTCAACTATGCCGAAGAAATCTTCACCAGTGCAGGCTATAACGTGGATGGCATGTTCATCAACATCGTCATTACTGGTATCGCCAACGTGGTGTTTACGTTCGTGGCGCTCTACACGGTGGAGAAGTGGGGACGCCGAACGCTGATGCTGATAGGTGCCAGCGGTCTCGGCCTCATCTACCTTACCTTGGGCACATGCTACCACTTCGGCGTGACAGGTGCTTTCATGGTGGTGCTTGTCGTAGCCGCCATCTCCTGCTACGCCATGACCCTCGGTCCCATCACGTGGGTGCTTCTGTCGGAAATCTTCCCCGACCGTGTGCGTGGCATCGCCATGGCCACCTGCACCTTCGCCCTTTGGGTAGGATGCTGCACCCTGACATTCACCTTCCCCTCCATGAACGCCGCCCTCGGTTCGAGTGGCACGTTCTGGATTTACAGCGGCATCTGCCTCTGTACCTTCGTTTACCTCTGCAAGGCTTGCCCCGAGACGAAGGGCAAGAGTCTTTCGGAACTGGAAAAAGAACTTACTGTATCATCCAACAAACAATAAATAGAATAAACACCATGGTGTCAGTCAAAGCATGGAAAGAGCAGGTGGTCATCCCCACCTACGAACCAGGAAAACCTGAGAAGAACCCTATTTTCCTCGAAAAGCGTGTGTATCAAGGCTCCAGCGGCGTGGTTTACCCCTATCCCGTCATCGAGAGCATTAGCAACGAGAAGGTGGACCATACCTACAATGCGGTCTATTTGGAGAACGAATATATCAAAGTGATGATTCTCCCCGAACTGGGTGGCCGCATTCAGATGGCGTATGACAAAATCAAGCAACGCCACTTCGTCTATTACAACCACGTCATCAAGCCCGCGCTGGTGGGTTTGGCTGGTCCGTGGATCAGTGGTGGCATCGAGTTCAACTGGCCACAGCATCACCGCCCATCCACCTATATGCCCGTAGATTCCAAGATTGTAGAAAACGATGACGGCTCCGTGACGGTATGGGTGAATGAAATGGAGCGTATGTTCCACCAAAAGGGTGCAGCTGGCTTCACCTTGCGTCCAGGCTGTGCCTATTTGGAGATTCAAGGACGTGTGAGCAACCGAACACCACTCCCCCAGACCTTCCTTTGGTGGGCGAACCCTGCCGTGGAGGTGAACGACGACTATCAAAGCGTCTTCCCGCCCGATGTGAATGCCGTGTTCGACCACGGTAAACGAGCCGTTTCTTCTTTCCCCATCGCCACAGGTACCTACTACAAGATGGACTACTCGGCTGGCGTCGATATCTCCAACTACAAAAACATCAAGGTGCCCACCTCCTACATGGCGGTCAACTCGAAATACGACTTCGAAGGTGGTTACGAAAACGACACCCACGGCGGTATGCTCCACGTGGCCTCCCACCACTTCTCCCCCGGCAAGAAGCAATGGACTTGGGGCAATGGCGACTTTGGCCGCGCCTGGGACAGGAACCTAACGGATGAAGCCCCCGTGTCCGAGGGTTTACCCCTCGGAATTACCCGCCCCGGCTTCCGCCCCTACATCGAACTGATGGCTGGCATCTACACCGAGAACCAGCCCGACTTCACTTGGCTCATGCCCTACGAAGAGAAGCAGTTCACCCAATACTTCATGCCTTATCGTGAACTCGGCATCGTGAAGCAAGCATCGAAGGACTTCATCCTCAACATCGAGGAAGCAGAAAGCGGAGTACGCATCAAAGTGTTAGCCACTTCGAAGCAAACTGTACAAATAAAACTATGCAACAAACAGGGTGAAACATACTACGAACAAACCGTAACCCTCTCGCCAGAAGACATCTTCGAGCAGACGGTGGACGTGAAAGGCACTAAGATAGCAGATTTACTCTTGACCATCCTCTCGCCCCTCAGTCCTTGCTCCTCGCCCCTATTGACTTGGACAGCCGAACCCGACGACATCCGTCCTATCCCCGATGCCGCTGAAGCCCCCTTGTCACCCCTCGACACAAAGACCAACGACCAGCTCTACCTCACAGGACTCCATTTAGAGCAGTACCGCCACGCCACGTGGTCCGCCCTCGACTACTACGAAGAGGCTCTGCGACGTGACCCCAACGATGTGCGTTGCCTCAACCAGACGGGTCTCTGGTATCTGCGCCGTGGTCGCTTCGACAAGGCCGAGACCTATCTGCGCCGTGCCGTGAAGATTTGGCAGAAACGCAACCCCAACCCCTACGATGGCGAAGCCCTCTTCAACCTTGCGTTGACGCTGAAATACCAGAACCGCCCCAACGAGGCTTACGAGCTTTTCTGGAAATCAACGTGGAACAAAGCGTGGGCAGATGCGGGCTACTTCGAAGCCGCTTGCATCAGCACATCAGAAGGACGCTATGATGATGCCCTCGATGAACTGAACCGATGCCTCCTCTTCAACCAGTGCCACCACAAGGCACGTGCGTTGAAGGCAACAATTCTTCGCAAACTTGGGCGAAACGACGAAGCACTCACCCTATGCGAAGAATCGCTTCCACTCGACCACTTCAACTACGGCATCCTCTTCGAAAAACACCTGCTGACCCAAGACGAAACGATACTGAACAACATGGTGGAGATGATGCACGACAACATCTATAACTACCACGAGCTCGCCCTCGACTATGCACAGGCAGGACTCTGGCAAGAGACTATCAATGTGTTGACTCTCCCTGTCGTAGTCGAGAGACAGACACAAATCTCACCCCTCACATTCTATTATATAGGATGGGCAAAAGTGTGTCTGGGAAAACTTGAAGAAGCTAAAGCCTGCTTTGCCGAGGCAGAACAAGTGGACAGCTATTGCTGCTTCCCCAACCGCCTCGAAGACGTGTTGGTACTCAACACTGCCATCACATTCAATCCTCAAGGAGCCAAGGCTCCCTACTACCTCGGTTGCCTCTACTACGACAAGCGGCAGTACGATATGGCGAAGACATATTGGGAACAGTCAGAACAGCTCGACCCATCCTTCCCCACCGTTCATCGCAACCTTGCTCTGCTCTACTACAACAAGGAGAACGACCCCCAACGTGCCTTGCAGGAGATGGAACTCGCCTTCACCCTCGACCAGTCCGATGCTCGCATCTTCATGGAGCTTGACCAGCTCTACAAGAAGCTCCAGCGTCCCCATGCCGAACGCCTCCAGAACTACGAAGCCCTGCCCCACCTCGTTGCCCAACGCGATGACCTCATCCTCGAACACGCCACCCTCCTCAACCTTCTCGGACGCTACGAGGAAGCCAAAGCCATCATCGATGGCCACATCTTCCACCCGTGGGAAGGCGGCGAAGGCAAGGTGAGCGGACAATACCAAATGAGTAGGGTGGAGATAGCAAAAAAGAACCCTTCTGCAGTGCAGCTTCTCGAAGAATGTCTGGAGTTTCCTCCGTCCCTTGGCGAAGGCAAACTCTACGGTGCACAGGACAACGATATCCTCTACTTCCTCGGACGTTACGAAGAAGGCACCGTTGGCCCTACCGAACCCGCCGCTGCCCTCTACTACAACGATGCCAAGCCCGACAAAATTTTCTATGCCGGCCTTTGCTATCGTAAACTGGGACAGGAGGACAAGGCACGGAGCCTCTTCCACCGCCTCATCTCTTACGGCAAGCAACACCTCTTCGACCACGTCACTATGGACTACTTCGCCGTTTCCCTGCCCGACCTTCTCGTGTGGAACGGCGACCTCGACCTCCAAAACCGCATCCACTGCCACTACATGCTCGCCCTCGGCTACCTTGGCATGGGCGACCGTGAGAAAGCTGAGCACCATCTGGCCGAAGTGCAACGCCTCGACATTAACCATCTCGGAGCAGCCTCACTACGCACCTTCATGGCGATGTAGGCTCGACACCTCCCAATCGCACCCGTCGGGTGCGATGTGCCGTACCCGACGGGTGCGATTTAGGGGTATCGAGGGGACATTAAAGTGTCCTCACTTCCAGAACACGAAATAGACTGCCGCAACGAGGCAGAGGAAGGCGGCGGCATGGTTCCAGTGGAGATGCTCGCCTTGGAACATGAAGGAAGCGATGACGGTGAAGACGGTGAGGGAGACCACCTCTTGAATGACCTTCAGCTGAACAAGCGAATAGGGGCCTCCGTTGCCCACAAAGCCAATCTTGTTGGCTGGCACCTGTAAGGAGTATTCGAAGAAGGCGATGCCCCACGAAAAGATAATGACCAACCACAGAGGCCAACTGTTCGAGATGTTCATTTGCTGGAGTTTGAGGTGTCCATACCACGCCAGCGTCATAAAGATGTTGCTGCCGATAAGCAACAAAATGGTATAAAGTCCGTTTATCATTGTTTGAAAGAATGGTTGTTTTTCAGTCGAGCACTCCAGCGGCACGCTGATAGTCGGTCTGGCTGATGCGTTGCTGTGTGAGGGCTTCGATGAGGGAAGTGTAGGAGGTACGCCAACGGCTCTCGGCATCGAGCAGGTCAGAGAGCGTGGTGGTCTTCACGCTGTAACGCTGACGGTGGATGCGCAGATTTTCCTCAGCCTGTCGGAGACCCTTTCGAGCAGTCTGCACCATTTCGTCGCTGGTGGTCAGATTGAGTGCTGCTTGTTGCAGTTCGATGGTCATGCGGTGCTGCTGCTTGTCGAGTTCGAGCTGGGCACGCTCCACATCCATCTTGGCTTTTCGGGTGTTGCGCCATTCCGTTCCCCAATGGAAAACCGGCACGTTGAGCGCAAGAGCCACTTGCGGCGAACTCTTGTGCAGATTTTGATTGAGGTCCACTTTGTCGCCAGTGAGGGTCGGCAGCTGTCCCTTCAGTTTCACGTTGGTAAAACCTGAATAGCCAAACTGCAGACCGAGGGTGGGCAGCATTCCTGCACGAGCCAGCTTCACCTGCTGCTGGGCGGCCTCAACGCGGTATTTGAGCAGGGCAAGTTCAGGTCGTGTGCTGATGCCGGATGCAGACACTGCTGCGGGAGCGGAGGGAGTGGCCGAGGTGTCGGCAATGCTGAACGTGTCGGCCAGACAGAGCGGCGTGTTTCCATCCGTTCCGATGAGGTCGGCCAACACCCATTGGCAAATCTGTTCGCCGTTGCGGGCTTTCAGCAACTGTAGCTCCACTTGGCTCTGTTCGTTCTCGACCGTCATCAAGTCGTTTTTGAGCAAGAGGCCATTCTCCACAGAGATTTGGACATCGTTTTTCAACTGCTGCATCTGTCGCTGGTAGCTCTCCAGCATCTTCACCCGTTCACTAACCCCCATGAGGGTGTAGTAGGCGCGTGTGACTTCGTAAATCAGTTCGGCACGAACTTTCCGCACTTGCTCATGGCTGGCCTGTTCGCCAATGCGAGCCAGACGATGGGCGGCTGTGATTTTGCCTCCCTGATAGATAGGCTGTGTGACGGTGATTCCAGCCAGCAAGGCACCCCGCATCTGCAATTCGAGGTTCCGGATGGCGATGTCGTTTCGGTAGATGCTGGTGGCAGAAGCATCCACCTGAGGCAGATTTCGGGCAAAGGCCGTCTTGCGTTCAAGTTCGGCCTGACGAACGGCAATGTCGGCAGAACGCAGGTCTTCGTCGTGGCGCAGTGCCATGTCCCGACATTGCTGTAAGGTGAGTGTTTGGGCAGTTGCGCCGCCGCACTCCAAGAAAAGGAGGACAACGGCTGTCGCAATTTTATAGATAATCTTCATGGTCTATTCACTTTTTTTACTTACATGGAAAACGGTTGCATAGAGGATGGGGAGGAACACGAGTGTGATGAGTGTACCCATCGTAAGTCCCGACATGATGCAGATGGCCATAGAGCCATACATGGGGTCGGGGATGAGCGGTGCCATACCTACAATGGTGGTGAGCGAAGCCATGATGACTGGCAGCGCACGGCTGGAGGTGGCATTGCAAATGGCATCGTAGGCACTTTGGTGTTCCTCGTTGCGCAAGCGGTTGATTTCGTCGATGAGCACCAGCGCATTCTTAATCATCATGCCCATGAGTCCCATCATGCCGAGAATGGCAATGAAGGTGAAGGGTTGTCCCGACAGGAGCAAGGCGGGCGAGATGCCGCATATAATGAAGGGGACACAGGCAAAGATGATGCCGACGGCGCGCCAATCGTTGAAGAGCAGCAGGAGTATCACGACGATGAAGGCAAAGGCAATGGGGAAGAGTCCCATCAGGGAGGCGGTGGATTCTGCCGACCCTGCACTGTCACCCTGCCAGCGCATCGTGTAGCCCACAGGCACTTCGATGGCGTTGATGGCATCGCGGATGGAAGCCTCCGCACTCTTTCCTGTGGCTGAAGGCTCCAAGGTGTTGATGTCGCACTCGGCCTGAATGGTGCGCTGACCGTCGCAGCGGAAAATGTAGTCTTCCTCCCAATCTATATGGATGCCGTCGGTCACGGTGCTCAGAGGGGTGCTATTGTACATCTTGGCCTGCACATCACTCTTGCTCTTGGTGCCTGTGACCAAACCTGTCAAGTCTTCTCCATGCAGGTTCAGATTCAGCTTAGCCCAGACGGGGATGTCGTCCAACGTCTGAATCTTCGAGCCATCTTCGTTGCGCACCTGCATTTGGATGATGATGCTCTTATCGTGGTCTTGGATGACTCCCACAGGCAGACCGTCGGTGGCTGCCAACAGCGAGGAACCGATGTCTTGACGGTTCACTCCGCTACGCACGGCATTCTGCTGCACGTAGTCGGCCACCAACGCCTTGCCCTTTGGCCGCCAATTGGATTGCACGCTGTAGGGGTCAATCATCGGGCTTTTACGCATGATGGCTTGGGCCTCGTCGCACAAACGGCGCAGCACCACGGGGTCAGGCCCTTGGAACTCCACCTCGACCAAGTGGGAGGTAGAAATGGACAGATTGTAGGTGCGGAACCGAATGTAAGCATCGGGATAACGTTGGCGCAACTTCGGACGCATATCGTTCATTACCTCTTTTACGGTCTTGAAGTCGGCACAATTGACAATCAATTCGCCATAACGCTCGCCGCCGTTGTTCATGGGGCGTACCAAGCTATATCGTGTCGGAGTGGAGCCCATAGCGGCTGCTACTCGCTCCACACGCTCGTCGGCCAGCAACTCCTTCGACATCTGCTTCAAGTCACGCTGCACACGGTCGGGGGAACTTTGGTCGGGCAAGTAATATTCCACAACAAACTGGTTGTAGTCGAAGTCGGGGAAGAACACTTGCTTCACACGGGTGAAGCCGTAGAGACAGAGTGCCAATGCTGCCACCGCAAAGATGATGGTGGCCATCTTGTGGTTAATCAACACACCTATCAATCGGCGCACCAATCGCCGCAAAGCGTTCTCCTGGGCAGGCTGTCCGTCGCCACCCGTCTCTTTCTTTGTAGGACGCAGAGGCATCCATGCTGCCACCGTGGCGGGCACTTGGGCGATGGCAAAAAGCCACGATGCCAAGAGCGAAACACAGAGCACCAAGAAGAGGTCGCGGCAATACTCACCTCCCGTGGTCGGCGAAAGGAAGGTGGGCAAGAAGGTTAATACGGCTATCACCGTGGCTCCCAACATCGGCACAGCGGTATTGCCACCGATGCGATAGAGGTAAGTCTTGGGGCCGACACTCCGTTTTCGGTCTTCCAGGATGCCGTCGAGAATCACAATGGCATTATCGACCAGCATACCCATCGCCACGATGAAGGCACCCAGCGAAATACGCTGCAAGGTGCTGTCCATCAGCAAGAGGACAGGGAATGTGATGGCGATGCTCAACACCAGTCCCAGACCGATGATGAAGCCGCCACGCAAGCCATAGATGAACATGAGGATGACAATCACTATCACCACCGACTCCAAGAGATTGAGCATGAATCCGCTGATGGCCGCATTCACTTGGTCGGGCTGGAAGAATATCTTTTCGGTGTTGAATCCCACAGGGACACGCTGCATCACCTCAGCCAACTTCTTATCGACATCAGCACCTACATCGGGCACCACCACACCAGCATTCGTGGTGAGACAAATGCCCAATGCCGGCTTTCCGTTCACGAAAAAGCCGCCTGTCTGAGGCTCCTTGTAAGCCCTCTCCACAGTGGCGATATCACCCAAGCGAATTTGCTTTCCACCCGATGAAGGAATCAGCACGTTCGCCACATCCTCTTCATCCTGCAACTCGTCGCTCACACGCAGTTGGATGCGCTTCATCACCTCTTCGGGGCTTTCGTCGGAGGCACGTTCCGTCTCTTCATACTTACCAGCATTCACGGCCATGCCCGAATGTTGCAAAGCGACCATGACCTCCGTGGGGATGACACCATTACGCGCCAACTTGTCTTTCGAAAGAATCACATTGATGACCTCCGAACGTGTGCCCACGATGTTGATGCGCTTCACGCCTGGAACGGTGAGCAACTCACGCCGCACCAATTTGGCATACTTCTCCATTTCGCTGTAGGAGTAGCCATCGCTGGTGAAGGCATAGAACAAGCCATAGACATCCAGCATGTCGTCTATCACGATGGGCGAATAACAGCCCGAAGGCAACTTCATCGTAGCATCGCCAGCCTTACGACGCAGAAGGTCGAAATGCTGTTCCATCTCATACATCTTCACGGTGCTCAGAAACTCCACCGTGATGATGGCTTGACCTGCCTGACAGTCCGACTTGATGTGCTTCACGTCTGGCAATGTGCGCAGTTCGTCCTCCATCAACTGCACCGCCTTCAACTCTATCTCATGGGCTGTGGTGCCAGGATAAATCAGCACCACCTGAGCCTGTTTCACGGCCACCGCAGGGTCTTCCAGTTTCGGCATACTCAGGAAACTGAAAGCACCTATCAGGAGTATGCCCACCACAAAGCTCCAGAAGATGACAGGCCGACCTACAAAGAACTCTGTAAAAGCTTTGATTTTCATAGCAAGTCTCCTACATTACTCGATTCATTCGTCACCACCCGCACTTCTTCACCTTCCTGCAAATAGCTCACACCAGCCTTCACCACTTCGTCGTTCGCCGAAAGGCCATCAAGGATGATGAGCCGACCACGGTTATCGACTTTGCCGATGGTCACGGTGCGGCGTACTGTCTTACCGTCCTTCAGCACCCAGACACACGACTTCCCTTCATGCTCGAACACGGCATCAGGGGGCAACGTCAAGGCTGCATTCTCGCTGGCACGCACATTGATATAGACATCCACGCTCTGTCCTGGACGAAGCGGCGCATTCACACCCAGCTTCACCGTGTAAAGCTGGTTGGCATCAGCCTTATGAAGCACCGAAAGGATGTCAAGCGGATAGCGCTTACCCTCATGGAGGCAGTATGAAGACTCGTAGCGGCCATAGTCGCGAGCCACATCGTTCGGCACGTTGATTTCCACTTCCCGACGATGGTCATCCACGATGTCGAACACACAAGTGCCCACTCCTACCATCTCAGCCTCTTCGAAGTTGACGGATTGGATGAAGCCCTCCACGGGAGCCGTCAATCGTGTGTAACTCAGCTGATTCTCTGCATTGCGTAGCTGGATTTCCAGCACCTCCAACCGACTCGTTGCTTGCTCATAGTCGTTGGCATTCAACGCATCGTTCTCATAGAGCGGCTTCAGACGAGCCACTTGGTCACGCATCTACTTCACCTGCACTTTCGCATTATCTACAGCCAGCTGATAGTCCTTCGTATCGAGCTGTGCCAACAACTGCCCCTTCTGCACATGCTGCCCCTCCTTCACATAGATGTGGGCAATCTGGCCAGCGGCACGGAAGCTGAGGCTCACCGTGGCATTCTCCTTTACTACACCTGAGAAGTTCTTCTGCATGGCTCCTTCGGAACTACCTGGACGCACCGTCATCACACTGTGAATGACAGGTTCCGTGTCCTTATCCTTCCCACCTCCACAGGCCGAGAGCACAGTCACGGTGGCAAGGATGAACACATAATAAAATGTCTTAACTTTCATACTTTATTATTTATTATAACGAAATTTCTGTAAAGTTTAAAGTTTAAGGTTTAAAGGTTAAAGAGATTTTGTAAAGTTTAAAGTTTATAGTTTAAAGAGGCTGACACGATGTTGGCATACAAGCCGCATGGTCTTTAAACTTTAAACCTTAAACTTTAAACTTTACTTTTAACTCTAACCTTTAAACTTTACAAATTTTGCTGCAAAATTACAATAAAAAACCTATACCCAACAAAGTTTCGGGGGAATAACTTGCTCGAAATACCATTTTCACGCTCCAAAAGAGAAAAAAGCGACAAAAAGACCTATTTAAGAAGCTTTTTCTTTCTTCATTCCCGATTATGTCGTACCTTTGTGGCAAAATTCAGTCTAACAACAACTAAAACCTAACAACAATGAGCACAAAACAAAAACGCTTCATCCTCACAGAGAACGAGATTCCGACACAGTGGTACAACATTCAGGCTGACATGGTCAACAAGCCACAGCCTCCCATCCATCCAGCGACGAAGCAGCCGCTGACCGTAGATGACCTCGCCCACATCTTCCCTCGCGAATGTTGTGTGCAGGAACTGGACACCGAACATGCCTGGATTGACATTCCAGAGGAAGTGTTGGACAAGTATAAATACTACCGCAGTACACCACTGGTGCGTGCCTACGGACTGGAAGAGGCACTCGGCACACCTGCCCACATCTACTTCAAGAACGAGAGCGTCAATCCCCTCGGTTCCCACAAAATCAACTCAGCCCTGCCCCAATGCTACTATGCCAAGATGGAGGGCACCACGAACGTCGGGTGCTGGCCAGTGGGGTGCCGCCCTGTCGTATGCAGCCAAAATCTACGGACTCGATGCCGCTGTCTATCAGGTGAAGCTCACCATGCAGCAGAAGCCCTACCGCTCCAGCATCATGCGCACCTTCGGAGCAGCCGTGACGGGGTCACCCTCCATGTCCACCCGTGCCGGCAAGGACATCCTGACCCGCGACCCACAGCACTCTGGTTCGCTCGGCACAGCCATCTCCGAGGCAGTCGAACTCGCCACCACCACCCCCAACTGCAAATACACCCTCGGTTCGGTGCTGAACCACGTCGGTCTGCATCAGACCATCATAGGTCTCGAAGCCGAGAAGCAGATGGAGATGGCAGGAGAATACCCCGACATGGTCATCGCTTGTTTCGGTGGAGGCTCCAACTTCGGCGGCATCGCCTTCCCCTTCATGCGCCACAACATCTTGGACGGCAAGAAGACCGAGTTCATCGCTGCCGAGCCAGACAGCTGTCCGAAACTCACTCGCGGCCAGTTCCGCTATGACTTCGGCGACGAGGCAGGTTACACACCCCTGCTGCCCATGTTCACGTTGGGTCACAACTTCAAGCCCAGCAACATCCACGCTGGTGGTCTCCGCTACCACGGCGCAGGGGTCATCGTCAGCCAGTTGCTGAAGGACGGACTGATGAAGGGTGTCGATATTCCACAGCTCGAAACCTTCGATGCAGGAATGCTCTTTGCTCGTACCGAGGGCATCATCCCAGCTCCCGAAAGCACCCACGCCATCGCTGCCACCATCCGCGAGGCCAACAAGTGCAAGGAGACAGGCGAAGAGAAAGTTATCCTCTTCAACCTCTCTGGTCACGGACTCATCGACATGCCCAGCTACGAAGCCTACATCAACGGCGACCTGCAGAACTACACCGTCACCGACGAAGAGGTGGCAAAGAACATCGCAGAATTGGACAAACTGGGATAAACAAAAAACAACGGATTGCACGGATTATACGGATTTATTCAGCCTAAAGTACAACATTTCTGTAAAGTTTAAAGTTTAAGGTTTAAAGGTTAAAGAGGCTGACGCGATGTTGGGAATCTGGCCGCATGGTCTTTAAACTTTAAACTCTAACCTTTAAACTTTACAAAGAATCCGTGTAATCCGTGCAATCCGTTGTTTTAAAATATCATTGAGTCCACTTTTAAAAGTGGACTCAGTGAGTTACATTTGACATTTAACATTTAAAATTTAACCTATGCCCCTGCGGGGCGTGGAAAGAAAAAATAGAAAAAATAGGCAAAAATATATAAGAATTTTTTTCATGTTTTTATCTGTTTTTATTTATTTTTATTTTTAATGCCGCAAAGCGGCAAATCATCCAAGTTTAAGTACTAACTAACAGACCTATTTACATGATTCTAAAGACATTATTGTTGGGAACCTGCATGACTCTCAGTATGGCAGTTTCTGCACAGGGGACATTCAAGTTCGGCACCAACGTGAACCCCGACGGCATCAAGTTCGAGGTCGATAGCCGAGGCTTCATCATCGGAGGCAAACACGTGTTGCCCGTGATGGGCGAGATACACTACAGTCGAGTGCCCGAACAGGAGTGGCGGCGCGAGCTCCAGAAGATGCGGGCTGGCGGCATCACCATCGTGGCTACCTACGTCTTCTGGATTCACCACGAAGAGGAAGAAGGCCACTGGGACTGGAGCGGCAACAAGAACCTGCGCAAGTTCGTGGAGATTTGCCAAGAAGAACATACGCCCGTCGTGCTGCGCATCGGTCCCTTCTGCCACGGCGAAGTCTATCAAGGCGGTTTCCCCGTATGGCTCACCGACAAGGCCGCTGCCGACCCCAAGCAGTACAAGCTGCGTTCGCAAGCCCCTGGCTTCATGGAGGCCACCCACCGACTCTACAACAACATCTTCGCACAGGTGAACGGCTTGCTGTGGAAACAAGGCGGCCCCATCGTCGGCGTACAGATAGAGAACGAATGTCGTGGCCCTTGGTCTTACTACATGGCACTGAAGAACATGGCCGTGGAGACAGGCTTCGACACCCCCTTCTACACCCGTACAGGATGGCCGAAGCTGAACGGCACCGAAGAGTTCGGCAAGCTCCTACCCCTCTATGGCGACTATGCCGACGGCTTCTGGGACAGAGAACTGACCGACATGCCAGGCGACTACCCCAAAGCCTTCATCATGAAAGACACCCGTCTCTCCGCTGTCATCGCCACCGAAGCTTTAGGCACCCATCAGACCACCGAGATGAGCACCACCGACCGCTCCTACCCCTACCTCACCTGCGAACTGGGTGGCGGCATGATGCCCTCCTACCACCGCCGCATCCGCATGACAGGCAAGGAAGTCAAGCCCCTCGCCATCTGCAAGTTAGGCTCAGGTTCCAACCTCCCAGGCTACTACATGTACCACGGCGGCACCAACCCCTACAACCCCCGACACACCATGGCTGAGACACAGGCAAGCCCCGTGACCAACTACAACGACATGCCCCACATCAGCTACGACTTCCAGACCCTGCTTGGCGAGATGGGACAGCCCAACCCCGTCTCATGGCACGAAAGCCGACTCCTCCACCAGTTCCTCGCCGACTGGGGCGACCAGCTGAGCCAGATGGATGTCGATACCCTCTCCGACCACTACGCCCGTCGCGGCTCCTTCGAGTTCTTCAACGACTACGTCCGCATCCTCCACGAAGAAGGCACGTCGCACGTCACCCCCCGCAACTGGCACCTGAACCCTTCCATTCTCATCGACTGGGCAACCGTCGAACCCTTCTGCCAAGCCGACGGCACCATCTACTTCATCGCCATCAACGGCAAGAAACCCCAACTCTCCATCAACGGCAAAGTCATCACAGCCCGACCCAACAAACCCTTCAAGGCAGCAGGCATGAACTTCTGTGTGCTCTCCAGGGAGAAAGCCCATACAGCCTACAAGATAGGCGACAGACTCCACTACTCCGACGGCATCCTCTACCAAGACGGCCAGCGCATCATGGAAGAGAAGTGGGAAGTCATCCCCACCCCAGTACACCACGTCCTGACCAAGCAACATGGCGGATTGCGCCAAGTGCCGACAGGCAGCCAAAAGGTAGCGGCACAACCCATAGAGAGCGACTGGGACAAAGCCGCCGTATGGAGCATCACCCACCTCGACCAGCTCAACGAGCACCTCGACCTATACCTGCAAGTCTCCTACCGAGGCGACATAGCCCGCATCTATGCCGACGGCATCCTCATCCAAGACAACTTCTGGAACGGGAAGCCCATGCTCGTCCGTCTCTCCCAGCTCGTCGGCAAACAAGTGGAACTCCGCATCCTTCCCCTCGGCAAGGACTACCCCATCTATCTGCAACAAGCGCAACGCGCTGAACTCGACAAAGCCCCCGACGGCATCCTCCTCTCACTCGACAGCATCCAAGTCATCGAAAGGAATACTGAAGAAAAAGAATGAAGAAAGACTTGTACATATTGATGCTCCTGTGTCTCCTGCCCTTGGCACTCCATGCAGCAGACAAGCACCACCCACGTTCCATCGTTGGTGTGTGGATGCTGGTGAGCGAAACGGCACCCGACGGGAAGGAAACTCAGCAGATATACACACAGTACACACGCTGCAAGATATACGATGCCGACAGCACCTACTACACCGTGCAGCTCCACGCCGTGGGTGAGGACATGATGATACTTGCCCACGAAATGGGGCGGTATCGGCTCAACGACTCCCTCTACATGGAGCGCGACCGCGTGATGCCCTTCGAGTGGGTGGATGACACGACGTTCATCACCACCTTCGAAGGCTACAAGGAGAAGATGGTGCGCTCCAACACCATGACCGAAGAACGCCAACAGGAGATTCGGGACTTGGTGAGGAAGTACCCCGACGATGCTGATGCTCCAGTCAAGCACTTTGTGCTGTCCACCACGGAACGGAAGTTGAAGAAGGAGAACACGCTCTTCCTATATATAATAATGTGTATGGGAGTGTTGGCGGCAGGTGTGGCGGTGTATGTCTATCGTCTGCGGAAACGGAAACGCGAGGTGGAACGGAAGTTGGCAGAGATAGAGGAAGAGCGCACCCTGCGTCCTGAGGTTGTGGCCGATGCCATGAAGCAGGTGGAGACGGAGTTCTTCCAATCAGACTACTACATGACCCTGCGGCAACGCATTAAGGCTGGAGGAAACATCAAAATTGCAGAATGGAAAGAATTGGAACAACGACTCAAGGCAATCTATCCACGTTTCAGCAGCAGTCTCTACGGACTCTACAACCTCTCGTCCACCGAGTATCAAGTGTGCCTCCTCACCAAGATACACACCCCACCCGTCGAGATAGCAGCGGTGCTGAATAAGGACAAGAGCACCATCAGTTCCATCCGCAAACGCCTCTACAAGAAGGTTTTTGGCAAGGAAGGGAGCGGAAAAGAATGGGACGAGTTTATCCTTTCATTATAAGAATGTTACAGAGAGTTTGCAAACTATTTGCAAACTCTTTTTTGTGTCTTTAATACAAATGTCAACCATTTGCCAACCCGAAAAGTTGGTGTATTCGGCGAAAAAAACGTACCTTTGGACAGAAATTGAAATACTAACTTTAAAAACAAAACCAGGATGAAAAAGATTTTCATGGCAATGTGTGCCTTGGTGCTGACGCTGTCGGCACAGGCACAGGAGGCTGTCAAGGCTCAACAAGTGAAGTACACCGTCAAGGGTGTCAGTAAGGAAAACGGCAAGATGGTCTATCTCGAAGACAGGTTGACTTCGAAGCCAGTGGATAGCACTCTTGTTGCCAAGGGGAAGTTCACGTTCAAAGGTCAGGCAGATAAGGATGCCATTTTTGCCATCACGTTCGACAAGGACGATTGGCGCAGTTGGCGGACATTGTTTTTCAACGATGGCAAGCCAGTCAGCGTCAACATGAACGACAGCACACTGAAGGGTTCGCCACTGAACGAGCGTCTTTCCTATTATAATATAGAGGTGCTGGGAAAGCCGAGCTATTATTATCCCGAACATCAATACGAGATGGTGAAGAAGATGTTTGAAGAGGAGCGTGAGACCCTCTTGCCTGCTGCACTCATCGTGGAAGGTCAAAGGGCTTTTGGAACGGAAGGATTGACTGGTATTCTGGAAGAGAAACCCATCTACGCTGAGCATCCATACGTGAAACAATATGAGGAGTGGCTGAAGCGGCTAGCTACGGCAACTGTCGTCGTGACGTCTGGCAAAACTGAAGAACAGAAAGCCGCTGACCGAGAAGCAAAGAACGCCTTTATCGGTCAGCAGTTCACCGACTTCGAGATGGCCGACACGCTGGGTACGATGCACAAGTTGAGCGAGTACGTCGGCAACGGACATTGGCTGTTTGTTGACTTCTGGGCTTCGTGGTGTGGCCCCTGCCGTGCCGAGATGCCCAATGTGGTGGCAGCATACGAGAAATACCACGCGAAAGGACTGGAAATTGTCGGTGTTTCGCTGGACGGTCAGAAGGAACCGTGGGTGAAAGCCATTGCCAAGCTGAACATGCCGTGGGTACACCTCTCCGAGCTGAAAGCTTGGGAGTCGTTGATTACCAAAGTCTATAAAATCAATGCCATCCCCGACAACCTGCTCATCGACCCACAAGGCAAGATTGTGGCACGCAACTTGCGTGAGGAGGCACTGCATGAGAAGTTAAAGGAAGTGTTGGGAGAATAGGAACGGTATCGACAAGGGATTAAATTAAATGTAAGACAGTTAAAAGGGCAACCGTGTGTGGGAACAGACAGGCTTCTGTAACGAAGCGCAGGATGCCATTGTGCAAGAACCGAACAAAGTGCTGAAAGAAGAAAAATAGAAAAAAGTTGTATCACGGGGTTTGTTTTTCCTGCTTCTGAGGGGTTATCATCATAAAAGACGTGATGGAACGAGAGATTGTGAGACATCTGTTCATGCAACACTACGCTAAGATGCAGCGAGTGGCACGCACCCTATTGTACGACGAGCAGGAAAGCGAGGATGTAGTGAGCGACATCTTCGAGTACTTGCTTCGTAGGCAGTCAGAACTGTTGCCAAGTACAGAGGAACGATACTTGCTGACGAGCGTTCGCAACCAATGTCTGAAACGACTGCGGCATGAACAGGTAAAAAGGGATGCCGCCGAAAGCCAAACCCATGAAACGTCGGACGATGCCGAGGACGACCGAATTACTGACATCGTGGAGTTCGTCGTAGGACACCTTTCGGAACAGAAACAACGCATCTTCCACCTTCGCTTCATGGAAGGGTACAGCTACGAGGATATTGCCATCGCTGAGGGCATCAGCCGTGTGGCTGTCTGGAAACATCTGTCGTACATCATCACGGAAATAAAGCAACACTTTAATTCCCCAAAGCTATGATGCACCCAGACGACAACAAGCGGTTGTTCCTCGACATGCAGGAGCACCCCGAAAGCTATTCCGACGAGCAGTTGGAAGCCATGATAGAAGACCTCGACCGCACACAAGACCTCGAAGCAGCGTGGCAACGGTTCGAGCGGAAGAACCACGTTCAGAAACCAACCTCTCGACGTTGGCTGCACATCGCCGCCATGTTTGCAGGAGTTCTCTTCGTGGCTGGCATCGCATGGGCTGCCGTTCATGTAGTCAGCACGATGAAGCAAGCATCCGAGGTGATGGAAGTACAACCATCTGCCACACCTGTCCACTTCGACAACGCCACGCTCGACAGCATCCTCACCGTGGTTTCTGCCCACTATCGGAAGTCCGTCGCTTTCCGCGACGAGGCATCACGTCGCATGAAACTCATCATGACGTGGCAACCCGACGCATCGCTTTCCGACTTTCTCGAACGCCTCAATGCCTTCGACGGATTGACTCTGTACATACAGAACGACACCATCATCGTCATACAAACCAACGAAGGGGAGGACGAGCCATGATGAAGCGACTGACTCTCTTGCTCCTGTTCCTTGCCACGCTGAATCTCCATGCCCAAACTGTCAGTCACGACTTCCATAACACCCCTTTGCTCGAAGCCCTGCAAACCATCAATCGCGAACCGTCCGACTACACCATCGATGTCCTTTCCGACGGGCTTAACGGACTAACTACTTCCGTCAAGGTGAAAAACCTCTCCGTACCCGATGCCGTGAAGCGCATCTGCAAAAGGCTGCCCGTGAAGGTGAAGGTCAAGGGACACCTGATGAGTGTGCAGTTGAGAAAAGATGCTCCCAAGGAGCGCGAGGTGGCGATGAGCGGCTGTGTGATAGATGGTTTCCTGAAGAAGCCGTTGCCCGATGCCAAGGTGTCGGTGTGCCGTGCCGACAGCAGCGTGCTCATCGACTCTGTGCCCATCGTTAGGATATACCGCAGTAGCACCCAAAACCTCCAATATGCCTACTATGCAGCCTCGATGAAGACGAAGGAGAAGACATTGTTGGTACGCGCACAGCTGGATGGCTATGCTGATGCGTGGCAGCGTGTAAGCACCGACGAGAGTGCCACCATCAACGTTCCCAATTTAGAGATGCGCAAGGTGCGCTCCATTACCCTGAAGGAAGTGGTGGTGACCGCCACGAAAATCAAGATGTTCTACAGAGGCGACACCATCGTTTATGATGCCACCGCCTTCCAGATGCCCGAAGGTTCCATGCTCGACGACCTCATCCGTCAGTTGCCTGGCGTGACGATGAACGAACAAGGCGAAATCTTTGTCAACGGGCGTAAGGTGGATGAACTGCTCTTGGGTTCTCGCACCTTCTTTGGTGGCAACAAGCAGGTGCTGATGGAGAACCTGCCTTACTACACGGTAAAGCACCTCAAGGTCTATGAGAAGCAGTCGGACAAGAGCCGTGCCTTGGGCTACGATGTGGAGCCGCGAAGCTATGTGATGGATGTGATTCTGAAAGACGAGTATAGCCGAGGTTATATCGGTAATGTGGAAGTGGCTGGAGGTACAGAGGACAGGTGGCTGGGGCGTGGCTTCCTTCTTGGCTTTACCGACCAACTGCGCTTCACCCTGCTTGCCAATGCTAACAATGTGAATGAGGGTCGCCACATCGGGCAGACCGACCAATGGACACCAGAACGTCAGCCACGCTGGCTACAGACCACTCACAGTGTGGCAGGGGAAATCAGCTATCAGTCGGCAGACGAGAGTGTGAAAGAGACCTTCCGTGCCGATTACACTTCCTCCACCGATGAATTGACCCAGCGGAAACGCCGTGAGCAGTTCCTCACGGTCTGCACACCCACCTCGCTCTCTGAGTCCTACAACCGCTCTGGTACGAAGAAGCTGACGCTCCACAACTCGTTAAGCCTGTCGCATCCCAACACCATGGGGAAGCTATGGCCAGCGTGGCTTTCCATGAATGCTGACTACAGCTATGCCCGTCGCGATGGCTGGTTCAACTCCGCTTTCGACGAGTGGAACGACTCGCTCACCATCTCGCAACGCACCGCTGGCATGAGAGAGGGCAAGGCATGGAACGGCTTGCTCGAAGTCTCTGGGGCCTTCAAGATGGGAGGCAAAGAACAGAACCTGACGTTCAACATCAAAGTTGAGCACACCAACGATGAGAGCGAGCAAGCTTGCCGCTACAGGACACAGAATCATGCCTCCTCCATCCTCTATGTTGCGAACACGTCGCAGCAACACAATGCCTCCTTCCTCTTCGACCGCACCACCAACATTTCCTCTCACTTCGGTTGGAACACGGCGGTGGCAAAGGAAGTCAATCTTCTCATTACCGATTTTGTTTCCTTCCGCCATCAGCACAACCGCGACAACCTCCACCATCCCGACACCCTCCTGCTGCCATCACAAATCGAAGCTCTTGCTGCCATCACCGACCTTGCCAACTCTTACGACAGCCACGACAGCAACTGGTCGAACGACCTAGTTTTCAGGCTTATGAAGCGTGCCTACTACATACACCCCGATATCCACTATAGGATTGACTATGCCCCTTGGCTCCTGCAAATCAGTATGCCTCTCCAACATGAGCGGCTGCACTATCAGCGTGGCAAACTTGACACGTTGGCGCACCAAACGGTGCTTCTTCCCAACGTGAGCTTCGACTACCGCAACGTGTGGAAGAATGGTATGCGTGACTTCCGTTTTAGTTACCATTACGGTGAATGGAAGGTGAACCTGCTCGACCGCATCACCTTCCGCGACGACAGCCAGCCGCTCGTCGTGAAACTTGGCAATCCCGACCTGAAACGTTCGACTCAGAGTCGCTTCAGGGCAGAATACTATGGGCGCACCGTGCCACGCCAAGCGCAATACAATCTATCGGCATCTTTCAACTACTACCACCGCATCGTGGCACAGTCGCTCGCCTACGACCCGACGAGTGGTGTCTATACGTACAAACCCATGAACATCAACGGAACCTATGAGGCGCATGCCCATTTTGGCACAAACCAGAACATCGACAAGAAACGCTATTGGTCGTGGCACATCAACGGGGGAACAGCATGGAACCACGCCAAAGACCACGTCTTTACCAGCGACCCTATGCTCGACGGTTCATCCGTCGAGACCCAAAGTCACATCAACACCGTCAACACACTCACCCTTTACAGCGGCGGCAACCTCAGCTTCAACAAGAAGACCCTCAATGTCCGTGCCGTGTACAGTCTTAACTGGCGGCACAGCGATGGAATCCCGCACTCGACAGTTTCCCCATCAAGTGAATTCAATGCCCTCGACTTCCAGTACGGATTCGAGGCTCGCTACACCACACCTCCCCTTTGGGGCATGAAGATGGATGGTCTCACCATCTCCGCCGATGGTACGATGTTCAGTCGTCGTGGCTATGGCAGCAACGAACTGAACACCGACGACTTGGTGGTCAATGCCTCCCTCAGTCAGCCGCTCTTCAAAGGTAAACTCATCACCCGTCTCGAAGTCTTCGACCTGCTGCATCAGCTTTCCAACACCCACTACGAGGTCAATGCTCTGGGTCGCACCGTGACTTGGTATCGCTCCCTGCCGCACTACGTCATGTTGCATTTGGTGTATCACTTCAACAAAAATCCGAAGAAGAAGTGATATGTTTGCGGACAGTTTACGTATATCTATATAGAAAAGATAATACATCTTGAGAGTAATTAAAGATCAGTTAAACAGTACGTGTACACAACCTCCCCATCCGCAGCGATGCGTGTGGGGAGTTTCTTTAAACATGATCAATCATGTTATATCAAAGAAACACCTCCAAACACCTACGCTCGCACCCCCAAAGACGGTCTGAGTCACAGCGGTAGTGGCGGTGTGACTCAGACCGAGGGTGTCGGTGTGACTCACACCGTTTTGGAGGTGGTTAGCAGGGTGCTTTCCAAAAGATGGGATTTAACACCTTGTGGGGTATTTGATTGGGTGACCGTCGGTGGCTATCTCTGCAAGACGGCCACTTGCGAACTGCATGCACGGAGGTGGTTGTGCGCTAAGCCACAAACGGTTGCACAGCATCACAAGATTGTGTGGGCGCTTCGCTAAATGATAAAGGATAAATGAAAAAGGATAAATGAAAAAGGAACATGGATTTTTTCAGTAAGGGAAAGTTCTTTTTTTCTCGTAATGCTTTGTGTGTTATGAAAAAAGCGGTATCTTTGCAGCCGATTTTAACAATCAATTACTACTACTTATTATTTATTAATCTATATTTTCTAACTAACTAAACTAACTATGGACAATCGTTCAAGTAGGGTACGGGTATGGATATGCCTGTGTACCCAAATGAGAAGTATGCTGCTGTGGGCAGTCATGCTTTGTTGGTCTGTCTCTGCGACAGCACAGCGTAACATGGATCAGCTGGACAGAGGTCTGGTGGCTGTGAAAACTACGGCTGGGGTATATCTCAGTTGGAGAATCTTGGGAGAGGAGTATTATGATGTCTCCTACAATGTCTATCGCAACGGTACGAAACTGAACAACACACCACTGACGGTGTCGAACTTTACCGACACGGGTGGCACCATGGCCAGCACCTACACCGTGACTGCGGTGGTGCGTGGCACGGAGCAGGGGCACAGTAAGGCGGCTACCGTATGGAATCAGTATAAATATAAATTATATACAACGTGCGAAACGGGGTATTTGGATATTCCGCTGGCACGTGTGTATGACAATGCGGGCAACGACATCACCGACTACTACACGGCCAACGATGCCGAGGTGGCCGATTTGGACGGCGACGGTGAGATGGAAATCATCCTGAAGCGCAGAAGTACGCTGGATGATGCAGCGCTCTACGTCAGCCGCACGGATGGGGCATACGACCGCATCGACGCATATAAGCTGGACGGCACGCTGTTGTGGTGGATTGACGTGGGGCCCAACATGGTGAGCGGTGGTAGCCACGAACTGAACATCATCGCTTACGACTGGGATGGAGACGGGAAGGCTGAGGTGCTCCTGCGAGGTGCGGACGACATGATGGTTCACGGCCAGCGGGGTGCTTCGCGTCAGGAATGGCCACAGCGCATCGGTCAGAGGGGTGTGGATACGCGCAACACGGTGACGCACACAGCGAACATGACCTATACGAACACGGGCGACGAGTTCCTGATATACATGGATGGCGACCACGGCATCATCTACGATGCGGTGCGCTACATGAGCTACCCTCTGACACGCGAGAGTGCCAGCGCGTGGGGTGACAGCTATGGGCATCGGTCGTCGAAGTACTTCATGGGGGCACCGTTCCTGGATGGCAAGAACCCCAGCATCTTCTTGGCTCGCGGCATCTACACACGCCACAAGATGGTGGCCTACGACGTGAATCCGAGCAACCACACGCTGACACAACGCTGGTATTGGGAGAATAACAACGGATGGGACGACCCTTGGTATGGCAACGGGAACCACAACTTCTGTATTGCCGACGTGGATTTGGACGGACGCGACGAGATTGTGTATGGCTCGATGGTGATTGACGATAATGGTCAGGGACTTTCGACCACAGGACTGGGGCATGGCGACGCGCTGCACTGTTCGGACTTTGACCCCTTCCGTCACGGACTGGAGATTTTTGCCTGCAACGAGGACGAGCCAGCTTCGAACTACCGCAATGCCACCACCAGCCAGATTTACCACCGTGTGACGAGTAGCAGCGACGATGGCCGTGCCCTGTGTGACAATTTCTCCAACGACTACCCTGGAGCCATGGGACGCACCACGCAAACGGGCATGGTGAGCTGCGTGGCAGACAAGGTCATCAGCGAGATTGGCGACTACATTGCTTGGGGTGACTTGAACTTCCGCATTTATTGGGATGGCGACTTGCTGTCGGAGGTGCTGAACAGTCCTGGCACCGAGCGCGAAGCAGCTATCATCAAGCCAGGGAGCGGAAGACTCTTCACTTCGTCGGGCTGCAAGATGAACAACTGGACGAAGAACCACCCTTGTTTCTCGGGCGACATTTTGGGCGACTGGCGTGAAGAAATCATCGTCCGT
Organism: uncultured Bacteroidales bacterium; assembly: GCA_902800305.1. Classification (GTDB taxonomy): domain Bacteria; phylum Bacteroidota; class Bacteroidia; order Bacteroidales; family Bacteroidaceae; genus Minthosoma. The sequence goes on from CADCDP010000005.1 coordinate 138,578, forward strand.
GTGGGCGAGGGACATGAGGCCATCCGCATCTACACTTCAGCCATGCCAACTGAACATGCTCTCTACACGTTGTGGCACGACCATCAATATCGCCAGGCCATGGTGTGGCAAATGCATGCCTACAACCAGCCGCCTCACCTCAGCTTCTTCCTGGGCGAGATGGAGGGCATCACCATCGCTCCTCCGCCACTCACAAACACAGGACGCACGGCCATCGCTTCTGGCACAAACATCAACAATACCTACAACAACCTGCACCTCCTGCACAACGAATATGCCAACACGTCGTTGACCGTGACTGAGGGGGCTGCTCCCTACATCCTGACAGTAAATGTACCTACATGGGTGCAGGGTACGAACAGCACATCGACAACCAACCCAACCATCAACCGCACTACCTACACGTGTAACCTGAACGGTGGCGGGCTGACTGGCTCCATGCGACTGGTGAAGCAAGGTGACGGCATTCTCAACATGGCGGCCGCCACCCACACTTACACGGGAGAGACGAACATTTGGGGCGGTACGGTGAATTTCGACGGAACACTACAGAACAGTGCCGTTTGGATGAATAGGTTCACGACGCTGAACAGTGACGGAGGACAGTTCTTGGGAGGGCTGACGATGGAGTATGCCGCTACGCTCAACGTGGGAGGTACGTCGCAGCTGAGTACGGTAACTACAGGTGCGCTGACGCTCAATTATGGTGCGCGTGTTGTTCTGGATGTAAATGGCAACGGCAATAATGAGCATGACTGGCTAAACGCCTCATCGCTGACGGTAGATGACAGCAAAGCTGATGTGGATGCGTGGGTGAACTACGGTCCTGAATACATCGTGCCAGTAATTGAGCTGCATCTGAGCCAGGTGCTGGGTGATGGTCTTTATCCATTGGGCAACATCCCTACAGTGAACGGAGACCTCTCTAAGGTGGTGCTTGAATGCTCGCAAAGCACAGGCAATGTGTCGCTGGTGCATCAGAATGGGGTGCTTTATCTGCAAGTGACGGATTCGCCCAGCACAAACAAGGCCAATCTCACCATGACCGATATGCTGGCGGCAGACAATGGGACGTATCTTCCAGTGGTGGATATCAGTGCGGTACAGACAGACGGACAGACACCCAAACTCTCGGGTACCTTCACCACACTGGGCGGCATCACCTACAGCATCGGCGGTGAGGATAGCCAGACGCTCTACGCACAGGACTATGAGAGCGTGAGCAGCATCACAGGATGGACAACTTCTGGCGCAAACATCAGCCTCGGAACGGGGGATGCAACATACGGCCAGTATTTCCTCATTGCCCCCAGCCAGACCAACACACGCTATGCTTACCAGCGTTTGAATGATGTATATGTGACTGGTGTGAACCAATACACCGTAGCGTTTGACCTTGCTCTGACGGCTGGCAATACAGACGGAGGCGAGTTTTGCGTGATGAGCAAAAACGGTCTTAACCCTTCGTATAACTGGGATAACTACGCCGTCATCAATGGCAATGCTAATATGCTCTTCGACCTGACGGGCACCAAACGTTCCACTACCTACAACGTGAATGGCTCATCGACAACCACAACGTTGGCAGCAGGGACATGGTATCACATCTCGCTAACGGTGAATCAGTCGGCTCGCACGGTGGCATGGAGCATCTCGAATGGTAGCAGTGGCACTTACACCCTGCCTTCTGGTTCGAGCACGGAGTTCGATGGTTTCTATCTGGTGGCTGGTCGCTATCAGTCGGGTGTCAAACTCGACAATATCAGCGTGACTTCTGCTCCTGTGAGTCTGTCATCCTACACGTTCCAAGAGCCTGGCACGCTGACCATCCAATCAACACTGTCCAACTCCTATCTGGCTCCCTCATCGGCCTCATTCACCGTAGCGGCTCCATACGTGATTGCCTACGAAAGTGCCGACTACAGCACCATCAATGCGGCCTCGGCTTATAACCAAATGGGCGACTCATGGAGCACCAGCACATACAACTCTCGTTGGGCGAACTGGAATCGCAACTACACTTACACGTTTGTGAACAACAACGTGAACAGCAGCAGCCAACGGATGTATGTGGACGATGACCAAATCCTTTGGGTCGATTTCAAGGGTGGAAGCTATCCGCTGGCTCTGGTGCAGGGCTATGGTGTGGGACAGAACAAACCTGCCACCTTCCGTGCAGAAGGGTTGGAGGATGCCAACACTTACGTGAAGTTGCGTTATGATGTCAGCTATGGCAACCACATCACCACAACCTCTTTCCTGCAAGCCGAAGACGACGGCACTTTCGCCTATACATTGCCAACCAATGGGACGCTCCAGAAGTGCATCATCTACATGCCTCAAGGAAGCTCTCTTGCCAAGCCAAGAACTATCTTCGAGGAAGAGGAGGAGACTACCGGCATGGCAGCATACGATGCTGAAACTGATGTGAAGGCACAAGATGTGTACAGCCTTTCTGGTGTGCTCATCCGAAGCAAAGCCACTGACATGAATGGGTTGCCACGCGGCATCTACATCGTGGCTGGCAAGCGTGTGATGGTGAAATAACATTCCGTATTCACGCTTATTGACATTGTAACCTCAAAAAGGCCGAAGACCTGCATCCTGAGTCTTCGGCCTTTTTTGTGGTAAATTAGTGAATTGGTGGATTGGTAAATGAGTGAAAACGGGGTATTTTTTCAAGTTTTTCATCGCAAGTGGTTGGCGAATCATTTTTTTTATGTATTTTTGCAGTTTGTTGGGTGTTGACGCAACTCTCAGGAGTTGTTAAGCTTTCTCTAAGGACTGATTTTTAAAAAGCTAAGGAGTCAAGGAGTTAAGGAGTGGCTTAGAGTTAAAATCTCTCTCCTTAGCTAAAGAAGTGACGCTTTCGAAACTTAATTTTTTTGTTTATATGACAGAATACAAATACCACATTTTTTCGCCTTACAGGGTCTGTCCGCTGGGGGCGCATGTTGACCACCAGCATGGACTGGTGACGGGGTTTGCCATCGACAGGGGGGTTGACCTTTGGTTTAACGTGAACGAGGAGGGAAAGGTGAATCTGACTTCCCGCTCGTTCGAGGGGGATGTCCACTTCGACATCACGGCTCCGTCGCAGGTGAAGGAACAGCATTGGGGCGACTATGCCCGTGGGGCGAAGTATGCACTGAGGAAGCGTTTCGAACTGACGAAGGGCATCGATGGCGTGATTCAGGGTTCCCTGCCTGTGGGAGGTCTGAGTTCGTCGGCGGCGGTGCTGATTGCTTACGTCATGGCGATGGCGAAGGCGAATGGTATCACGTTGCAGCCTTTTGAGGTGGTGCAGATTGCTTCGGAGGCAGAACGGGAGTATATCGGCCTGAACAACGGTCTGCTCGACCAAGCTTGCATTGCGCTGGGCAGGAGGGACGGGTTGCTCTTCCTCGACTGCGACTCGAACGACTACCGCATCATCAAGAAGCATTCCGATATGCCTGAGTTTGAGTTGGGCATCTTCTTTTCGGGACTCACGCGCAGCTTGGTGAACAGCGACTACAATCTGCGTGTCTATGAGTGCAAGACGGCGGCTTGGAACATGTTGGCCTATACCGACCAACCGCTGAAGACGTTTGACAAGACTTTCTTGCGTGACATTCCGAAGAGCATGTTTGAGAAGACTCGGATTGCCATGCCAGCACGTTTTGCCCGTCGTGCAGAGCATTTCTATTCGGAGTATCGCCGTGTGCGCCAAGGTGTGACGGCATGGGAGACGGGCAACCTGAAGCTGTTTGGCAAGCTGAGTTTCGACAGTTGCGAATCGAGCATCCACAACTATGAGTGCGGCAGTCCCGAACTGATTGCCATCTACGAGACGATGCGCCAGTTGCCTGGCATCTGGGGAGGACGGTTCAGCGGAGCGGGCTTCAAGGGGGCTTGCATCGCTATCGTTGACCCTGCCTACAAGGAGCAGATTGAGCGGGTGCTGACGGAGAGGTATCTGGAGCAGTTCCCCGAATATGAGAAGACCTTCAAGTGTTACTTTGTAAAGCCCGACGACGGGGCACGGTTTGTGGGCGCTTCGCTAAATGATAAAGGATAAATGATAAATGATAAATGACTCAACTTTCGCAAGTTCTTTATTTCTGAACACAGAGGCGCAGAGAGAAAAGGAATATATAAACACGTATATGGCGAGAGAACACGGAGAAATACCTTGGCATTTCGCAGAGTGCGCAGAGCTGTGCACAGGTCTCTGTGTCCTCTGCAAGCAGCAGGGCTGCTCTCTGTACACTCTCATATCCAATACGATATAAAAAA
>CADCDP010000006.1 GCA_902800305.1 uncultured Bacteroidales bacterium
AGAGCATGTGCGTGAGGCCAGCCCTAAACTCCTGATGCAGGGACTTGGCGAGGTGCTGAACGACACGAAGTCGAAGACCTTTGTCAAAAACAAACTCATTAATGAGACATCCTCTGCGCTGGAGTTGTTCTCTGCTTTTCCATTGATTGTCAAATAGCATGATCTTAACAAGGATTATTAAATGGAAAATGGAAGGAAAATCGTATGTTTACAACCAATAAATCGAAAATTATGAGTAAGATAAATGCGTTTAATCAACAAACAATAGAGTCTTTAGCATATTATGTTTATGCTTTAATAGATCCGAGAGATAATAGGATTTTCTATATAGGAAAAGGGAAAGGGAATAGGATTTTTCAACATGCAAAAGATGCTTTAGACAATAAAGATCAAAGTCTTAAACTTGATATTATAAGAAGTATTTTAAGAGAAGGTAAACAAGTAGGTCTCTACATTTTACGGCACAATCTGACTGAAGATACTGCGTATGTTGTAGAATCTGTACTTATTGACTTGCTTACATATAGCAAATTTAACAAGACAAATATATTGGCAAATATTGTTTCTGGTCATCATCAATGGGACGAGGGTATTAAAGATGTTGATGAAATTGATTCAATATACAACTGTATGAAAATAGAAGTAAATCAAAGGGATACATTGCTTTTAGTTAGTCTAAACAAAAGTTTTGACCAAGCAAAAGCCAATGGAGTATATCGCAGAATTGACATTTATGAGGCTACTCGCAAGTACTGGAAAATCGGCAAGAGTGCACCTCAAAAGATTAAGTACGTGCTTGGTGTATACAAAGGCGTTGTCCGCAGCGTAATAGAAATAACATCTTGGGAATGGACAGATGTAGCGGAAGATGGTACGAAGTTTAAGTCTGACCGCTGCATCTTTGAAGGCAAACTACTCAATGATTCCACATATCTCAACAAAGATGTCTCTGACTATCCCTTTGGCAGTGGAGGAGCTGTAAGGTACATAAGTAAGTAAATTCCAATTTATCTTACACAAAAGCGAGGTCACACGACTTCGCTTTTTGTTTTTTCCATGTGGGACTTCTTGTGAACATTACAAAAAAGCGTCTTTTAATGCTATGATTCATCTTTTCAAGATTGATAACAGAACAAGCAAACCCACTGACTTTCAGCAGTTATTCCAAAGGTCAGTGGGTTGATTGTTCCCAAATTGTGTCACAGGTGCCATGATGGGAACATTAGATGTTTAGAACCAGTTGCACCATCTGCCCACCATCATGACTATGGCAGATGTGAACCACAATATGAAGAGGAAATGAGCCTGGCGGCAGATGAATAGAAAAGACCATGAATTTCTTAGCAGTTATATTTGCCAACCTCTTTACGAGTGATGACCCTGCCAAGACAGGTGGTGGATGCCTAAAAGTACTCTTGGTGATTGGCGGTATCCTCTTGTTCATAGTCGTTTGTTGCCATCATTAACTGATATTTATCTCTACCCTCTTCCCTATCCCATCGGCATGAGGTTTCACGTTCTACAATATGATGAGCTGTTATCAGAATTTGTTTCTTTTGTACTTTCCCGTTTTCAAAAGCCCCCTTATTAAAGAGATTTAACTTTTCCTCCAAAGCATCTTTGATGTAGGCATTGATAGACAAGCCTGCTTGCAGGGCGAGCATAGCTATTTGCCGATGGATGGAGGGAGTGAGCCGCACATTCAGAACACCTGTATAACTCTTGTCTGGTGCTATACCCTCGTCTTCGCAATAAGCCAAATAGTCGTCCACTGCTTCATGGAATGCTGCTGTCAGTTCCTTTACACTCTCGCCCTCAAAGTTTACCAAACCGTTGATACCCTCAATCTTGCCATAGAACACCTTGTCTTTGTCGCTATAGGACACAGAACCCAAATAACCCTTGTACGTCATTGTATTCATAATCGAATCCTCCTTCTTATTTGATAAAACCAGCATTACTCTTCCAGCACCTGCTTCATAGCATATTCTTTCACGATATTGCCAAGGTGTGGTTTGTGCAACATGATGGGTCGCTTGCAAATTTAGCTGAATTTTAGTTGCCATCCTATCTTTTTTGTCTTTTTTCCAAAAAAATGCTTGAAATACAAAATATTCTTCGTACTTTTGCAACCAATCACTAGCATTAGCCTCAGCGGAGGTGCTGGTGTGACATTATTGGTAAACTCATAGCGTTAGCTATTCTCGGATTGTCGTGAAACGTGAGAAATTTCAATAGACAAGGAAATACCGAAGATTATACTAACGTCTGCGCGATAGCGCGGACGGGAATACTGTTTTGATAGAAAAAAGATGTTTTGTGGGTGCTGGAAGCGTTATTTCTCACTTTTTCGAGGCGAATTGTTCATATTTTTATGCCGATTTGTTTGTGATATCTAAATTATTCTCTAAATTTGCAATCGATGAAGAACAAATCTGTATCTGATGAAGAGAATAACTGAAAAACAATCCCGTCATTCGTTAACCACGCAAGTTGTGCTGTGGGTGGTCGGATTCGTGTCGATGCTCTTCGTCGCTGCCCTTTTTATCATGTTCCACCATGCCCGTAATTCTATCTATCAGGAGGCCATGGAGAAAGCCCGACAGACTTTGCGCACTACAGAGTTGCGCATTGACAACACCCTGAACGAGGTGGAAACGGCCACACGCAGCTGGCACTGGACAATTGAGAAGCGTTTGAACAGGCCTGAAATTATGGACAGTCTTTGTCAGCAGTTGTTGAGAGAGAACCCTCACATTCAGAGCTGTACCCTCGCTTTCGAACCAGGTGTCTATCCGCAATACGGTATCTACTACGAGGTGTATGCCCACCGTAACCCCGCTGATTCGACACAGATAGAAGTAACGGTGAACGGTGGAAAACAATTATATACACGTGAGAAATGGTACTTCATACCCTTACACCAAGAGAAACCTATCTGGATAGACCCTTATATCGATGTTGAACACGGAGAGACATCCATCATCACGTCCTATGGTATGCCGTTGCACAACAAAGAAGGTGAACTGGTGGGCGTGTTGTCGGCACACATCTCGATGAAGTGGTTTGCCGACTTGGTGCTTTCGCTGCGACCATTCCCAAACTCACATGCCTCAGTGATGGGTACTGACGGACGCCTGATTATCCACCCTGACAGTACGCTCGAAGAGCATGAGGCCTTCTTTAATAAGGCTTTCAACGAACCTACCAGCGAGGGACATCTGGCAGCCATATCCATGAAGACAGGCCACGTTGGACACAGCGAGATTCACATGGACGGCAAGCAGGACTTCATCTTCTATCATCCCTTTGAAAATGCAGGATGGAGCGTGGCTATCGTATGCCCTGAGAGCGACATCTTTAGTTCCTACAACTCACTTTTGCGCTATACGATCATCATCAGTCTCAGCGGCCTGTTGCTGCTGGCTCTATTCTGTTTCTTCATCACCCATCGCCAGTTGAAGCCGTTGCAGCGGTTGGTAGATGAAGCCCACCGTATGGCCGATGGTCAAATGGATGAGCCAGTGAAGAAAAGTAATCGTACTGACGAGGTGGGTTACGTGCAGAATACATTCCGACAGATGCAGCTGAGCATCGGCCAGCACATCGCTCAAATCACCCACCTGACCGATGTGCTTAGCCAGCGTAATGAAGACCTTAAAATGGCCTATGAACAGGCACGTGAAGCTGATCGTATGAAAGATGCCGTCATTCTGAACATGAGCGATCGTATGGAGCAATCAGTTAAGGTCATCCACACCACTATCGCCGATTTCCGACAGCATGCGACCGAAATGAATGCCAAAGAATTCCGCCAGATGGCAGACAAGATAAAGGAACATACCGACATGACCACAGCTTTGTTGGACAATCTGCTCGACATCGCTGACAAAAAGAGAGGGAGACGCTTATGATAGAGATGAGAAAAAATATTCGCCAGTCACTCTCCACCAGACTCTGTCTCGACATCCTCTTTATCGTGGTGCTGGTGTTCTCGCTGTCACTCGGATTCCTCTATTGGCAGTCACGCAACATCATCCGTGAAGAGTCTATTGACGAGGCATCACACGTGCTCGACAATACAGCCCTGCGCGTCAAAGGATATATGGTAGAGTTGGAAACTGCCACACGCAACATCATTTGGCTCGTCAACCTTCACAACGAGAAAGACTCCCTGCTGAAGTACACTCATCGAATCGTTGCCAACCATCCCAACACAAATGGCTGCTCCATCACGATGGAACCCGATTTCTTCCCAGACGAAGAATACGGTTTCTCTGCCTATTCCGTTCGCCTTGAAGATTTAAGATCAGGAAAGGACTCTGTGGTCACCGTCCGTGAAGCCGATTACGACTATTATGACAAAGTGTGGTATAAGACGCCACGCCAAAAAAAGACCGCTTGCTGGGTGGATCCTTTCGATGACTACAATGCCGGAACGCTGTCAAGCCCAGAGATGATAGCATCCTACTGCATACCACTCAACGACCGACAGGGAAACTTCGTGGGCGTCATCTCCACCGACCTATCGCTGAAGAGGCTTACAGAGACCATCACAGCAGAGCATCCATACCAGAATTCCTACTTCATGTTACTGGGAGCCGACGGACACTACTTTGTACACCCCGATACCACGAAACTGCTCAAGCAGACTATCTTCACAGGCGTTGACCCCAGAGAACACACCGACATCGTGGCATTGGGATATGAGATGACCAACGGACGGACAGGACACATGGATGTCAAAATTAACGGAACGTCACACATCGTGCTCTACCGACCTCTCGAAGGCACCCAGTGGAGTATAGCGCTCGTTTGCCCCTCCAATGAACTGCTGCGTGGATACAACAGACTGAACTACATTTTGTTTCCTCTGCTCATTATCGGATTGTTATTGCTGGCAATGGGTTGCCACCGCATTGTGAAACACTTCACACAGCCTTTGGGACTGCTGGCAGCCGAACTGAGGCAGATAGGTCATGGCGACTATGAGAAACTCTTGCCACACAGTCAGCGCACAGACTTGATAGGCCAGTTGCAAAACAGTTTCTGCCAGATGCGGCAGAGCATCAGCCAACACATCCACGAAGCAGAGAAGACGAAGCTGGAAACCGAGCAGCGCACCAAGGAACTCGAGCAAGCCACCCTGCTGGCGCGGCGAGCAAGTGAGCAGAAGACGCAGTTCATGCAAGACATTACGCACCAGATACATACACCACTCAACATCGTTCATGGATTCTCGCAGATATTGTGCGAAAGTGACACGATGTCTGGCGATGAGAAAAAGGAGATGGCCGAGACCATGTACGTGCAGACCAACGCTCTCGACTATATGGTGAACAAATTGCTCACAGCATCGTATGTCGAGAGCCGTCAGACCATCATCACAGACGAAACCGTGGGCTGCAATATGTTGGCACACGAAGCCGTCGAAACAGCCAGCAGTCTGGTGCCACATACCGTGGAGATGCATCTTGACAGCCATGTGGGCGATGAACTGACCCTTCAGACCAACCGTCACCATCTGCTCATCGTCCTCACAGAGTTGCTCGTCAACGCCCTCCACTTCACCAGCCAGGGCAGCATCACCATGCGCATCGAAGCCACAGACGATGTTGTGAACTTCATCGTCGAAGACACAGGGCCAGGCATTCCACTCGACAAGGGCGACTTCATCTTTGAGAAATTCACCAAGGTCGATATGTTCACAGAAGGGCTTGGCCTCGGCTTGTTCCTTTGCCGTCGTGTCGTCATGCTGATGGGTGGCACCCTTACGCTCGACACTCAATACACCAGCGGCAACCGTTTCGTCGTGAGCCTCCCATTGAGGTGATGTGGGCAACAAAAGGGGAGGTCGCAGAGTGCAACCTTCCCTTCTTCTTACATTACGTCAGTCCATTCTTCCATTTAATTTCTCATTCTTCTAAACTCTAAACTCTAAACTCTCTTACCCTCCGAAGCCGCCACCGTCGTCAGGGTTTGGGGTAGGTGTGTTGCCACCCTCGTTGTCATCAATCTCAGTGCCGTTGCCATTGTCGGTGTCGGTCTCCTCAGTCTCCACCTCGGTGCCCTTGGCGAGGGTAGCCACGTCGATGAAGTTGGCCTTCTTGAGGAACTCCTTCGAGCTGATGTTCTCCTCCTCCGTCTGGTCGGGCAGGAAACGGAGGCGCAGACCCGTGGCGAGGGAGTTGATGTTGAACTTCTTCAGGTCTTTTATTTGCTTCTTTTGTACTTTCCCGTTTTCAAAAGCCCCCTTATTAAAGAGATTTAACTTTTTCTCCGTTAAACTTTGTTAAAGGAAAAGATTTAGGGAGATTCGAAGACGAGGCATTTAGTTAAGTTGTGTTATATTTGCAAACTGAATTGACAGAGGCTATTTACAGGTTAAGGTTGAAGGGTTAAAGAGGCGGGCGCGAAGTGTGTCTATTGACGAAAAATCGACGAAAAAACCGCATGATTTGTAAACTGCAAAACTGTCAACTATAAACTTTACTAAACATATCTAATATATAAATAACAATATCTAAATCTGTATGAACAAACGCTTTTGTACATTGGGACAGTATGCCGCTAAGGCATTCTTCCTATTTGCCGTGTGCGGAGCGACATACTCGTGCAAGGACGACTACACGCTGGACGACTCGAATCCGTCGTGGCTGGGGTCGAGCATCTACGAGTATCTCGACGAACAGGGCAACTACACCAACTTCGTGAAGCTCATCGACGATTTGGGCTATAAGGAGGTGTTGGCTCGCACAGGCTCGAAAACGCTCTTCGTGGCCGACGACGAGGCTTTCTCGACGTTCTATCGGAGCAATGCGTGGGGCGTGAGCAGCTATGAGCAGCTGACGAAGAGTCAGAAGAAGCTGCTGATGAACAGCGCAATGGTGAACAACGCTTATCTGCTGGAGATGATGTCGAGCACTCCTGCTGGGAGTGGCGACAACGACCAACCAGAGAAGGGTCAGGCTTTGAGGCGCGAAACAGCTGCCGACGTGACCGACTCTGTGCCACATCTCTTTGCCGCCGACCTGCCCGTGAGTTACAATCCCGACGACAAGGACTATTGGGCACGTTTCCGCACGGGCGAAAAGGGCATCTACATTGCGCTGGATGCCACCACGCCGATGATGACGCATTTCTTGGCCACGCAGATGGCTAATAAGGGCATCACGGACGAGGATTTTGCCATCATCACAGGACAGACGCGTGAGAAGAACGATGCGTTTGTGTATGACAGCAAGGTGCTTCAACAGGACATCACGTGCCAGAATGGTTACGTGAACCGCTTGGACAAAGTGCTGGTGAATCCGCAGAACATGGCTGAGGTGTTGCGTACGAATGGCAACACGAAGATTTTCAGCCACATGATTGACCGCTTCTCGGCTCCGTTCTACAGCAGCACATTGACTGACCGCTACCGTCTGATTTACGGCAACGCAGTGGATTCGGTGTTCCAGAAGCGTTACTTCTCCACCCGTTCGCAGGGCAATACGGAACTGTACAGCGATGCTGGCACCGACCCTGTGGGCAACCCGAACGGCAACACGGTATTTAACGACAACGCCAACAAGCCGCTGCCTTACGACCCAGGATGGAACACGTATGTGGCTGATTCTAAGACAGCAAAGGAGCAGGATATGGCTGCCATTTTCTGCCCTACCGACCAGAAGCTGATGGAGTACTTCTTCTCTGCTGAAGGTGGTGGACGCTTCTTGGTGAAGGCGTATGCACCCGACTTACTGAATCAGATTACTGAAACCACGACTGACTTAGATTTGGTATATCAAGCTATCGACCAGATACCACGCCAAACCATCCGTGCCTTGCTGGGCAACTTGATGAAGGAATCATTCATCAGCACCGTGCCAAGCAAATTTGAGACCATCAAGAACTCGGCACAGGATGCTATGTTTGACGAGGCAAACGACTATCACCGTGGAAACATCCTGAAGGTGCTGTTGGCCAACAACGGTGTCATCTACCTGATGGACGAGGTGACCACTCCTGCCGAATATGCGGCTGTGTCGGCTCCTGCCTACGTGGAGACAGACAAGCACATCTTCAACTGGGCGGTGCAGAGTCCTAACTTGGGTGGCATCCCAACGAACTACTATGCTTACCTGTTGGCCATGAGTTCACGCTTCTCGTTCTTCGTGCCAAACGACGAGAACTTCTGGTACATAGACCCGCTGTCGTTCTATGCTCCCACGGTGGAGACCACGGCTTCGGGGACAGTGCTGGTGGGTCGTGCCTACAACTACACATGGGACACGACGAACTCACGAGTGCGTGTGGCTTCTTATCAGTATCGCTACGACATCACCACAGGCAAGGGTGAGTTGGGACAGATTGTCTCGACAGAAAACGTGGGCGAAACTTGCTACGGCAACCGTCTGAAAGACATGCTGGAGACGCACACCATCATCCACGAGGACAACACCGAGGTGACTGGCATCGACGAGACCCAGACAGGTGCGGAGTGTGACAAGCACTACTTCGTGACCAAGAACAATGCTGTGCTCTACGTCGATAACGCTGCCCGACGCACCAACGGTATGACCGTGAAGGGTGGTTGGCAGATGGCCAACGACGAAGAAAGCAAGGTGATTGGATTCGACGACAAGTCGGCACAGACGAACGGCTATGGTAACGGTTTCGCCTACATGATTGACAAGCCGCTCATCCCCACCATCGAATCCGTCTATTCCGCTTTGTACAACACGCCTGACTTCTCCAAGTTCTTCGAACTCTGCCAGACGGATGCCGAAGTGCTGAAGGAGATGGGTGTCACTTCCACGACGGAACAGGCCAAGTACAACATCTTCGTGAACAACAAGGGTCTGCCCTGCTACGACAAGAACACCGGCACGATGGTCAACTCAGCCACCAACGTGCGCTTCTTCAACAACTACCGCTACACCGTCTATGTGCCCACCAACGATGCCATCGCCAAGGCAGAGGCAGCAGGACTTCCCACATGGCAAGACATCCGCGACCTGCTGGAGCTTGACCTCGAAGACGAGGAAAAGTCCGACCTTACTCAGGAACAGGAGGATGCTCGCAACTTGAAGGCAAAAGCTATGGCAACGGCCATCGTGAACTTTGTGAAGAATCACTTCCAGGACAACTCCATCTTCGCCGATGTGCCTTCCATCTCGCAGACCTACTACGAGACTTCCACCATCAACAGCGAGACAGGTGTCTATTGCAAGGTGAGTGTGGCCAGCGCGGGCAACGGCACCCTCTCTGTGACCGATGCCAACGGCAAGACCTGCCACATCAACGGCCACAAGAACATCATTGCACGTGACTACATCACCAAGGGAAATGCCAGCGCCATCCAGAACACCATCAGCTCCAGCTCGTCGGCTGTCATCCACGGCATCGACGGGGTGCTCGACTACAAGGCGTATGACAACAATCGCTACGACTCCGACTGGGCAACCTCAGCCAAGGCACGTGCCTATCTGAAAAAATATCAACTGCTTCAATAACACTTACATAGAACAAACATTATGAACAAGATTAAGTTTATCATCTCATCCATCGTGCTGTTCTTCTGTGTAAGTTCAGCAATGGCGCAACAGCGACGCATCACGGGTTATGTCTATGACGACATGGGCGGCATCATGATGGCAAACGTCGTGGAGCGCGACAACAACAACCGTATCGTGGAGGCAGCCGTGACCGACATCAACGGTAACTTCTCGATGGTCATCAAGAACCCCAAAGACAAGCTCGTGGTCAGCTACGTGGGTTACAAGCCCTGGAGCCAAGTCATCGGCAACACCACCAAGTTCAACATCCGTCTGCAGGACAACACCCAGCTGACCGAGGTGGTGGTGAAGGCCAAGCCCATGACCCGCAGCAACGGTATGTCCATTCCGCTGAAGGAAATCTCCGTCGCCACTCAAACCATGAACATGGACGACGTGGAGGGTCTCTCCTTCACCTCTGCCGACGAAGCCCTGCAGGGTAAGATAGCAGGTCTCGACATCATCGCCAATTCAGGCAACCTCGGTGCAGGTACTTCCATGCGTATGCGTGGTGTCAGCACCATCAACGGTTCGGCAGAGCCACTCATCGTCGTGAACGGCAACATCTTTGACCTGCCCGACGATGTGTCGCAGGTCAATTTCGAAGACCTCGACAACGAGGAACAGTTTGCCACCCTGCTCTCCGTCAACACCGAAGACATTCAGGACATCAAAGTGCTGAAAGACGCAGCCGCCACCGCCATCTGGGGTTCACGCGGTGCCAATGGTGTGATTGAAATTACCACACGCCGTGGTGTCAGAGGCAAGACCAAAATCAACTTCTCCTACAAGTTCACAGGTTCGTGGATGCCTTCTGGCCTGAATATGCTCAATGGCGACGGCTACACCATGATGCTCAAAGAGGCCTACTTCAACCCGAAGCAGAACACAGCCACCTCCGACATGGTGGAGCTGAACTACGACCAGTCCTACCCCGTGCAGTTCTACAACTTCAACAAGAACACCGATTGGATTGACGCTGTCAACCAGTTCGGCCAGAAGCACGACTACGGCATCACCCTCTCCGGTGGTGGCGAAAAGGCACGGTTCCGCATCTCAGGCAACTACAACCACCAGACGGGTACCATCATCAAGCAGACACTCGACCAGTTCACCACACGACTCGTGCTCGACTACGACGTGTCCGACCGCATCATCTTCTCCACCAACTTCTCGTTGGCCTACACCGACAACCACCGCAACTGGGACGGCAGCTCCACCTCCTCCATCCTCGGAAAGGCTTACAACGCCATGCCCAATATGTCTATCTACGAATATGACCAGAACGGTGAACTGACGGGCGACTTCTTCAAGATGCTGCCCACCAACCCCACCAACTATCAGGGTGGCAACAACTACTACTCCTCCTACTATCTCTCCGACATGAAGAACATCGGCAACCCTGTCGCCATTGCTCATCAGGCATTCAACAAACAATCCACCTACCGCATCAACCCACAGTTCAACCTCCAGTACAAACTGCTCGGCAAGGATGCTGACAGCCATCAGCTCAACCTCAATGCGGAGGTCTATATGGACATCTTCAACGAGTCGGACAACACCTACTACCCCTCTTCCCTCACCACCGACTCTTGGTCGTCGGGTGTCAACCAAACCAGCAATCGCGAATATAAGTCGCTGGCACTCACCAACCGTGAGAAGCTCATCTTCATCCCTCACTTCAACGTCGATTGGATTACCGTGAGTGCGATGGGACAGTTTGAGTTCACGTCGGGCAACGGCACCGACCAATACCTGGCTCACAACGGACTTCCCACAGGATTGGATTCCTCCATCGCCGATGCCTACCTCACTTCCTCCACCTCTGGCACGAGTCAATGGCGCAGTGCCTCCATGCTCGGAAGTGCGCACCTCGGACTTTGGGACGGACGCTATGCCCTCGACGTGACCGTTCGACGCGACGGTTCCACCAAGTTCGGAGCAGGTCGCAAGTGGGGAACCTTCCCTGGCATTTCTGGCCGTTGGAACATCAATCAGGAACCCCTCTTCGAGAAGCTGATGGCAGCCCTCGGACTCCCAGAAGGAACCATCTCCATGCTTTCCTTCCGTCCGTCTTGGGGACGTGTAGGTCGTCAGCCAGGTTCCGAGTATCTGATGTATAATAAGTATAGCAGCTACGGCGTTTACGGCTCAGGCAACAAGACCCAGTCAGCCATTTCTCCCGACAATCTCCGTCTGACGGACATCAAGTGGGAGACCACTTCGTCAGTCAACCTCGGAGCCAACCTCAACTTGTTCAACGACTTGCTCCAGTTCGATTTCAACTACTACCGCAAGCAGACGAAAGACCTGCTCATGTCGGGAGTCGGCATACCTGGCTCCACAGGATTCGGCTCTTTAGGTTGGAAAAACGTAGGTGGTCTTCGCAACGAAGGTTGGGAACTCTATCTCAATACGGGTAAGTTTGCAAAAATCGGAAAATTCTCCATGACGGTCAACTTCAACATAGCCCAGAACGTGAACACTATCACGGAGATGGACCCGACTGTGCTGGCCAGTATGAATGGTGATTATGCCTACCGCAACGCCGACTACCTAAAGCGCATCCAGATAGGCAATGCCGTCGGTTCCATCTATGGTTTCCGCTACAAAGGCGTTTATCGCTACGACTACGACCACAGTGGCTACACCGACCTCTCCTATCAGACCTACGGCGACAACACGGCATACGCTGCTGCCCAGCGTGGTGAAAATGCGACCGTACCAGTGGCACGTGATGCCAACGGTGAAATTCTTTATGACTCAAAGGGTAACCCGCTCCACATGTTCTTCAACTATGGCGGTGTCAACTATGAGTTTAAGGGTGGCGATGTCATCTACGAAGACGTGAACCACGACGGTCAAATCAACGAATTGGATATCGTTTATTTGGGCAACTCGAACCCGAAGATGAACGGAGGTTTCGGTTTGAACTTCAACTACGGACAGTGGTCGCTCAAACTCTCGTTCAACTACCGTGTGGGTAACAGAATCGCGAACACAGCTCGTCTGCACAATGAGTCCATGCGTTCCAACATCAACCAGTCGCAAGCTGTCGCATGGCGTTGGCGCAAGAATGGCGACATCACGGAGATACCGCGTGCTATGAACTCCAACATCGGTGCTTCCTACAATGCTTTGGCCAGCGACCGCTACGTGGAGAAGGGCAACTTCCTCCGTCTGCAATATATGCAGCTGGGTTACGCGCTCTCCAACAGAGTATGCAAAGACCTTGGCATCCAGAGCCTGCGCATCAACGCATCAGCACAAAACCTCTTCTGCCTCACCAAATATACAGGTGTTGACCCCGAGGTTTCCTACGGAGCATGGGGCGTTTGCTACGACAACTCCAAAACCCCACGCGCTAAGTCCTTTACTGTCAGCGTCAATCTTGGATTCTAACTTAAAAACTTAAGAACTTAAAAACTTAAGAACTTAAAGAACTAAAGAAAATGAAAAATAGCATCAAACAATACATCCTTCGCACAGCTGTGTTAGCCCTTCCGCTTTGGGCGCTGGGAGCCTTCACTTCTTGCGAAGACTTCCTCACCATCACACCTACATCGTCCATCGTGGAGGAAGAATTCTGGAAGGATAAGAACGACCTGAACAACGCCGTTATGGCTTGCTACAAGCGAATGGTTGACAATGACATCCTCGAAAAGTACATCTACTGGGGTGAGGAGCGTTCCGACAATGTGGAGCGTTCGAGTAGTGTGTCTGCCAATGGCCCTGTAGCCAACATCACGAACGCCAACCTCCTGCCAACCTACAACCAGTTCAGCTGGACATCCTTGTATAATGCCATCAACTATTGCAATAAGGTACTCGCTCATGGTCCCAACGTCATCAAGGTGGACGAAAGTTTCTCTGACAACGACTGGAGACCTATCCGCGCCGAGGTGGTTACCCTTCGTGCTTTGGCACACTTCTACCTTGTGCGCACTTTTGGCGAAGTGCCCTACATTACGGTAGATTACAACAACGACTCTCAGGAACTGCGTGCCCCACAATCCACCCAACTTGCCGTGCTCGACAGCATTGTGTCAGACCTTGAATCCATCAAGAATGATGCCATGATAGATTATGGCAACAAAGTGGAAAACAAGGGTCGCATCACAAAGAAAGCCGTTTACGCTCTGCTTGCTGATGTTTACCTTTGGCGTGCATCCTACAAAGCAGGTGGCAACCAGCCTTTTACCAAAGTGACTCTGGCCAGCAATTACCAAGGTCCTCTGACTGAGGCTCAACTGACCTCACGCCACGAAGAGTATAGCACGACTGCTGAATCTGACTACCAAAAATGTATTGACTACTGTGACCAAATCATCGATATGGCTACAGAGGAGAGAATCAAGTACCTGAACAAAAATGGTCTGAACATCGGTGGTGGTGACATTGATATTGAACTGGAAGATTTGCTGGAAACCAACGACCAGTCGGGAACCACCTATTCCACTTCTAATGGAGAAGCCTACCGTTCCTTGTTTGGTACAGGTAACTCTGATGAGTCCATCTTTGAATTACAGACAGATGGTATAACATACAGTAACTCCATGATTACGAGCCTCTTCTGGAACATCAAGGAATCAAAGGCAGGTTCTCTGACGGGTGCCACAGCTTTGTTTGAAGGAGTCAACACCACGCCTAACACTACGGCAACAGCTGTATTCACAAAAACAGATTATCGCCGATGGGAAAGCTTCATCTTCGACAAGATTGGACAGACGTCTTTTGACATTGGCAAATACATCCAACGCAACGTCAGTCAGAAAAACACGTCCCCAACCAACGTCTATATGGCAGACAATACCGCAAATACTTTCAGAGTAGAGTCATCCATGCGCTCTGTGAGCAACCTCGATGCCCACTGGATTGTCTATCGTATGTCGGAAATCTACTTGATGAAGGCAGAAGCTATCACGCAACTTCACGACGACGAGGAGAATTTGAAAGATGCATTTAAGTATGTACGTGAAGTGTTCAAGCGCAGTAACCCTATCGCCTATCAAGCCAACAACCCTTCAACCACGAAAGAAAACGACTCGCTGAAATTTACGAACTTCTCCACCCAAGACGATATGGAGAAGCTGATTCTGGTGGAACGTCAGCGCGAATTTATCGGTGAAGGCAAACGTTGGTACGACCTTGTACGCTTTGCCCTCCGTCGTGGCAACACAGCTGATATGCTAGCTATTCTTTGCAAGAAATACGGTAGCGGTAGCAAAGCTGTTCAAGCCAAACTGGCTGACATGCAGGCACTGTTCTCTCCTGTTTACAACAATGAAATCAAGAATAACAACTGGCTCTACCAAAACGGAGTATGGTCAGTCAATGAGACTTCTTCAAGAACTGATGACATGTAATGGAATGAAATGTAAAATATAAAATGTGAAAAAATCCATTCGGTCATAATTCAAAACAAAGAACAATGAAACTCATTAATTATATCAAGAATTATTGCGGCGCAACACTGCTTATGGCAGCGGCTGCCACAGTAACGCTGAACTCTTGTACGGAAAATATCGATGAGTCTGACCTCTACACCTTCACGGGTGAGATGATGATTGACCACTTCGAGAATAATCCAGAGACTTTCAGCAGTTACCTCACCATCCTTGGCAAGGTACACCCCAGCAAACGTTCCACTTCCACGATGAAGGAACTCCTTGCTGCTCGCGGCCACTACACTTGCTTCGCTCCAACCAATGAGGCCATCCAGCTGTATCTTGACTCGCTCCAATCCATCGGCCAACTCGAAAGCAACCAGCTTGACCAAATCAGCGACTCTGTGGCTGAAGCCATTGTCTTCAACTCCATCGTACAGAATGGCGACAACGAGGCATACGCCACCACAGACTTTACGGAAGGTGCGTTGGGTACAACGAACATGAACGACCGTTACATCGACATCTCCTACAGCAACGACTCGCTCAACAACACCATCATCTACGTGAATGTTCACTCACGCATCATTGATGGAGACATCGAAGTGGAGAACGGATTCATCCACACGATAGACAGAGTGCTCTCCCCTTCTAACGTGTCTGTGGCAGACCTTGTCATCAACGCAGAAAACACCAGGTTCTTCGGTAGTTTGCTCCAGATGACGGGATGGGATGTCAAACTGCAAGCATACAAAGACGAAGCGTGGGAAGAAAAGTACGACGATATTCGTGGTACACAATACACGCATGGTTCATGGACAGGAATGTTCCCCAACCACCGTTATTTAGGTTATACTATCTTTGTGGAAACCGACTCAGTTTTTGCTGCTCACGGCATTAACAATCTGGAAGACCTGAAGGAATGGCTCCAAGAACATGCCTACTACAACGATGACACCAGCAGACATACGGAACCAAGCTATGGCGACGACTATGAAAACGAGGACAACGCAGTCAATCAGTTCGTTAGCTATCACCTGTTGCCCGAACTGCTCACCTTCGACAAATTGGTGACTTTCGCCAACGAATATGGTTGTTCGGCTGGTACCATGAAGAACCGTACTGCCACCCAGTTCTACGTCAATGTGTGGGAATATTGGGAGACAATGGGCAAACAACGCCGTTCGGTGAAGGTGACGGGTATAAGAGGCGAAAAGCGCATCAACCGTGCCTCTGTTTACAACCTCACCACCTATCGTGAGCGTTCGTCGGAAATCACTATCCCTGGCATCAAGATTAATGCAAACAATGGTTCCTACAACAATCAGGCGTTGAACGGCTACTACTACCCCATCGACGACATTCTGGTTTGGAATCAAGATGTGCCCAACAAGGTGCTCAACGAACGTATGCGTTACGACGTGACTTCGCTCTTCCCTGAGATGTTGACCAACAACATACGCCAGAACAGAAACACCGACGAGTGCGCACAAGGCTACTGGTACTTGATGAACAATCAATTGGAGCACTACATTGACAACGTCGTTGCTATGTCTGCCGAAACAGAATTTATATACCTTCCCAACCAAGGTTACTCTGGTGGTAGTAACTCATGGATGAACTACCAGATAGACGAATTCAACATCCAAGGTATCTTCGACTTCACAATGAAGTTGCCACCAGTGCCCTACACAGGAACCTACGAGCTTCGCTACGGTATCAATGCGAACGACAACCGTGGTATGGCACAGGTGTACATCGGAACCAACAAGGATAACCTCCCAGCTATTGGTATTCCTCTCGACCTCCGTTCTTCATCAGGAACCAACCCAACAGCTACAGGTTGGGTGTCCGACGCCAATTTGGGTGATGAAGATGCCATCAATGAAAACGATAAAGCGATGCGCAACCTTAGCTTTATGAAAGGCCCCAAGTACATTCAGTTGGCAAATTCCACCAACCGCGATGAACAGAATGCCCTCCGTAAGATTATCTACACAGGTCAGTTTGAGGCAGGAAAGACCTATTACATCCGCTTCAAGTCCGTTCTTTCGGGTACTAACTACGAATTCTTCTACGACTATCTGGAACTTGTGCCAAAGTCTGTCTATGCAGGTGACGAGGCAGAGGACAAATGGTAGGAGAAATGTGAAATGTGAGATGTGAGATGTGAAATGTAAAATGTGTAAAGTGAAAACTAAGAACTTAAACAACAATGAATACTCAACTCTATAAATGGTTAACAGGTTCTGCATTGACAGCTTCGCTGATGGTTGGCTTCACAGCCTGCTCTGACGACCATTTCGACATCACGTCGGAGGCAGCAGGTAAACAAACCATTTGGCAGAATATTCAGGCCAACAGTAGCCAACTGAGCGAATATGCTGACATTCTGCAGAGCGTCTATTACTCTCCTACGGAGGGAAAGACCACCCCTGAGACTTACGCCAATCTACTGGATGGCGACCAGACTTTCACGGTTTGGGCACCTGTGAACGGTTCGTTCCGCTACAGCTACTATAAGGGGCTGCTACAAACGGGTGTCCGCGACAGCATCTATAAGGTGGAGAAAGAACTGATTCGTAACAATATGACCCGTTACAGTCACGTGGTGAATGGCTCTGACTCTGTGAAGCTCGACCTCTTCAACAGTAAGGCGGCGTGGCTGAACAATGAGGCGCAGACCATCAAGGGCGTGACCATCACGACGCCTAACATCGGTGCAAAGAACGGTGTGCTGCACATCACGAAGGCTCCGATGGCGTATCAGCCTAACCTCTACGAATACTTGGCTTCGCGACAAGACCTCGACTCTATCAACGCGTTCATCAAAAGCTTCCAAACCATCGAGTTCAACGAGGCCGCTTCCACACAAGGCCCTACCATCGACGGTGAAATCACGTGGGTGGATTCCATCACCTACGTGGCCAACGACTACACGTCGCTGTTTATGGAGGCGTTCCTCGAACGGGAGGACTCTAACTACGTGATGATTCTGCCGACGAACGAGACGTGGAAGAACACCCTGGAGAGGACGAAGAAGTACTTCAAGTTTAAGGCTTCGTATAAGCAGGACATCAATACGCAGACGGAGGCTGGAGCTGACACGGTCATCGCTGGCGTGGAAACGGTCTTCACGCCTGCTGAACTGGACTCGCTGACGAATCTCTATTCGAAGAACGCCATCTGCCAACACTTGGCTTTCAATGCGAACTGGCAGTACGAACAGATTCCTGTCACGTCCATTGCCGACATCCGTGCCGCTGATGCCCGCAAGGACTCGCTCCGTTCGACGGCTGACATGAAATTCAAGAAGACGGGTACGCTGAACGGGACGAACAAGGTGAATGCCGTGGAGGTGAAGGATTTCGCCGCCCTGTTTGGCAATGCTGACCCTGTGGAGGTGAGCAATGGCTACGCATACGTGGTGGATGAGTTCGCCTATCCCTCGACGGTGTATGCGCCGAACAGGGATTTGGACAGCTATGTGGTGTATGAATCTTGCGACAACCAGTGCGCCCCCTACCACAACACGTGGACGTGGGAGAGTCATGTGACGATGACGGACACGGTAACGGGTGAAGTGATTGCGGAGCGTGACAGCACTTACCGTTACGACTATCTGGTGATGGCGAACAAGACTTCCACCTCCCATCCTGGGGCGTTCTTCCAGCTGCCTAATGTGCTGTCGTGCAAGTACGACATCTACGTGGTGATTGGCTACAACACCGACTACCAGATGCAGAACAAGTTCCGTGCCTACATCTCTTACGACACGGAGGACAGGCGCGTCGCTAACGAGGCTCTGAAGAATCCGAATGAGGATGCCGTGGATGCCAAGGATGCCAGCCTCTATGAGGGTAACTACTTCGTGAACAGGAAGCCGACCATCAATGACGACCTGACGGTCAATTACACCGACACCATCTGCATTGCGAAAGACTTTGAGTTCCCCGTGTCCTATTACGGTCTCTCTAAAACCGCCTACCCAGTCCTGCAGTTGAAGAGCAATTTCACTTCGTCGGAGAGAAACCTCTATTCACGCGAAATCTGGGTGAATGCAATCATCTTGAAGGCGAAAGAACAATAAATGTTAAATGTCAAATGTTGAATGTAACATGAAAAATCAGAATATTCACACAGGCTTCTTTCGCCTCGGTATGGGTCTCTTGATGCTGTCGGGAGCGACTACCCTCTTTGCGCAAGAAGCAGAAGATGCACCGGCTAAGCCTACGAGAGTGAAGGTTGAGCAAGCTCCACAGTACGAGATGAAGGAGGTGAGTGGCTACGTCTATGATGCTGCCACCAAGACTCCGCTCGACGGTGCGAAGGTGCAGGCCTACGGCCACAACCGCTATTCGGTGATGACTGGCGAGGATGGCAAATTTACCCTCAAAGTGCCCGTTTTCGTCCATTCACTCTATGTCACAGTGCCTGAATACAACGACGTGCAAGTGAGTTTCGAGGGTTCGACGGCTCCTAATGTCGGTCTGTACAGCAGCAAGTTCAATTCGGTGTATGCCGCCACCACGGGCATCACAGCCGTTGGCAAGGCCGAAATAGACAACACGTCGGCCATCACCATCGACGAAGAGATAGAAGGCCGACTGGCTGGCGAACTTCACACCATCAACCGTACAGGTATGCGTGGACAGGGTGTGGCGATGTTCATCCGTGGTCTCAACTCGCTCAACATCAATGCCCAGCCACTCATCATTCTGGATGGCATGATGATGGATTCGCAGCTCGACCGCACCAGCATCCACGATGGTTTCTTCAACAACGTCCTCGCTGGTATCGACCCCGAAGATGTGGAATCGGTGGAAGTGTTGAAAAACGCTACCGCGCTCTACGGTGCCAGAGGTGGCAATGGTGTGGTCATCATCAACACGAAGCGTGGTCGTTCGATGGCAACGAAAATCAACGTGAACATCAATGCAGGATTTGAATTAGCTCCCTCCACCATCAGCATGATGAATGCCAGCCAATACCGCACCTACGTCAGCGACCTGATTGGTACGACGGAATACGGAATCAAACACGCTACGGCCAGCACGTCCATCCCGTTCCTCAACAACGACCCGACGTACTACTGGTACCCCATGTACCACAACGAGACAGACTGGTCGGACGGACTCTATCGGACAGCTGCCACCCAGAACTACAAAATCAATGTGCAGGGTGGTGACGATGTGGCGATGTATAACCTGTCGTTAGGCTATGCCAACTCGCAGTCAACAGCGAAAGAGAATGGTTTCGACCGATTGAACATCCGTTTCAACACCGACATCCATCTCATCAAGAATCTCTCCACCCAGCTTGACCTCGCCTACTCGAAGTTCTCGAACAACTTGCGCGACAACGGATGGGCAGAGTCGTATGCTGCCAGCACCATTTCCTCGCCGAATGTGCTGGGACTGATTCTGTCGCCCTTCCTGTCGAAGTACGGTTACTACACAGGTGATGACGGCCAGCTGCACCTCTCGTCGGTGTATGCAGGAAAGTATGTAGATGATGACAACTATCCGTTCGACTTTGCGTCGGCATACGGCACGAATGCTGCTTTGGCCAACCCCTACTGGATTCTTCAGAACGGTGACGGCGACAACAAGAACCGTCAGGAGGTGACGCAGTTCAACCTCAACATCATGCCGAAATGGGAAATCAATAAGCATCTGAACTTGACCAACCGCTTTGCCTATCAGCTGAACCGCTCGAACGAGAAGTACTTCCTGCCGATGGCGGGTAGCCCTATCTACAACTACGAGGGCTATGGCGATGTCAACTCGGTGGTGAAGTCGCTGTTCTCGAAGGAAACGTCCATCTATGAGGATTTCCGCATCAATTGGGCAGCCAACTACGGACAGCACGACGTGATGGCGTTCGGTGGGGTGCGCTTCACCAGCAACAGCTTCTCCGATTCCCACATGCAGTCGTACGACCCAGGTAGCGACAAGATGCCTGACCAGAAGAACTCCAACAAGTTCCGTTCGGCACATGGTGTGCAAGACTCTTGGAACAACCTCGCCTACTACCTCCACGCACGTTATGCGCTGAAAAACACTTACTTCGTGGAAGGAACACTTTCAGCTGAGACTTCCTCACGCTTTGGTCACAAAACCGAAGAAGGTGTGAAGCTCTTTGGCGTGAAATGGGGCTTCTTCCCCAGCATCCAAGCAGGTTGGGTCATCACGAATGAAACTTGGATGCCGAAAACGATAGGTATCAACTATCTGAAACTCACGGCAGGTTACGACGAGTCGGGTAACGATAACATCGACTATTCCGCAGCACGTACCTACTTCAAGTCTTACACCTTCCTGAAGACCGCCACTGCGCTACAGTTGGCCAACATCGAGAACCCTGCCATCCAATGGGAAACGACACGTCGCTGGAACATCGGGCTGAATGGTTCGTTCCTCAACAACCGCTTACAGGCTGGTGCCGACTTCTACATCTCCAATACGGACAACCTGGTCACCTACAAGACCATCAACTACATGTCGGGTCTTGCCAGCTATCTGTGCAATGGAGGTTCGTTGCGCAACACAGGTGTGGATGTGAGATTCAATGCTATCTTAGTGAATACGAAGGACTTCAAGTGGCAATTAGGGGCAAGCCTCGGTCACTACAAGAACAAGCTGACTTCGCTGCCAGAGGGCAACTACACCCAGAAGATTTATGGGGCAGAGATTCTCACCGCTGTGGGTAAACCTGCAGGTTTGTTCTACGGTTATAAGACCGCTGGTGTCTTCTCATCCGATGCCGAAGCTTCATCGGCCACAACAGCTACAGCCGATGGCTATCTGAAGTATCCTACAGGCATCACAAAGACTCCTTACCGCAACTTCTTGGCTGGTGATATCCACTTCGTTGACCAAGACGGCAACGGCATCATCAACGAGGACGACAAGACCACCATCGGCGACCCCAATCCCGACATCTATGGTTCCATCTACACCAACCTCTCTTATAAGAAGTGGAGTCTTGACATCAACTTCAAGTACTCGGTTGGAAACGACATCTACAATTACCAGCGCAGTCAGCTGGAGTCACTCAACACCTTCTACAACCAGACGGCTGCAGCACTCAACCGCTGGACATACGAAGGCGACCATGCAGCACTGCCACACATCATGTCGAAAGAGTCTGACTACTGGGTGGATAACGAACGCTTCTCCGACCGTTGGATAGAAGATGGTTCCTTCCTGAAACTCAAGAAGGTGCGCCTCTCCTACGAACTGCCCATCAATGCCTCATGGATTCAGGGACTGACCATCTGGGCAGAAGGCAACAACCTCGTCACCCTCAGTAAATATACAGGCAAAGACCCCGAATTCTCTTGTGGCAACGGTGTCCTCTATCAGGGTATCGATGCAGGTCTGCTCCCCAGCAACCGCTCCTTCAACCTTGGTGTTAAAATCAACTTGTAATACGAAACAATCATGAAGAATATTGTTAAAAATATAGCTATCGCATCCGTGGTTGCCACAGGTCTTTTGGCAACCTCCTGTGAAGACATGATGACCGTTGACACTGGCGACAAGGCATACGTCAATGCACAAGACACGCTCTACTCCTACCTCGGCATCATGCGAGCCATGCAGGATGTGGCAGAGCGTCAGGTCATCCTCGGCGAAATTCGTGGCGACTTGGTTGTATCGACCGACTACACCACCGACACGCTCTATGCCATTTCCAACTTCGACAATCCACAAGACCAGTCGTGCTCCATGTTGCAGGTCAGCGACTACTATAACGTCATCAACAACTGCAACTTCTACATCCACAATGCCGACACTTCTGCGGTGAAGTCGAACATCAAGTACATGGTGCCCGAATATGCTCAGGTGAAAGCCATCCGTGCTTGGGCTTACCTCCAGCTCGTCAAGAACTACAAAGAGGTGCCCTTCATCACAAAGCCCATCAGCAACCTCGGCATCATCGAAAACTTTGACTATGCCAACAATCTGGTCAACAAAGACAACCTTGTCGATAAGCTCATTGAAGACGGCCTGCTCGACTTTGTGGACACTCAATACCCACAATACGGTTCGGCATCCGATGTCATCGGCAAGTGGAACAACGGCTACACCGACATCGAGGCTCGCCTCATGTTCGTGCCCATTCGCATCGTGCTCGGCGACCTCTATCTCCTGCGTGGTGCCTCCACCAGCGACTACGAGAAAGCTGCACGGTACTACTATGAATACCTGAAGAATCAAGACACGCCGATGGGTACGCAATACTGTGTAGCAGCTACCTCCGTGCGCAGCGGTTCCAACAACTATGGAGCCTTCAAGGGATGGGGTACATGGGCACAGACATACTCAGCCAGCAGCAATGAAGACATCATTTCGCTGATTCCAGGTTCAGCCAATGCAGGATTGGGTAAGATGCTCACTCGTGTGGCCGACATCTTTGGCTACACACCATCCTCTTCGCAATCGTCGGCAAACAGTACTGAGACTCAGGACGATGGTACCAGCAAGAATAAGACCGATGCCAACGGTAATGAAATTTACGAGTCTTCAGGTGCTATTACCGTCACTCGCAACTACCGTCGCCAGTATGGGCCATCTAACGCCTATCAGGATGTCGTGAACAAGCAGACCTACGTTTACTACCCAGGTACGCTGTCCAACAACATGATACCTTCTTACATCCAGAACTGCGATGCGCGTTTAGGCAAATCCATCGAAGACCTCAGCTACGAAGGTGACCCCTACCCTCTTTGCAGTAAAGCAGCACGAGGTAACTCTTTCTTCTACACGATTCCAACCTACCGCAAGTCACTCATCTGGCTCCGTTTAGCCGAAGCCATCAACCGTGCCGGCTATCCAGAGTTTGCGTTTGCCATCCTCAAAGATGGTATCAACCAATACACCCTGCCAGAAGTGGTGGATGATTATTACACTCAGAACCGTCTTGACGAAAATGGAGATTCCATTCCTATCTGGAATCGCGACTCCACCCAGATTCGCGGTTACGAACAAGACACCATCCGTTTCAAGCGACTCGACTACGGCACATACGGAGCCATGTACTACGTGACTGACTCTACCCGCCTCAGCCAGTTCAACACCTTCCTCAATTTCAAGGATGAAATCTGGAATTCCACCTACGGCATTCACGCCAAAGGAACGGGTCTTCCACGCTATAGCAGCGTCGGTGGTAATTCCGCTACATCCACTCTCTGGACTTCTTCCGACGAAGGTGCTGTGCCCACCAGCATTGGCGGCTATCGTGATAGCGTTTACTACGACTACTCCAAGCAGCTCCTCGCACAAGGTGTGACACTCGGCGTCTCTCCACAGAGCGACATCATCAATGCCATCGAGAACCTCATCGTTGACGAATTGGCTTTGGAGACCGCTTTCGAGGGCAACCGCTTCACCGACCTTGTCCGTATCGCTGAACACAAGACCGCCTCAGGCTACGATGGTACCGAATGGCTCGCCCAGAAGATAGCCAATCGTGGCACCAAGGCTGCCATCAGCACCGCCGCAGGAGTCGATGGTTACGATGCCAGCATCTACGCCAAACTAAAGAACACCGCCAACTGGTACTTCGCACTACCAGTATGGAACACGAAATGATGTAAAATGTGAAATGTAAAATGTATCATTCAACTTCTGTTTGTCCTTTTTAACAACGGATTTCACGGATGATACGGATTTTCTCAGAGAAACCTCCGAAAGCGTACCCCGCTTCGGAGGTTTTTTGTACCCCATCCTCCCCTCTTTGGAAGTTTCGTCATCACCCCAAACGCACCCTCGTCTTCCAAGCACCCAAATTACCCCACGCCCTGCAAGCAAATTACGTTGTGCGGTGTG
The DNA here is from genome assembly GCA_902800305.1 of uncultured Bacteroidales bacterium. GTDB lineage: Bacteria > Bacteroidota > Bacteroidia > Bacteroidales > Bacteroidaceae > Minthosoma. The sequence continues at coordinate 24,763 of CADCDP010000006.1, forward strand.
GGATAATTACGTGGGTGGGGTGGTCAATTATCCCTTTTTCATGCCCGAATCGGCAATCAAGTGTGCCTTTTAGCCACGAATCTCCTTCCATTTGAGGTCAAGATACCGAATTTCCGCACCGCTCATCCTCGCGCCAAGTGAGGGGAAAAGCATCGATATGAGGGTTTATACATGCCTTTCGAGGCCTAAAAGAGCAGCAATACTTGGAAAATAGCATCCTTCACATTGGCGAGAGCACCGTCATAATCGTACTTGTGTAGAATTAAAGCAATCTGCAAAGCCTTGTCGAAGTCCACTTGCTACCCAGTCATAATCGTACTTGTGTAGAATTAAAGCAGTAATATACAGCTTCCGCAGAGAGTCTTCGTCGTAGAGTCTCAAGGGGCAACGTCGTAGAGTCACAAGGGGCAACGACGTGGAGTCATCAGGGGCAACGTCGTTGCCTATAGGGAAAGTGTTGGCAAAATGGCTCATTCCTTTCTGAAATTTCTCTGACCGAAATAACACTGACTCCAAAAATCTTTGTCTAAATTTTGTTTTGTTTCTAATTTGTGTTACCTTTGCAAATATTTTTATTAAAACTTTTGAAAGCTATGGCAACACCACACATCTCTGCACCCGAAGGTGCTTTCGCTAAGACGGTTCTCATGCCGGGCGACCCTCTCAGAGCTAAATTCATTGCAGAATCATTCCTCACGAACCCACAAGTAGTCACTTCTGTTCGCAATGTGCTGGGCTATACTGGCATCTATAAAGGTGTACCTGTGTCCGTGATGGCCAGCGGAATGGGAATGCCCAGCATCGGTATCTATTCATGGGAATTGTTCAAGTTCTACGGTGTCGAGAACATCATCCGCATCGGTTCGGCTGGAAGTTACAAGGATTGGCTGAATGTGATGGACGTAACGCTGGCCGAAAGTGCCTACAGCGACTCTTCTTACGCGCTCATCCAAGGTGGTTGCCCCGACCATAACATCAAGCCTAATGCCGAACTGAATGCCATCATCCAGAAGAAGGCAGAGGAACTGGGCATCAAGTTGAAGATGAGCGTGGTACATTCAAGTGATGTGTTCTATGCAGACCCTTCACGAGGCACCTGGCAGGAACTGGCCGAACGCACGGGCACCGATTGTGTGGAAATGGAAAGTTTCGCCCTGTTCCACAATGCCAATATGCTGGGCAAACGTGCTGCCTGCCTCCTGACCATCAGCGACTCGTTTGTCAGCCACGTGGAACTGACAGCTGAGCAGCGACAGAACTCGTTCACAGAAATGATGCGGCTGGCACTCGAAGCTGCAATCTCCCTGTAATATAAAGGGAAAAATGAAAAGTGAAAAATTTGCTACCGCACTTAAATGAAAAGTATAAAAGGACAAAAAACGACTAATATGAAAAAGCTTTTACTAACTAACCTATTGATGTGGGCTGCGTTGTGTCTATTCGCACAGCCGAACATCGCAAATGGTGAGGACATCAGCGAGGAGAATCCCAAGGATTGCACCTCCTACATCACCAACCCCAGCTTTGAGAATGGTTTCGATGGATGGACTCAAACCAATCTACAGGCACAGTCGAACTCCGACTTTCCTAAGAAGGCTGGCAACACCTACTTGGAAAAGTGGACCAGTTCGGGTAATGCTGTCGGTAATGCCTCTATCAAACAGACCATTAAGAACTTGCCCAGCGGTGTCTATCGACTGACGGTTGCCGCTATGAACTATTCACAGAACGACAAGACGAAGAAGAACACGGGTGCTTACATCTATGCCAACAATGAAAAGGAAACCGTCTATACGCCAGACGATTATTCGGTAAAGTTCACGAACGTCATGGGCGATGTGGAAATTGGTTTTGTGGCTAAAAACGCCTCGGGCAACTGGATTGCTGTGGATAATTTCCGCCTTGAACTGATTGGATATGTAGATGCCGAAACGATGGTGGCAGGGTTGCAGCAGCTCATCACAGAAGCCGAAACGTTGCAATCCAGCATGAAGTCAAGCACCGCATCGACAGAATTGCTAACGACCATCGAGGCTGCCAAACTCATTAGTACAGAGTCTGCCAATGCCGACATCCAGGCCGCTTTGCTGAACCTGAGTGTAGCCATCAACAATGCCAAGACCTCCATTGCTGAATATCAAGCGCTGGATACTCAAATCAAAAAAGCGGAAGCCGTATATGATGAGAACAAGGAGGGAGCTGCTGAACTGAGAGCCGAACTGGACAAGGCACAGGCTTTGGCAACGAATGGAGAGGCTACTTCCGAGGAACTTGCCGCCGAAGTGGAAGCACTCGATAAGGCTATCTTTATCTTTAACCTCGCCAATGCGACCCCTGGCACAGGCAACGCACCTTCGGTATCAGAAACCAACCACTACGTAGCCACAGGTGCCACCGAGGCATTGATGCGTGCCACCATGAAGGGGTCGAACATCATGGAGCGTGGTGTGTGCTGGAGTACCGAACACGAACCAACCGTGCTCGACAACCGCACCACGAAGTCGTTCTCGCTGAAGGGTACCATCTTTCATATCAAAGGTTTAGAGCCTGCCACAGTCTATTACTTGCGTCCCTACGTCATCAACAAGACTTACACCGTAGCCTACGGCGACGAAGTTAAGATTGTGACCCATCCCAAGGGAACCTGCACTTGGTCGTGGGATGAAGGCGCACCGAACGAGGCTGCCAATACACGTTGCCGCAATGCCGTGAAGGAAACCATCGACTACTTCAACGAATGGACAGGCATCAAGGGATTCCATCTCTCTGGACACTATGGCGCACAGACCCAGACAGCAGACTGCTCATACGGCGGATGGATGCGCATCGGTCCCAACGCCTCCTATCAAGCCATCGGTACCGTGCTCCATGAGACAGGTCACGGTGTGGGTGTGGGCACTCACTGGAGATGGTACAGTTGCGAAGACACCCGTGCCGACCAAGGAAAGTATGGCAAGTGGCTCGGACGCGAAGCCAACGATGTGCTCCACTTCTTGGAAAACTACTATGGAGAAGAGGTTTACTTCACGGGTGATGCTGTGCATGGATGGGGCACCAGTGCCAACACCAACATTACGAATGCCACCATTTCTTACGACTGGCTCGTGAATGGTGCAGACAAGGATAAGCATACTGAAATTCAGTACATTGGTGGTATGTGCATCCTCCACGGACTTTTCATCGACGGACTCTGCCCAACAGGCAATGACCCGAATGGAATCTCTGGCTACACCTACAATTTCGACGACTCGAAGAAGTACTACTTCATGAACAAAGACAAGGAGCGCGGATTGGGCGAAGGTGTGCTCTATCAACGCGGCAACACCGCCATCGCATGGCAACCCAACCTGACCAACGAAGCTCTGAGCGACTCTGCCGCATGGTACATGGAATTTAATCCAACACTTGGCTACTATATGTTCAAGAATGCTGCCACAGGCAAGTATCTCACCCACTCGTCCAGCAGTTCGAACGTAACTTTGAAGGCTATCGCCGAAGGCAAAAGTCCGACTGCCACCGAACGATTCCAACTGATGCCAGACCGAACGGACGTGACCCTCGGTACAGGAAAGAACAAGCTGACCACACATGGTTATTGGTTCACTTGGAGCAACGGAAGCAGCAACAAAGCTATGGGTGCCAATTCATTAGGAAAAGCTACAGGCTTCGGTGGCATACCTCAAGCAGACTTCGACTACAGCGACAATGCCACTAAACAACAGTGGATTATTATCAGCGAGGATGAACTGGAGGCTTATCAGACGATAGCAGTGGCTACGGGCATTCAAGCCATCACGCTGGATGACAAGACGCTGGACGGCACAAAGACCGTAGTGGGCATCTACACCACAGGCAGCATCCAACTGAAGCAGACACAGAAGGGCTTCAACATCATCAAGTACAGTGACGGAACGTCCAAGAAGATTTACGTAAAATAACATGAAATACAGACTCTTATCACTGATGGTATGCACACTTTTGTGCATACCTTCTTTTGCAAAAAAGACGGTTGACCTCTGGCCTGACGGTACAGAGATTGGTGAGTGGTTCAGGCAGACAGAGGCGGTGGATTTGGCCACATTGGGCAAGCAGTACCGTGTGACGGATTACGGCGTAGTGAATGACGGACGCATCCACACCACCGAAATGCAAGCACTCATCGACCGTGTGGCAGCTGACGGTGGTGGTGTATTGGTGGTGCCCGAAGGCATCTACATGACGGGGGCACTCTTTTTCAAGCAGGGTGTCCATCTGCACCTCTACGACGGAGGAACTTTGATGGGCAGCAACGACCCAAGTGACTACCCTCTCGTGAATACACGCATCGAAGGCGAAACCTGCCTATACTACTCCGCTCTCATCAATGCCGACGGGCTGGACGGTTTCACCATTTCGGGCAAGGGCACCATCGATGGCAATGGCTACACCTTCTGGAAGCATTTCTGGGAACGACGTTCGTGGAATCCACGCTGCACCAACAAGGACGAGCAACGTCCACGGCTGGTTTACGTAAGCAACTGCCGCAACGTACAAATTGATGGCGTGAAGTTGCAGAACTCCGCCTTCTGGACGACACATATATATAATAGTGAGAACGTGAAGTTGCTTCGTCTCCACATCTACTCTCCTGCTCAGCCCGTCAAAGCCCCCAGCACAGATGCCATCGACCTTGATGTGGTGAAGAACATTCTCGTAAAGGACTGCTACATGAGTGTGAACGACGATGCCGTAGCCATCAAGGGTGGCAAAGGCCCATACGCTGACTATTGGCGGAGCAAGTACGAGGGCATCGACATCAACAAGTTCCCGGAGATGGTGGGCGACGGCGGCAACGAGAACATCATCATCGAAGACTGCGAGTATGGCTTCTGCCACGGATGCTTGACACTGGGCAGCGAGTCGGTGTACGACCACAACATCATCTTGCGCCGCATCAAAGTGAACGAAGCCAACAACCTGTTATGGCTCAAAATGCGGCCAGACACACCTCAACAGTATGAGTACGTGACAGTTGAAGATATTGAAGGTAACGGGAAAAACTTCATCCTCGTAGCCCCATGGACACAGTTCTACGACCTGAAAGGACGAGAGAGTGTGCCTATGTCGTACAGCGACCACATCACCATGCGCAACATCGACTTCGATTGTAACGTGTTCTTCAACGTGAAACAACAAGAAGACCAGTATCATCTTAGCAACTTCACTTTCGAAAATCTGTCTGTTCGTGCCAAGAACACCGACTTCCATCAAGAATATGTGGAAAATTTTATGGTGAAGAATGTGAAAGTCGAAAAAAAGTAATAACTTTGCACTCCGAATAAACATTTCATAGTATGGATTGGTTGATTGAACTATTGACAACGGGGGGTGGCGTAGCACATACCGTCATTCTTTATGCACTGGTCATCTCGCTGGGCGTATTTCTTGGCAATAAAATCAAATTTGGCGGAGTGTCGCTGGGTGTGACGTGGATTCTCTTTATCGGCATCTTAGCTGGCGACTTGCTGATGCGTGGTGGCATCGAAGAAAATATGGCAGTGCTCAACTTCATCCAAGACTTCGGACTCATCCTGTTCGTGTTCAGCATCGGCCTCCAGGTCGGTCCTTCATTCTTTACATCGCTGAAGCAAGGCGGTCTGAAAGCCAATGGAGTAGCCGCTGGTGTGATTCTGCTGAACATCACAGTCATGCTCATACTTTACTACGCATTGCGCCATATCATTCCTGCGGCCAACAACCTTCCCATGATGGTCGGCACCCTTTGTGGAGCTGTCACCAACACACCTGGACTTGGTGCCGCCAATGCCGCACTCGAACAGATTAACCAGATTCATCCCTTCAAAGGTGGTGTACCCGTGATTGCCAACGGCTACGCTTGCGCCTATCCGCTGGGTGTGGTGGGCATCATCGGCAGCATCATCCTCATCCGTTATATATTCAAGGTCAACTTCAAGACAGAGGAGGAGCATTTCAACAAGAAAAACAACAAGGAAGCTGTCAAGCCCCACTTGATGACTATTAAAGTCTTCAACCCTGCCATTGCCGAGAAATCCATCCTGCAGGTGAGGGGGTTCATTGGACGTGATTTCGTATGTTCACGTATGCTCCACAATGGTCATGTGGTTGTGCCCAATAAGGACACCCTGCTCAATGTGGACGACAAGCTCTACATCGTCTGTGCCGAAGAAGATGCTGCAGCCATCACCGCTTTCATCGGTCCCGAGGTGGAAGTAAAATGGGATGACCAAGATGTGCCGATGGCATCGAGAAAGCACACCGTAACCAAGGACAGCATCAACGGAAAGACCCTTGGAAGTCTGCACCCCAGCTCCATGTACGGAGTCAACGTAACCCGTCTCTATCGTTCTGGTATCGAGCTGTTTGCAAGTCCGAGCGTTATCCTGCAAGTGGGCGATATTCTGACGGTTGTAGGCCCAGAAGATGCCGTAGATCGTTTTGCCAACAAGATAGGCGACAAGAAGCAGCAACTCGACAAACCCAATTTGCTCACCCTCTTCGTAGGCATCCTTGTCGGCATCATTTTTGGTATGCTCCCCATCAACATTCCTGGTATGTCGATGCCCGTGAAACTGGGTTTAGCGGGCGGCCCACTCGTCATTGCCATCCTGTTAGGACGCTTTGGTTATAAACTGAAACTTGTGGCCTACACCACCAACTCCGCCTCCCTCATGATACGAGACATCGGTCTGGTGCTCTTCTTGGCCAGCGTAGGCATCAAAGCAGGCGGCAATTTCGTCGATACCGTGCTGAACGGCGGCATCCATTACGTGTGGATGGGTTTCCTTATCACCATTATACCACTCATCATCATGGGTATCTTTGCCCGTGTGAAGTGGAAAATCAACTACTTCCTCCTCATGGGCATTATGAGCGGTGCCACGACCGACCCACCAGCATTGGCATTCAGCACTGCCACAGCTAATAATGGCATCCCTTCCGTTGGATACTCCACCGTTTACCCCTTGTCCATGTTCCTGCGCATCATCACAGCACAAGTCATCATTCTACTTATATGCAGCTAACTATCAAAGAGATACTCGACACGTTGCAGTCAGCAGACCTCGCTCTGTTGACTGCATTTGTACTGGGAGTGTTAGTGGCTCTCAACCCTTGCCAACTTGCCATCAGCGTGTCAGCCTTAGCCTACGAATACCGCAACGGGAAACAGCTGACCGACGGCATCGTGTATGCGCTGGGTAGAACCATCACCTACACCCTGTTAGGTTGGGTGACCATGTGCCTTATCGGTGGGGGTAAAAACGTGAAAGCATTACAAGAAGTACTGTCGATGGCCGAAATAATCGTGCCCTATGTACTTATCGCCATCGGCCTATACCTGCTCTATCGAGCTTTCCATCGCCACCACCATCACGGAGACGATTGCCACAACAGCGGACGAATCATCAAGCGAAACGGGCCTCTTGGTTCACTCGTATTGGGCATGACGCTGGCCTTCGCCTTCTGTCCCGAAAGCGCCATCTTCTTTTTCGGCATGATGATTCCGTTGAGCATCTCCAGCCATGTGGGAGCCGCTGTGCCATTGGTGTTCGGATTGTCTGCCAGCATCCCCGTCATTGCGATAGCGTGGCTGATGCACAAAGCCGTCCACAGTGCGGAACAGTTGAGTCATGGCTTCGAACGCTTCCAGCAATGGCTCAACGGTGTCACAGGCATCCTGTTCATCGCCATTGCCATCATATTGCTGACCGAAAATTGAATAATTAAACAACTTTAAGACAAGAAAGCACGATTAACAGACTTTTTTGTACTACCTTCGCACAAAAATCTGAAATCAATATTTCTCCACACACCACTATGACAGAAGAAGAGAGACGGCACGGACGAGAAGAATACGCAGGAAAGAGTGCTTCGCAGCTGGCGAGAGAGCTTCTTCGCCTGCTTTTGGTATTGATCTGGAAATTTATCCTTTGGCTCATCAAGAAGCTCCTGAAAGGAGTGCTGTGGTGCATCGGAATCACCGAAAAAGGATGTAAACGCCTGAACACTTGGTGGCACGCCAACGACACCCAAGAGAAAGTAGCCAAAATCAAGGCTTGGCTCCGAAAAGCCATCAAGACTTCAATCCAGTGGAGCATCATTGCAGGAAAAGCCACTCTGAAAGGTCTTGCCATTGCCGCTGTGGCCACGTGGCACGGCATCATCATTGCTTTGAAAGCCACAGGACGCGGCCTCATCATCGGAGGAAAGGCCACCGTGCAAGGCATCATCCACCTACGCTCCACCCTCAAGAGACTCGGTCAACTCACCGTCAAAGGAATAAAAGCCACTGGAGCATGGATGAAACGGTGCCGACGAGGCTTGAAGCTGTCACACATCAGAAGAAAACGAGCCTACGAAGAGTATTGCCGTCGAGGTGGTATGAAAGGACTTATCATCGACACCTCCCACTCTATCAAGAATGGCATCCAGATGTTCATGGAAGAAGACCAGGAAGAAGCAGCCCCCGATGCCGTGACTGAAGACGACATCATGGAAGAAGCATTAGAAGAAGGTGCCAACGAAGGTAAAAAATCTATCAAGATAGGAAAGTCCATCCTGTCACATGCCAAAAACTTTATGGACGTGGAATAACCCCAACAAAGCCTTATAAGACTTATAAGTTTATAAGACCTAATAGTCCCATAAGACCCATAAAAAAACATACCCCTATAAGCACCACCAACTACACGACAATGAAAAAAGTCTTATTCACTTTACTACTTCTCTTAGCTGTGGCACAACAGAGCCACGCCGTACTGAAAGAACGCGACTTGGGACAGACCCTGCACGTCTTGCGCCTTGAGTTATACAACAAATGGATGAAGCAGAAAGAACGGATGAAACAGATGGAAAGTCGGCGAGAAGCACAACACGCCCAACTCATCAACATCATGCAACGTAGCGAAACAACCAGCCTCATCCTCTATTCGCAAGGCCAAGAATATACCTTCGACATGGCCTACGCCTGTCAAGAGGCGACGACCCTCTACCAGGAGCTACGGAACAACACCATCCCCTTCACCCAAATCAAGCAGTACATCGAGACGGAAATAGCCAGCTACGACAGTCTTATCTATTCCCTGCAACAGTTGCCGCCAGCCATCGGTAAAGCCAAAACAGAAGAGTTGGAACGAAAGGTCATAAACTCCATTTCGCATGTAGAAAAAGATAAGGGCAAAAACAAGAAAGAAAAACCCTTCATGCTGAATGCGCAAGGCATCCGAGACCGCAAGATGTGTATCGTTTATGCCCGGACCTTGAGCAACAACATGAAAATCATTTTGAAACGTCTGGAAGAGGACAATCAGCACTACCAAGACTTAACCGACCGTGTGGAAAAGATGAACGCCTACGCCCAGAAGAAGTACACGGCACTACAACAAAGCATCTTCGTCAATCCTGGCACCAACTACTTTACCATCCTCTCTCGGATTCCAGCGCAATGGAAGCGGATGCGGGAAGATTTCGACACGAAATACAAACCGCTGAAAGAAAAAGGCAGTAACGGAAAGTTCCGCCCATATAGGTCAGAATGGCGAGGCCCCATCGTCATGTTTGCCAGCATCTTTATGTTGGTCTATATTCTGGGCGGTTCCATCTTGAGCAATGTGCTCCTCCGATGGTTGCTTCCTAAACGTTTCCGCACCGAAAAATTCCGTCAGAAACGCCCCATCCTCATTGTGGCATTGGCCGTGCTCATCTTCGCCATTGCCGTCATGATTGTACGCACTTTTATCCATCACAATCTGATGCTGATGGCCACCAGCCTGATGGTCGAAATGGCGTGGCTGGTAGAAGCCATCTACGTGTCTATCATCATCCGACTGAATGGCCAGCAAATCAAGGATGGAGCCAAAGTATATGCCCCCTTCATTCTGATGTCGCTTATCGTCATCTGTTTCCGCATCATCCTGATACCGAACACGTTGGTCAACATCATCTTCCCCCCTATCCTGCTCATCTTCACCATTTGGCAAGCCATCACACTGAGGCGATGCCGGCACAATATTCCGTCAAGCGATAAGCTCTACTGCTCCATCTCGCTCTTCGCCATGTTGGCATCGTGCATTCTCTCATGGGTGGGCTTCACCCTCATGGCCGTGCAGATTATGGTGTGGTGGATGTTCCAGCTGGCCGCTATCGCCACCATCACCTGTCTCTACGACTTGATGGAGATGTATGAGGCAAGCGTGATGAAACGTCGCATCCAAAAGGCGTACAACAACAGTTTGAGCGATAGCGAGATACAATTCCGAATGAAACGGGGCGACTTCGTAGAACAGACATGGGTTTACGACTTTGTCAACCGTGCATTTCTCCCTGTGTGCGCCGTATTCTCCATCTTGCTGAGCGTCTATATGGCGGCAGAGATTTTCGACTTGCGACACCTCTGCATGAGTTGGTTCTTAAAAATGATTCAGATTCAAGGTATTGTGTCCTTCTCTGCCTACAAACTGAGCCTTGTGGTCGCCTTGTACTTCATTTTCAAATATGTGAACTACCTGATTCGTTCAACATGGTTCAACTATCGCCGCCATCAAAACGACAGGAGTTTCAATGCCACTTTGGCCAAAAACATCATTGCACTGGTAATATGGGGCATCTATGTCGTGACCGTCTTCTTGATGCTCGACGTGCCCAGCACAGGCATCGCCATCGTCACGGGCGGCCTCTCCACTGGTATGGGTTTCGCATCGAAAAGCCTCTTGGAGAACTTCTTCTACGGCATTTCCCTCATGACAGGACGTGTGCGTGTTGGCGACTACATCGAGTGCGACGGCATCACGGGCAAGGTGGAGAGCATCACCTATCAAAGCACCCAGATTACCACGTTGGACGGTAGTGTGGTAGCCATCCTCAACTCGGAGTTGTTCGGAAAACACTTCAAGAATCTGACCCGCAACCACCAGTACGAACTGCTCAAGATTCCCTTTAGCGTAGCTTACGGAACCCCTATCGAAAACGTGCGGCGCATGATTGTGGAAGGCACACAACCGCTCTGCAAGAAGACACCCGACGGACGCGCCATCGTCAACCCCAAGAACCCCATTTCAGTCATCTTTGCCGATTTCGGAGCCAGCAGCGTCGATTTGACACTCGTGGCTTGGGTGCTCGTCGATCAAAAGATAGCCTTCACCGCACAAGCAAAAGAAAAAATCTACCAAGTGCTCAACGCCAACCACGTCGAGATTCCGTTCCCACAACAGGACATTTATATCAGAAGCATAGCAAAATCAGAGTAGAACACCCTTAAAAAACTAAAAAATCATGCTCTTTTGATAAAAAAAATGACATTTGTAGCAACAGAAACAAAAAAAAGTGTTACTTTTGCCACGTAGAACGCCTCAATGCGCCCTCAACCTCCCCCAACAAGGAAGCAAGGAGCATGGCGGAAAGCAGAATTAACTAAAAAATAAATATAATCTATGGAAGTAAAAAAATCGAAAAAAGCTGATCTCGAGAATCAGAAAGGCACAGGCCTACTCATCGGCTACATCACAGCACTCGCTGCTATGTTCGCCTGTTTCGAGTACACCACTCGCACGTATGAGGAGACTGACCAAGTTTACTCTGTGGCAACCTTTGTGTCTGAGGAGGAAGTTATCCCCATCACACAACCTATCTTCGCTGCCGCTCCACCTCCACCAGCCGAGACTCCTGCTGTTGCAGAAATTCTTGACATCGTGGACAACAACCAGGACATCGAGGAAGAGAAAATTGAATCTTCCGAGGATACCCACGAGGCTACTTCTGGCCCATCGGCTCCTGTTTCTGGTCCCGTTATGGCAGGTCCTCCAGCTCCTGTAGCAGAGGAGAGCGACGAAGGTGAAATCTTCGAAGTGGTAGAGCAGAACCCCATGTTCCCTGGTGGCGAAAAGGCACTCATGCAGTACCTCCAGAAGAACCTGAAGTATCCTGCTTCAGCTCAAGAGAACAACATCCAAGGTCGTGTAATGGTTCAGTTCGTGGTGAACAAGGACGGTTCTATCGTAGAACCCAAGGTGCTCCGTTCAGTTGACCCTGCCCTCGACAAGGAAGCCATGCGCGTTGTGACCTCTATGCCGAAGTGGACTCCGGGCAAACAGCGTGGTAAGACCGTGCGTGTACGTTTCACGCTCCCAGTTACCTTCCGCTTGCAGTAAATCGACAGCATTCGTATAAACAAAGCCGCACAACACACTCGTGCTGTGCGGCTTTTTTGTATAACTTCTTCACGGCACCCTCTGCCGAGAAGACATTTAACACATTATATAATATGTACACAATAGCAGAACTCACCGAGAAAATCAACATAGCCGTTGAGCGCATCCAGTACAACGACGACCCGAAAAACCTATATGACCCCATCCGCTACATCCTCTCCATCGGTGGGAAGCGCATCCGTCCCCTGCTGATGCTTTTGGGCTACAACCTCTACAAGGAGCAGGTGGATGACATTATGAACAATGCTATCGCTCTGGAAACCTACCACAACTTCACGCTGTTGCACGACGACCTGATGGATAAGAGCGACTTGCGGAGAGGCAACCCGACGGTACACAAGAAGTGGAACGAAAATGCCGCCATCCTTTCGGGTGACACCATGCTCATCATGGCTTATCAGTTGTTCAACCAAGGCATGAAGAACGATGAAGCATGGACAGCCTTCATCGAAGCGACGTTAGGCGTGTGTGAGGGTCAGCAGTTCGACATCGACTTCGAGACTCGCAATGACGTGACCGAAGCGGAATACATGGAGATGATTCGTCTAAAGACCTCCCTGCTGTTGGGTTATGCGCTGAAGATAGGTGCCCTGTTGGGTGGTGCAGATGCCGAAGATGTGGCTCACCTCTACACCTTCGGCGAGAAAATGGGTTTGGCCTTCCAGTTGCAAGACGACTGGCTCGATGTGTATGGCGACCCCAACACCTTCAAGAAGAAACTAGGTGGCGACATCGTGGACAATAAGAAGACCTTCATGCTCATCAATGCCCTGCAACGTGCCAATGCCGAGCAACGCGCCGAACTCGACCGATGGATAGCCACCACCGACGGCAACCCCGAAGAGAAAATCGCCGCCGTTACACATATATATAATATAATAGGCATCGGCCAGCTCGCCCAAGAGAAAATCGAAGCACTTTTTGCCGAGTCGCTCCAGAGCCTCGACCTAGTGAAAGTGGCAGAAGAGAAGAAAGCCGAACTGAGAGTTTTTGCCAACCGCCTTCTTGGCCGCAAGTACTAAATGCCCCATGAAAGGTACATTCAAACAGCTTCCCTCGTAGCCTCAGAATCGCACCCGTCGGGTACGACCAACCGCACCCGACGGGTACGGCGCATCGGACCCGACGGGTGCGGTTTGGGGGTTGCCTTTGCACCTGTTTTGATACACCGCCTATTACCCATTCGACAACAACGATGATAGACACTCACGCCCACCTCGATGGTCCCGAATTTGCCGACGACCTCGAAGCAGTCATCCAACGTGCCAAAGATGCCGGCATCCAGAAAATCTTCGTGCCGGGCATCTGCCTGAAGGACACTCCCCACCTGCTCGATGTCTGCCAAGCCCATGCTGGCTACCTCTACCCCATGATTGGTCTCCATCCAGAAAACATCATGGACGAAGACTACCACCATGTGCTTGACCAGTTGGAACACATCATCAGCCAAACCCAAGAGAACCATCAAGCCCCCTCCCCCATCATCGCCATCGGGGAAGTCGGTCTCGACTTCTATTGGGACGACACCCACAAGCAGGAACAGTTGGAAGTTTTCGAGCGACAAATCCAATGGGCAGAGAAATACGACCTACCTCTGATGATACATAGCCGAAATGCCCACGCCGAACTGACGGAAACGATGGAACGGCATCGGGGCAGCAACCTAAGAGGCGTCTTCCACTGCTTCACTGGCACCGACGACGAAGCACATGACCTGCTCACCTTTCCGGGTTTCATGCTGGGCATCGGTGGAGTGCTCACCTTCAAAAAGTCAAAACTCCCAGATGTAGTGAAGAACAGCATTCCGCTGTCGAGAATTGTCCTCGAAACCGACTCTCCCTACATGGCACCCACCCCCAACAGGGGTAAAAGAAACGAAAGTGCATTTGTAAAATTTGTGGCAGAAAAGCTTTCCGAGGTTTTTGACACAGATTTCGACACAATTGTACATCAAACCACAAAAAATGCGTTAAAAGTATTCGAAAAAGTAACTTTTTTTGATAAAAAATAAAAGTTTCCTCGATTTTACGTTTATTGATAAGAAAAAAATTATTATTTTTGTCTCGAATTATGGGGTACGATGTTTCTTTCAGCGAAAAACACCCTGTATTTGCAAGGTACAAAAGCCCTATTTGATGAAGGAGAGATGCTCGAGTGGCTGAAGAGGCACGCCTGGAAAGCGTGTATACGTCAAAAGCGTATCCGGGGTTCGAATCCCCGTCTCTCCGCAAGGGGATAGGCGAAGTGAAAACGGAGCCAATCAACTTGAGGAAGCAAGGGGATAGGCGAAGTGAAAACGGAGCCAATCAACTTGAGGAAGCAAGGGGATAGGCGAAGTGAAAACGGAGCCAACCTTTATATAAATAAAGTAAATAGTAAATAACAAAAAAAATTAAATAATTTATTAATCTTAAAATTTTCAACACAATGAAAAAAATTTTTGCAATCATTGCATTGATGGGTGTGTTTACATTTGGTATGACACAAACCGCTTCAGCTCAGGACGAGACAGCAGACTCTGCAGCAACTGAGCAGGTTGATTCAGCAGCCGTTGACTCTGCAGCAGCCGCAGCTCCTGTAATGGACGAAGAGCCAGTTGAGTCAGAGCCAGTTGAGACTGGTATGTACAAAACAATCAAGACGAAGTTCATCGAAGGTTCTGCAGGCTTCATGGCACTCGTAGCCGTTGCCCTCATCCTGGGTCTTGCATTCTGTATCGAGCGTATCATCTACCTCGCACTCTCAAAGGTGAACACTGTGAAACTGATTGAAGATGTTGAAAACGCACTTCTGAAGAAGGGTGACCTTGAAGGTGCAAAGGCTATCGCACGCGACACTCGCGGTCCTATCGCTTCTATCTTCTATCAGGGTCTTACTCGTCTGAACGACGGTGCTGACGCTGTTGAGAAGTCAGTCGTAGCTTATGGTGCCGTTCAGGCTTCTAAGCTGGAAAGCGGTTGCTCTTGGATTACCCTCTTCATCGGTATGGCTCCATCTCTCGGATTCTTGGGAACTGTGATCGGTATGGTGCAGGCATTCGACGACATCCAGGCTGCAGGTGACATCTCTCCAACAGTCGTTGCAGGAGGTATGAAGGTGGCCCTTTTGACAACTATCTTCGGTATCGTCGTTGCCCTTATTCTTCAGGTATTCTACAACTACATTCTTGCTGAAATCGAAGGTCTTACTGCTAAGATGGAAGACTCCACCATTTCTCTCCTTGACATCGTTGCAAAGTACAGCAACAAGAAGTAATTAGGGGACTCTTTAACATCAGTCACTAACTAATTAAAAAGGAGATACAAAATGAATAATACACAAATAATAAGCGCACAGGATAAGGTGGAGAAAATCTCCAAGATTACACTGTGGGTGCTCATCGGCATCACCATTGTGGTCATGGCTCTCTTCCTCCTCGTAGGCTACGACAACAAGTACGAGGAAAATCCTAACTTCAACGACCCACAGCTTACCGACCTCTTGATTGTTTGGACTTACATCCTCATCGGAGCAGCCTGCGTCGCCACGATTGGAGCCGTTATCTATGGTTTCGTCAATGGCAGCAACAAGTCTAAGAACGAAGACATTGGCATGGCAAGCAAGGCTGGTCTCATCGCATGGGGCACATTCATCGTGTCAATCATCATCGGTCTTGTTATGGGTTTCGCAGGCAAGGACGAAGTGCTCCTCATCAACGGTAAAGATTGGAACGTACCATCCGACATCATTCTGACGGACATGTCTATGGTTTCTATCCTCATCCTGACGATAGTAACCGTTGCAGCCACTGTCTTCAGCATGGTAACTAACAAGAAGTAATAAACCTTTAACTCAGAGCAAAATATGGGAAAGAAAAGAAAAATGCCAGGACTGAACACCAGTTCGACCGCAGACATCTCATTCATGTTGCTCATCTTCTTCCTTGTAACAACGTCTATGGACACCGACCAGGGCTTGGCACGTACACTGCCCAAACCCCCAGAGGATGACCAGCAGAACAACGAAATCAAGGTAAAGGAACGTAATATTCTCAACATCCGTATCAACAAGGACAACTACGTGATGATTGGCGACGATTACGCCTCGCTTGCCGACATTAAGGAGAGAGCTAAAGAGTTTATCAAGAACGAGGAAAACAGACCTAATCTGCCAGAGCTGAAGCCCAAGAAGATCAAGGGATTAGGCAAGACAATGATGGTGACAGAAAACCACGTCATTTCTGTGCAGACCGACCGCGGTACCGACTACGGAGTTTATTTCGCCGTACAGGACGCCCTCGTTACAGCCTACAACGAACTTCGTGACGAACTGGCCAAAGCTGAGTTTGGTTTCAAGTACGAATTCCTGACAGATGACCAGCAGAAAGCCATCCGCGAAGTCTATCCACAGAAGATATCTGAGGCAGAACCAAAGAAATATGGAGGACAAAAGTAATGAGTAGATTTAACAAAGGCGAAGGCAGAGAAATGCCTGAGATGAACACCTCATCTCTCCCCGACTTGATCTTCACCATCCTGTTCTTCTTCATGATGGTAACCACCATGCGTGAAGTGACGCTGAAGGTGAAATTCGAGAAGCCCATCGGTACGCAGTTGGAGAAGCTGGCTCGTAAGTCTTGTACTTCCTTCATCTACATTGGTCAGCCAACAGATGCGTTAAGGGGTCAGTTCGGTTCAGCCCACCGTATTCAGTTGAACGACAAATACGCTGAGGCACCCGAAATCTACGACTACGTCATGGCTGACCGTGCCGAGTTGGCAGAGTCCGACAAACCTTTCTACACCGTGTCACTCAAAGTGGACCACCACACTCCAATGGGTATCATCACCGACGTGAAGCAGGTGCTCCGTAAGGCTTACGCACTCAAGATTGTTTACTCGGCCAACAAGAAACAAGACTAACATATTTTTCAATAAAAGGAGAGCGACTTTTTCGGAAGTCGCTCTTTTTTTGTACCTTTGCAAACGATTTTCTTCCTAATAGACAAATCGTCTCAACACCCAATAAAACCATGAATCTTATCACCCTCATGCGCAAGATTGCGCCATACGTTCGTCCCTACCGTTGGCTGGTGGTCGCCACCTTGGTGCTCACCCTCATTGGTTCGCTCATCGCACAGGTCAATGCTGTTGTGCTCGACCGTACCGTCGATGCCATCAACGCCCTCGTCGTGCCCGAAGGTTTCGAATGGAGCAAGGCAGCCCACATCCTCACCATCATCAGCGTCATTCTTTTAGGCAAGGAATTCTTAGCAGCCATCATCCGTTATGCCCAAAACTACTATGGCGAACGTATGCGCATCCTCGTCAGCAAAGACCTCTCGCAAGCCGTAGTTGACCGCATCCTCAGCTACCGAATGGCGTTCTTCTCCCGTTCGGGTAATGAGACAGGCAAGCTACAAACCCGCATCGACCAAGGCGTGGGAAGCCTCTCCGTCACCGTACAGAGCGTCTTCATCGACCTGCTACCCTCGATGCCGTCGCCACCGAGCAATTCAAAGCCTCCATCGATGCCATCAAGCGCGACCGCACCGTCATCATCATCAGTCACAGCATCAGCCAAATTATTGATTCCGACATGGTTTATGCCCTCAAGGACGGACGTGTGGAACAATCGGGAAGTCCCGACGAACTCTACCAGAAAGGTGGTGTCTATAAAGACATTGTCGATGCCTCTGCCCGTAGCCTCAACATCGACAAACTCGCCCACACCCTCCTTCCACAGCCCTAAATTCTTTTACCCCACAGCCATCATTCCCCCTGCAACGTAGTTGTTCGCCCCTCCTTCTATCCATCAGATGCGGTTTGCAAGTGGCACCTCTTGAGTCATGGCTTACCATTGTAACCCTAATCCGCAATTCCTGTTGTCACCATACCCGTGTATGGAACACACAAAACACTATACGTCTGATGCTTCCCAACCGTATGGCTGGCAGCTGGAAGAGCGAACCGCAGTGGCGATAGATACAATATACAACTCCGAGGCGGGCGAGGATGTGCCTTTCCATCCTCGCCCGCTTTCGGTAGTGGAAATAGTGCAGAAAGAAAAAAATACAGGAAAATCAAAAAAAGTTGCGATTTCTTGTTTAATTTAGGCAAAGTTGTTCGTTATATAAGTGTATGACACAAGAAGAGTTCACATATAGGGCAAATGGAATGCGGACAAAGGCGATGTCGCAGGCAGAGAAGTTCGGGTATTCCCAGGAGGATGCTGAAGACATTGCGCAGGACGTGATGCTTCGGCTATGGAGCCTGCACGAGCAACTTAGAGACGCGGCTCATCTGAAAGCATCCACAACCATCACGACAAAACACATGTGCATAGACAGATGGCGCACGACGCATCAGCACCTAAAGATAGACAATGCGATGTCGATTGTTGATGAGGACACGCTGCACGACCAACAGGAATACGAGGAACTGGAGAAATGGCTGGACGAACAAATTGGCAGCCTGCCTTCCACATCGGGAATGGTGCTGCGGATGCGTCAGCTGGAGCATCGGGAACTGAGCGAGATTGCCGACATCTTAGGCATACGGCAGACATCCGTCTCCACACTGCTCTCACGGGCACGACACGAATTGATTAACAAACTAAAGAGGAGAAAACAACAATGAAAAGACAGAATGACAAACAGGAAATAACTCTACTGATCAGCAAGTTCATGGCTGGTGAGACGAGCGTGGCCGAGGAACAGATGCTGGCACAATACTTCCGCACACACGAGGTGGGCGAAGACTGGGTGGAATATAAGGAAATGTTTGCGCTGTTCGACAGCGGTGAGGTAGATATTGAACTGGAAGCCGACACGTCAGAACAACTTAACAACGGTGACGGCGGGAAGATCAGGATGCTTCCCAAGGTTGTCAAGGAAAAGCCAAAGATAGTTGCACTCAGATGGTTGGCTGCAACTGCCGCGTGCGCATTACTGTTGATAGGTTTCTTCACAATGATGAATAATAGCGAACCTGTCACAGAGTCACCACAAATTGCACATGTTAGCGATTCGGTAGAAGTGAAGCCGTCTGTGGTGACACCTACCGTCACACACAAAGAGACTTTGGCTAAGACCCCGCAGCAGAAGCAAAGACCTCGGAGAAAGCGTAGCAACCAAGTGAAACCACAAGAAGCGAATGTCAAGTATATGACAGACGAGATGGTTGACCAGCTGCTTGCAAAGAATCATCAGGCAAGCGCAGAACAGTCAGTAGCCGACTACCAAGAGGTAGAAAACGAAATAAAGAGACGAGGTGAACAACTCACCAACGATTTGCTTGCCTTCGCAACAAACAATTAGCAACAAATAAAAAAATAACAAATATGAGACATTATCTAATTCTTTCAATATTGAGCCTTGCCCTACACGCAAATGCGCAAAGCATCAACGAGCGTATCGTCAGGCTCACAGAACAGTTGGACTCCATCGGAGTAGCCTCCCTTGAGGCGAACTATTCTCATGGACTAAGAACGGAATATTTCGTCACTATCAGTTGCGACCTGTATGACGACTCACCAATGCCTATCCAGTATAAAGACCCACAAGGCAACACCCTGAACGTCACCCCTGAGCAGGACAAGAACATCCGCGACTTGTGGCGACGCAGCCGTGAGAGTTACGACCTCATCCGTTCTACATGCCGCCAACTGACTGAAGAAGGAATGGAGAGCTACGTCTGGCAGAGCCATCGAGGAGGAATCGACAGTCTGCTCTATTCCATAGCACTCAGGGATTATAAGAATCCCCAGAATGACACTTTCACTCCCAACCTGACCAGCAATCCCGAATGGATCAAATACAGCGGTGCCAAGGAAGGTCTGATTTTGAAGGTAAATCCACCATCGTTTGCCCCTAACAAAGATGCTGAACACTACAAGAAGGACAGGTTCTTTCCCAAAAGCGTGGCTAACGTGACATACAGGCTAACTGTCGAAGAACAAGATGAAGACACGGTTTGCTATGTGGACTACAAGGAACTGACAGGAGTGGTGGATAAAGTGATGAAGACCAACGGCGTGAAGAGCCATCCCATCCTCATCACCCATGACAAGGGCACGAAAGTCGAGGACTTCAAATCTGAAATAAATTATTTCGACATCACCCATCCCGACCTTGACGGAGAGAGTCATGGGACAGTGTATGAAATAGAGGCAGCCGATAAGGCAAAAGCCCTGCGCGAATTACTATCTGCCGAAATAGGCAACTACATAGATAAGCATCCGAATATCAACTATCAGTATCGTCCTATGCAAGGCTACAACGGCGATATTCGCGGCCTGTTCAGCAGCAACAACTGGCTCATCCGCACCGAGTTCCACAGCAAGCAATGGTACAAGTCCGACAAATACCTCTCATGTCGCATCCTGCTCCATCAAGACAGGCAGAAATCATACGTTATCATCCTCGAATCAGTCAACGACTTCTGGCTACCCAAAGACTGGCACAAACTTAAGAGCTGGAAGAACGGTGAGAAGGAATACATAGCAGAATAAACACTCAAATAATAAACAAACAATGAACAAGAAAACTATCATCACCGCGCTGCTTTTCATGGCAGCCATCGTAACTACCAAAGCCCAGTTCATATTCCGCATCAGCGGAGGCGGACTGGAAAAACCTTCGTACATCTTAGGCTCGATACATGTGCTGTCAGGCGACCTGCTCGACAGCATCCCCGCCTTTCTGGAAGCTGAGAACCAATGTCAGCAGTTGTTCGTGGAGAGTGACGTTACCGACCAGCAAAACAGACGGGAAAGACAAGCCGCAGGTCAACAGATAATGACAATGCCCGACGGCCAGACCATCGCCGACGTCCTGGGCGAAGAAAGAATGGCTATCCTGCAGGAAAGGATGAAGGAGACGTGCCACATCAATCTGGTCGATTCCGCAGCACAGAAATTCCTGTACTATCAGCCTTTCTGTTTTACATTCTCGCTCAATATGATGATTCAAGTTGAGGTCTATATGAAATATCCCGCCATGCGTAACGGCAACATGATGGATGTAGCCTGTATGAAAAGGGCCAAAGCCCGCGGATGGAAAGTCGGCAATCTCGACCAGATAAAAACGTCTGAAGAACTGGAAGAAATCAAGGAGAAAATAACGTCCATCGACGAGCAGGTCGATACGCTCATGGCGCTCCTCAACAACTTCGACGAGCGCAGACAGAATATACTGAATAAATTTGAAGGGATGCATAATATGGGCCACTATTGGTCTACGGGCGACTACGAGGGTTTTGAGCGTCTCGTTCTGCCCGATAACGAAGCCAACCCCGCCATCTTTGCCGAACGCAACAAGAAGTGGGTGCCTATCATCATCGAAGCCGTGAAGGAAATGCCTACGCTTTTTGTCTTCGGTGCCGGTCACCTGACAGGTCCGGAAGGTGTCGTCCGGATGCTCCGCGACGCAGGATATAAAGTAGAACAGTTAAAGCTGTGAGAAACTATCGTGAGGGCGGAAGCAGAAGCCCGAAGTAATTTCTGATAGGGGTGAGATTTTGTATGATTCTAACGTATTATTCCTATCGGTTGACTATCCTTGTCAATAAACAAGGTAAGCAACGTGAAAAAGTGACGATAAACCAGTTGTTGGAAGAATGACCGGGGACAAGGGGCTGTTAAATTGCCCCACCGAAGAAACTCACGGTCGGAAAAATTTGCATAAATTTGTTTATTCTCTCACTAAATCGTACCTTTGTACAAAAAAACAAAAAGAAACAACAATGAAGCAATACCTTGACTTGCTTGACCGCATCCTGACGGAGGGAGTGCAGAAGGGTGACAGAACTGGCACGGGCACCCTGTCGGTGTTCGGGAACCAAATGCGGTTTAACTTGCAGGAAGGCTTTCCGTTGCTGACAACAAAGAAGCTGCACCTGAAGTCGATTATCTATGAGTTGCTGTGGTTCTTGCAGGGCAACACCAATGCCAAGTGGCTGCAAGAACGTGGAGTGCGCATCTGGAACGAGTGGGCTGACGAAGATGGCGACCTTGGCCACATCTATGGGTATCAGTGGCGCAGTTGGCCTGACTACAACGGTGGACACATCGACCAAATCAGCGAGGTGATTGAACAAATCAAGCACAATCCCAATTCGCGCCGTCTCATCGTCTCGGCATGGAACGTGGCCGACCTTGGGAACATGAACCTGCCACCCTGCCACATCCTGTTCCAGTTTTATGTGGCAGACGGAAAGTTGAGTTGCCTACTCTATCAGCGTAGTGCAGACACCTTCCTCGGTGTACCATTCAACATCGCGTCGTATGCTTTGTTGACGATGATGGTGGCGCAGGTGTGCGATTTGCAACCCGGTGATTTTGTCTATACCACAGGCGACACACACCTCTATCTCGACCACCTCGAACAGGCAAGACTACAGCTGACTCGTGAGCCACGTCCGTTGCCGAAAATGAAGATGAACCCCAATGTAAAGAGCATCTTCGACTTCCAGTATGAGGACTTCGAACTGGTTGACTACGACCCACATCCACACATCAAAGCAACAGTTTCCGTATGATTTCAATTATTGTAGCCATCGCTGAGAACAGGGCGATTGGCTCGGAGAACAAACTGATTTATTGGTTGCCCAACGACCTGAAACGGTTCAAGGCACTCACCACGGGCAACACGATTATTATGGGCAGACGAACCTTCGAGAGCTTGCCCAAGGGTGCTTTACCCAACCGCCGCAACATCGTGTTGTCGCGCAAGGGAAAAGCAGAGGACTTCCCTGGGGCAGACCTCTACCCCACCCTCGATGCTGCTTTGGCTTCGTGTGAGGGCGATGTATATATTATCGGCGGCGCATCGGTGTATCAAGAAGCCCTGCCGAAAGCCGACCGCTTGTGTCTGACCTACATCTACGACACGCCCGAAAAGGCCGACACCTTCTTTCCAGAAATCGATGAGAAAGAATGGGTTGAGACGTTTCGGGAAGAGCATGAGGTGGACGAAAAACATGCCCACAAGTACGCTTTCGTCAATTTAGAAAGAAGAGCATGAGGCTACCGAACGATTTTGAACAAGCTATGACCAACATCCTCGGCAAGGAGGAATACGAACGACTTGCCGAGGCTTTGTCATTGCCTGCACCCACCAGCATCCGCATCAATCCGCAAAAGATCAAGGCAGAAGAACTGGCAATACTAAAAGAGGCAGAACAGGTGCCTTGGTGCAAGGATGGCTTCTACCTGAAAGAACGTCCGTCGTTCACCTTCGATCCCCTCTTCCATGCAGGTTGCTATTATGTGCAGGAAGCTTCGTCAATGTTTCTGGCTCATGTACTGAAACAGTATGTGCATGAGCCAGTTGTGGCACTCGACCTGTGTGCTGCCCCTGGGGGAAAATCGACGCTGGCCTTGTCGGAACTGCCCGAAGGTTCTCTGCTTATTGCCAACGAAGTGGTGCGGCAACGCGCCAACATCTTGGCAGAAAACCTGACGAAATGGGGCAATCCCAACTGCATCGTCACCAACAACTATGCCGAAGACTTTCAGGCGTTCAGCCACACATTCGACCTCATCATCTGCGATGCACCCTGCTCTGGTGAGGGCATGTTCCGCAAAGACCCTGCCAGCATCGGAGAGTGGAGCCTCGCCAATGTGGAGACCTGTTGGCGGCGACAACGTGACATCGTCAGCAACATTTGGCACACCCTGAAAGAAGACGGCATTTTTATCTACAGCACCTGCACCTACAACCCCAAGGAGGACGAGGAAAACGTGGCGTGGATGGTCGAGACGCTGGGGGCAGAAGTGCTTTCCTGCCATCCTCACCCTGACTGGGGATTGACAGAAAGGAACACCCATTTCTATCCGCATCGTACAAAAGGTGAGGGCTTCTTTATCAGCGTGTTGCGAAAGACTTCTACCGACGAAGCCCCCGTTGTTGGCCATCGGAAGAAGAATCTGCCAGCACAATTACTGCAGCAGGCAAGACGCACCCTGAAGGTCATCTACGCAGGAATGGAAGACCCCTTGCAGACCGACAAGCATGGGCGTCCCAACCACAGCCTTGCCCTGAGCAACAACCTGGACAGAACGGCCTACCCCATGGTGGAAGTGGATGAGTCACAAGCCATCGCCTACCTGCGCACCGAAGCCCTACAACTGCCTCCCGACACACCTCGGGGATATGTGCTCCTCACCTACAAAGGCCACCCCCTCGGCTTCGTTAAAAACATCGGAAGCCGTGCCAACAACCTCTATCCAGCGGAGTGGAGAATCAGGAAACAATAAGTGAAAAACAAATTTTTCACCTTTCACGCCGTTCTTTTCGTTAAAAATTCGTACCTTTGCACTCAGAAAAAACAAATTACTTCAACAACATGAACTTATACGTTAGATATTTTGACCATGAATATTTGGCCAAAACAGTGGATGATGCCATCGGATTTCTTCAGAGTATAGACGAAATTAAGCTGGAAAGCAATGCTGCCAGCCGCATCACTACTTTTCTCAACTCTTCTAACCTGTATCCTTTCCGTCTGAAAGTGAGCTACTCCAACTATGTGCTCTTCTTGAAGACTGAGGCAGAGACGTTGGAACAGTTCAAATCAGAAGAAGAACTACGCAAGACGCAAAAATCCGACCGTGTGGCTACCATGGCAGAACGAAAGAAAAACATCCTTGATGCCCTCAATGAGCGGAAAGAAGGATGGTGGGAAGTGGGCATCAAGTTCAAGCGAGTGCTTATTGTCCCCGAAACAGGCAAGTGCAAGTATGCCGACACCCCCTTCCGTGTGCGCCTCAAAGCCAAGAGTGCAATGGATGCCTATTTCCAAGTGACAGATCATTTGCGAGCACGTCCCGACATCGACCCCCGTTCGCAGTTCCCATCAGCTAAAAGCCAGAACTTTGAATACACCTATTTAGGTCCTATCGAAGAAACGGAACAGCAAGAGGCGTAAGATAAAATAACCCAAAACAGCATCGAAACTTATGAAGAATCGAATTTTCATACTCATGCTGATAGCTATAAACACGTTTGGGCTTCAACTTCAAGCCCAAACGTCTTTTATGGTCATTAGCGACCCTCACGTATTCGAAACCTCTCTCTTCGACGACGGAACAGCTTTCCAGTCTTCATACGAAAATGAGCCTCGGTTGGTGGAAGAGAGTCAAAGGCTTTTCGACAGAGCCATTGCTGTCACTAAAAAGGCAACTCCCACCATGCTTCTCATCTCGGGAGACCTCACCAATGAGGGCGAAAAACGCAGCCATGAGTATGTGAAGACCAAACTGGAACAGCTGATAGCAAAAGGCATCAAGGTGTATGTCATTCCAGGCAACCACGACATCGACAACCCATACGCCTACAGTTACTCAGGCGACAGCAAGAGCAGAACCGAAGGCATCACTTACGAAGAGTTCGCCACCATCTATGCACGATGTGGCTACCAAGATGCCGTGATGCGACAAGGACTCTCCTACATGGCCTACCCTACTGACGACCTCGCCCTCATCTGCCTCGACAGCACTATCCCCAACGAGAATAAAACCCGCAACAGCGACGGTGCCCTCACCGATGCCACCCTCACATGGGCTGAACAGGCTGCCAAGAAAGCTCAAAAAGAAGGACGCTACATCATCGGCATGATGCACCACGAGGTGATGGAACACTTCGACCGTCATCTTGACATCGCCTCCACCTCTGTGACAAACTCCCTGAGCAACTATCCGAGCTTGGAAATCGTCCAAAGCCGCCTCATCCGTGCTGGCATTAACGTCATGTTTACAGGACATTTCCACATCCAAAGCATCCAACACGTCACCACCACCGACAGCGAACTCCACGACATCTCCACAGGTTCCCTCTGTACCTACGCTTCACCCATCCGCAAAGGTCAAATCAGTGCCGACGGACAACTCAGCCTTACCGTCGAAAACATCGACCTTTATTATGACGAAGAGAAGGCTCACAATCAATATGTTGTAGAAGGAGCCATCGTCAAGCTCGCCAACCAGATGTACCCTAAGATTGCGGAAAAGAAAGAAGAACTTTTGGGTTCCTTCCCCCCCATCCTGGTCAACTTGCTCAACATCCCTTCGTCCGCAGAAGAGATGACGACCGACATGTGCCGATACATGGTTCCAGCCTTTACCGACCTCGTCAACACCCTCTCCGCTGGAGATGAAGAGAAGTACAACCCCGAGCAGAAGCTAAACGCTTGTCTGAGTGCCTACGACGACTACTTCAAGTACCTCTGTGGCAACATGTCGTTCATTGTGTCTCTTGCCAAAGACATGATGGCAGAGGCTGGGCTCGACATCCGCGATCAGTTGGAAGCCATCTGCCGCAGCGTCTTATATAACTATAAGGGTGAAGCTACCAACGTCGTGACCGACAATGCCATCACCCTCCAGCTCACCAGAAACATCCCATTGCTTGGCGACCTCAACGACGACAACCACGTGGACATCTCCGACGCAACCCTCCTTGTCAACATCATCCTTGGCACAGCAAGCGACACCGACGGCACAGCCGACCTCAACCACGACGGCTTCGTCAACATCTCCGACGTAACCACCCTCGTCAATATCATTTTAGGGAAATAAACGACAAAATTCCCCAAAAACATCGTACCTTTGTACCCGAAAAAAAGAAACAAAGGAATCAATGATTGGTTTACAGTCAACGTTCGCCACCTCAGCGGGAAGTCCTTTTTCGCAGGCGTGATTAAAATAGTAAGAAGATAAACATCAAATAACCAGAATAGTAATGAAGAAATTTTTGTTTATAGCTATAGCCACCATAATGGCTACCATGACGCTGACATCGTGCAGCGACGATAATGACGAATCCAACGGTTCTTCCGTCGAACCAGTAACGCTCAATTGCGTGAAGCCCGACTACTTAAAGGCGGGTGACAAGGTGGCACTCATTTCTCCCTCCTACTCCACGCCGATGGAGAATGTGACGAAGACTGCCGACGTACTGCGCTCGTGGGGACTGGAACCCGTCATTGGCCCTAACGTGGGCAAGGTGGTGGACAGCAAGTATGCCGGCACGGTGGCTGAGCGTGTCAGCGACATCCGTTGGGCACTGAACGACCCCGACATCAAGGCCATCCTCTGCAACCGTGGCGGCTACGGCACCATCCAACTCATCGACCAGCTGACGCTCGACGAAGTGAGAGCCGCACGGAAATGGATTGTAGGCTTCAGCGACATCTCCACCCTGCACGGCCTCTGGACCCGCTCCGGCGTGATGAGCATCCACGGCACAATGAGTTCGTTCTTAGCCAAGGGCGGTACGGACGAGACCAGTACCCTGATGCGTGACTTACTGTTGGGCAATGTACCCCGTTACGAGGTGCCTGCTCACCCACAAAACATCACGGGCAAGGCCACAGGCACACTTGTGGGCGGCAATATCTGCACCTTCGTGCCCAACCTTGGCACACAGGCCGATGCCACCAGAGGTAAGGACTTGATTCTCTTCGTTGAGGAGGTGGAGGAGTCGATGCACAATATCGACCGCCAGATGCGTATCCTCCAGATGAACGGCGTGCTCGACCGCTGCAAGGGCATCGTCCTCGGCGAGTTTACCGACTGTGGCACCGAGTTCAAGGACGAGAATGGTAACACGATAAGCGTGGAAGCGATGCTCCACGACCTGTTGGCAACGTATCACATCCCCGTGCTCTGCGGATTCCCAGCTGGTCATGGCGACATCAACCTGCCATTGGTGATGGGTACTCCCGTCACCATCGATGTACGCACAGACGGAGCCACCCTTCAGTTCGACATCGACGGAAATCAACAGACTGTCAATACTGCAACTATCACTGCCACACCGACATCTACAGCCGCTCGCATGAGAATGGCAGGAAAAATAGAGTAAGCGTATGAAAAAAGCAATCGCAATGACAATCGCCCTGCTATGTGCGGTTGTGCAGGGTGTGTAGGCTGACAATATCGATCAGTAAGCTACTTTTTCTGGCCAAATAAACTGATATTTGTTGTCGCCATTCCGAACACATATAGACAAGTCGGTTATTAATCATCTGTGATTGCTCACTTTATTTGCATAGTTAATAAATTAACTTCAAATTCGGAAGAAAAAGTCGTTATCTACGTTTCTTCCTCCTCATCTGGCTTGCGACCGTCCCAACGAAGGTCACTGTTGGCAGAGCCACCACCAGCGGAAATGGGGATAGCGATGCCAAGCGTTGGTCAGAAAACGAAATCGTCATCATCTGTGGCTTCCTCCCTGCGTCGGGTGGAAGCCTTTTGTTCTTCCTGTTCAGGTTTATACTCGTTGAGGGTAGTGCCGTAGGTAGTGCGGAGGACACGGAACTCTGTGCGGCGGTTGAGGGCGTTGAGCACCTCCTGCTCGTCCTTGTCCTTGATGGCAAGAATATAGTCTTCGGTCAAGGTATCGCTCTCATGCACCGTAACTTTGGGTGTGCCAGCAAGGAGGGTTTCGGCGAGTTTCTTGGTGATGACCTTGGGACGTGATTCGCCATAGCCGACGGCAGTGAGACGCTCTTGAGCGATGTCGTGCTCCACTAAATAACGCACAACGGACTCGGCTCGTCGCTGAGAAAGACGCTGGTTATAAGCGTCGTTGCCACGGTAGTCGCAGTGGGCAGAAAGCTCAATAGTGATGTTGGGATTCTGGTTCATCATCTCCACCAGTTTGTCGAGTGCTTCGGTCGATTCGGGCGTGAGGTCGGCCTTGTCAAACTCATAGAAAATGTTGTCGATGAGCACAGGCACGTTGATGGGTGGAAGGGGGAACTGGAGGGTGTATTCGTGGCTCTCCTCTGACTCTTCCACACGGATTTCGTTCTTCACATTCAGATAACCTTTGCAAGTGCCAAGCAACACGTAATCGACCCCAGGGGTGAGCACTTGCGTGAAAGAGCCATCGCCTTTCACCGAGAGTTTTTGGTTCGTTCCGTCATTACCCACCATATAGACAAGGGCTTCGGGCAGTTCGTAACCGTCTTTCTCATACACCCAGCCCGTCACTGTCTGAAGTATTTCGGGACACTCGAAGGAGAAGATGTGCTCCCATCCCTTACCGTCGTTGCGCGACGAACAGAAGTAGCCCCGATTGTGTACTCCCTCGAAAGTCATGCCAAAATCGTCGGCTGCGGAATTGAGAGGATATTGCTGATTCTCCACGATGGTGCCACGGATGGAGTCTTCACGAGCGATAAAAATGTCGAGTCCGCCCATGCCAGGATGCCCGTCGGAAGAAAAATAAAGGTCGCCGTTAGGTCGGAAGGCTGGAAACATTTCGTCGCCAGCGGTGTTGATGGGGCGACCGAGATTTTCCATACCCCCAAAACCGTTGTCGAGAATGCGAGTGCGCCAAATGTCCAAACCACCCTCACCTTCTGGAGAGTCGCTGACGAAGTAAAGCCACTGACCATCTGGACTGACAGCTGGATGAGCAAAGGACGTGAGGGTGTCGCGCGAGATGGCACACTTAGTGGGTTTGCTCCAAGTGGCATCACTACGCTGCGACTTCCAAATCTCGGCATAGCGGGGATAGTCGGGGTCGCTGGAGCAGCGAGTAAAGTACATCGTCTTGCCATCAGGACTGAGGCATGGGGCACCTTCGTCATACTCAGTATTCACTTCACCCTCAATCACTTCCACAGGTTGCCATTTGCCCTGTTCATTCTTTCGAGAGAAGAAAAGGTCGCCAAACTTTAAGCCCGTCACACCCGAAATGTCTTCACCAGTGGCATCGTTGCGTGTGGATGAAAGCACCAGTTGGTCAGCATCATCGCCTACCAGCATCGGGCTATAGTCGGAACGTCGAGAGTTGAAAATTGCTTCCTTCTTCACCTTGTATTGATTGGGCTTGGCCTTCCATTGCGGCCCCAACTCACAGGAAAGTAAACCACTATGTGCCAGTTCGCTGCCTGGTTCAAACTCCAGATACCGATTGAAATTCTGTACAGCCTGTTTATATTGACCTGCTTTCAGTTGCTGACGAGCAATATGGAGAAAAGCTGTGCTATCCCCCACATTATAGCGGATAGCATTCTGATAGGCCGCAATGGCCTTCTGCGTATAACCAATGTGGCGGTAGCACTCGCCCATCATAAAAGCACGCACACCGCGTTTCGCTTTATCTTTCGGAGCACATCGCGAATACGACTTCTTGTAGTTGATGCTTGCCGCATAATACTCACCAATGGCATAGCTCTGTTCCGCTTTCTTGAACGCTATGCCCTCGTTGCTGCACGCCACCATCATCAAAGCCGTCACATATATAAATATATGGAGTATCTTCCGTTCCATATTTCTAAAAACGAAAAAAGGGGTACATTATTGTAAAGAATGGAAAGGTTACAGGAAAGAAAACAAAAATTATTGAGATAATTTGTTCCAATAATTGAAGGTTTTTTATTGTGACAGACTTAAAAAGCATTATTTTTCGTACCTTTGGCTTCGCCTTAGGTACTCACGCTCGGAAAAATCCAAATAATTTTGTTTTTTCTCTCACTTAATCGTACCTTTGCACACGAAAACTTGAAACTCAATCACATTGGCAACAACTACAAGCAGAAGGAAAGGAGATGAGTAAGAAGCAACTGAACATCGTTTTTCTGATTGCCGGAAGCGAACCGCTGGGCAGTGCAGGAATGCAGGCTGACATTAAGGCCATCACAGCATGTGGTGGCTATGCGGCGTGTGCGCTGACGGGAATTGTGGACGAAGACACACGAAGGGTAAAGAGCGTGACACCGCTGCCTGTCGAGCTGGTGGTGAGTCAAGCTGAATCGTTTTTAGGCGATGTGGGTGCGCAGTGCATCAAGACGGGTGTGCTGCCCACGGCTGACATTATCGACGGGGTTGCTGAAGTGCTGAAACGATACCCAAACGTGAAGAAAGTGATTGACCCCGTGATTGTGGACAGCAACGGCGTACAACTTGTCAGCGACGAAAGCATTGGAGCCTACAAAGAGAAACTCTTTCCGTTGGCCACACTGATTACACCTAACTTCCGAGAAGCCGAGGTATTGTTGAAGAGAAAAATCACTAACATTGCAGAGGACATCAAGGAACTGGGGCAGTGGGGCAACAGTGTGATTGTGAAATCGATGGAAAGCCAAATGCTGGCGGGTCATGGTTCGTCAGCACAAGAAATGCTTTCGGACTTTCTCTACGATGCCAAGACGGGGATAGTGAGGGAGTTTCGGAAACGGCGTATCCCCACGCACAACGTGAACGGAACGGGCGACTCATTTTCTTCGGCCATCGCCACCTATCTGGCGAAAGGCTACGACTTGGACAAGGCGGTAGAGAAGGGTGAGGAATTTATCAGTAAGGCCATTGCGCTGGGTGCGGAATACGAGTTCGGGCATGGCTATGGCCCCGTACATCCGTGTTTTATGGAAGACAAAGTGATACACGAAAGAATCTATAACTAAAAAAATATCTATGGAACTGAAAATTGCAGTGCTGGCCGGTGACGGTATCGGACCAGAGATTATGGAGCAAGGCGTGGCTGTGTGCAGTGCCATCGCCGAGAAGTTTGGACACAAAGTGAGCTACAAAGAGGCCATCTGTGGCGCTCATGCCATTGATGAGGTGGGCGACCCATTCCCCGAAGACACGTTCCAGACGTGTATGGACGCTGACGCAGTGCTTTTTGCATCGGTGGGCGACCCGAAGTTTGACAACAATCCCAACGCGAAGGTGCGTCCCGAGCAGGGTCTTCTCGCGATGCGCAAAAAGTTGGGTTTGTTTGCCAATATTCGCCCTGTAACTACGTTTGATTGTTTGGTACACAAATCACCACTGAAGGACGAGTTAGTGCGTGGTGCCGACTTCATCTGCATCCGCGAGTTGACGGGTGGCATGTACTTCGGCGAGAAGAAGGAGGGTAATGACTACGCTTACGACACGAATGCTTACAGCCGTGCCGAAGTGGAGCGAATCCTGAAAGTGGCTTACCAGTATGCCCGTCAGCGCAGAAAGCACCTCACCGTCGTAGATAAGGCTAACGTACTGGCATCGAGCCGTCTTTGGAGAGCTGTTGCACAGGAAATGGCTCCGCAGTACCCCGACGTAACGACGGACTTCATGTATGTAGATAACGCTTCGATGCGCATGATTCAGGAGCCTAAGTTCTTCGACGTGATGGTGACAGAGAACACGTTTGGCGACATCCTCACCGACGAGGGTTCTTGCATCACTGGTTCGATGGGCTTGCTGCCATCAGCATCGACAGGCGAACACACTCCTGTGTTTGAGCCTATCCACGGAAGCTGGCCACAGGCAAAGGGTTTGAACATCGCCAATCCTTTGGCACAGATTCTCTCCGTGGCTATGCTCTACGAGTACTTCGACCTGAAGGAAGAAGGTGCCCTCATCCGCGAGGCTGTGAACGCATCGCTCGACCAGAATGTGCGCACACCCGAGATTCAAGTGGAAGGTGGTGCCAAGTACGGTACGAAAGAAGTGGGTGCGTGGATTGTTGACTACATTAATAAAAAATAATGCCATTAATTTTACCCGATCAGCTTCCCGCCATCGACGAACTGAAACAGGAAAACATATTCACGATGGGCTACAAGCGAGCGGACAGTCAGCAGATTCGTCCGCTTCGCTTGGCTGTGCTCAACCTCATGCCACTGAAAATTACGACGGAAACCGACTTTATCCGCATACTCTCGAACTCGGCACTACAAATCAGGGTGGAGTTCATGAAAATCAAGTCGCACACGAGTAAGAACACACCCATCGAGCACATGATGGCGTTCTACCGCAACTTCGAGGACATGAAGAAAGAGAAGTATGACGGACTCATCGTGACGGGTGCTCCGCTGGAGTTCATCAACTATGAGGAGGTGACCTACTGGAAGGAGTTGCAGGAGGTGTTCGACTGGGCACACACCCACGTGACGAGCACCATCTATGTGTGTTGGGCAGCATTTGCGGGCTTGTACCACTTCTATGGTGTGCCCAAACACAACACGCCCCACAAGGTGTTCGGAGTGTTCAAGCATCAGATGCTGGCTCCCGAATTGCCTATCTTCCGAGGTTTCGACGATGAATTCTTCGCCCCTCACAGCCGCCATTGCACCATCCTGCGCAAGGACATCGAGAAGGTGGAGGGCTTGCACATCATCGCCGAAAGCCCCAAAGCGGGTGTGACGATTGTGGAGGCACGAAATGGGCGTGAGTTCTTCATCACTTGCCACTTGGAATACTCTCCACTCACCCTCGATGGTGAATACAAACGCGACTTGAAGAAGGGTCTTCCCATCAACAAGCCACAGAACTACTACCCAGGAGGCGACCCCAAGAAGCATCCTGTAGTAAAATGGCGTGCGGCTGCCAACCTGCTCTACACCAACTGGCTCAACTACTACGTCTATCAGGAAACCCCGTTCAATATCGAGGATATTAACTAAATGACCTCCATCGAACTTCTTGCTCCAGCAAAGACAGCAGACATTGGCATCGAGGCTATCAAGCACGGTGCTGATGCTGTCTATATAGGTGCTCCAGCATGGGGTGCCCGTGCAGCGGCAAGCAATCGTGTGGAGGACATCGGAAGACTCGTTCGGTTTGCCCATCTCTACAAGGCCAAGGTGTATGTAACGGTGAACACACTCATCTTCGACCACGAACTGGACAAAGTGGAACGGCTCATCTGGCAACTGCACGACATCGACGTGGATGCCCTCATTGTACAGGATTTACGCCTCTTGTCGTTGAATCTTCCCCCCATTCCTCTCCACGCCAGCACCCAGATGGACAATCGCACGCCCGAAAAGGTGCAGATGTTGGCAGACTTGGGTTTCCCCCAAGTCGTCCTTGCCCGCGAACTGACCCTCGACGAAATCGCCGAAATCCATCAAAAATGCCCCACCACAAAGCTCGAAGTCTTTGTGCATGGGGCATTGTGCGTCTGTCTGAGCGGTCGCTGCAATGCGAGTGAAGCCCTCTTCGGACGGAGTGCCAACAGGGGAGAATGTGCGCAGGTATGCCGCATGGCTTTCGACCTCATGGTTGACAACAAGACGGTCATCAAAGACAAGCACCTGCTTTCGCTAAAAGATAATTGCCAAATCGACCATCTGGAAGCATTGCTCATGGCTGGAGCCTCTTCGCTGAAGATTGAAGGGCGACTGAAAGAGGCTGACTATGTGAAGAACGTAACGGCGGCTTATTCGGAGGCACTGAACAAGGTGATTGCAAAATATCCAGACCGCTTCTGCCGTGCTTCGTCTGGACACGTGAATCTACACTTCAAGCCCGATGTGACCAAGAGTTTCAACCGAGGCTTTGTGACCGATGTGAGTCGTCCCGATGCCAACATCGACACTCCCAAAGCAATGGGCGAGCCTGTGACTCCAAAGACTGTGCTACACAATGGCGACGGACTTTGCCACATCGAGCACGGCAAACTAGTAGGTTTCCGTGTGAACAATGCCGAAACATTCAAACCGAAGAAAGGCATCCAATACTATCGGAATCAAGACATAGAGTGGGACAAGATGCTCAGTAAGCCTTCAGCAGAGAGGAAAATCTTTGTGGACATTGATGTGCATGACGACCACATCACGATGACTGACGAAGATGGAATGACTGCCACCGTGAACTTTTCCCCAGACTTCGAACTGGCGCGTACTCACCAAACGGAAAACATACGCCGACAACTGAGCAAGTTGGGCGACACCATCTTTGAGCCACACATTATTAATATATATACGAAGAAGAACCACTTCATTCCTTCTTCACAACTGAATGCGTGGCGACGAGAACTGTCGAGCCAATTAACCGAAGAACGAATCAAGTTCTACCCTTTGGAAAAACAAGTACA
This sequence comes from uncultured Bacteroidales bacterium, assembly GCA_902800305.1. GTDB lineage: Bacteria > Bacteroidota > Bacteroidia > Bacteroidales > Bacteroidaceae > Minthosoma. The sequence goes on from CADCDP010000006.1 coordinate 59,788, forward strand.
CACGCCCGTCAGCATGACGACAGAGCCACCGTTTGAACTGACGCACGACCGTTCCGTGCCCGTGATGGTTTCCAAGTATTGTATCCGCCGACAGTTGGCAATCTGTCCCAAAGAAGACAAAAGTTTTTCGCGACCTGTTCACAACGCTCTTTCCCTCCGTCTGGCCAACGGCACTATTTTCCGCCTCGACTTCGACTGCAAAAACTGCTTGATGAAACTATACCTACCATGAGGAAACTCTTCTACATCCTTCTTTCCCTGTTGGTGGTCTCCTGTGTGGGCGGCGTGTCCTCCCCAAACACCAACGCCGTGCCCAACGACACTGACTCTATTCCCGTCATTGTCAACATTGTGGACACTACTACCGCTCCCGACACCACCCTCTTGAGCCTATCCCCACAGCAGGTCGATTCGCTCATCTTTCGCCTCACTCACCATTATTCCGAAAACTTCAACTTTCTCGTCAAAGCGGATTCGCTGACGCTGATTCCCCGTGAAGGCGACCTCATCACCGACACATGCCACGTCTATAAAAACGACGTGATAGCCGTTGCCGCCATCAAGTCCATCCCTGGAGACTCCATCGACTCCATTTGGGTGAAAGTGGCCAGCAACCAATTCAACATGGGGTGGATTCCCGAACACGAATTGCTGAAAGGAACAACCCCCGACGACACCATCTCCGAAATGCTGGACACCCTCTCCGACAGCCGCGCCATCTGGATATCGGCACTCGTGGCCTTAGGAGTTATCGTTATCATTCTCAATAAAAAAAGGAAACAGAATCAGCCCGTGACATTGAGATTCTACGAGATGAAGAGCATCTACCCCACCCTCTTCCTTATCCTTGTGGCTATCATGGCGTCGCTCTATGCCTCCGTACAAAATTTTGTGCCAGAGTTTTGGCAAGAGTATTACTACCATCCTACCCTCAACCCCTTGGTTCTTCCCCCACTGATGGCCACCCTCGTGGTCGTCTTATGGTTAGTCATCATCACCTTCATCGCCCTCATTGATGAAGTGTACCACCATTTCTATTTTATAGCGGGCATCACCTATCTTGCTGAAATCGTCGGACTTTCCATGATGGTTTACCTGATCATCTCATGGTCAACCCTCTTCTTGATTGGCTATCCCTTATTGGCGGCTTTTATCTTCATGCTCATCAAGAAACTTTTCACTTTATACTCTATACCGGATGTGTAAACACAAAACGAGCACCCTTGCCCTGATGATGAAGGTCTAATTTCGCCTCACCACCCAACTGTGTAGCAATCGTCCGACAAATGGCCAAGCCCAATCCCGTCCCTCCGTTAATCGTATTGAACTTTTCAAACCGGCGGAAAATCACCTCTGCTTTATCTGGCGAAACACCCTCACCCGTGTCCGTCACTGAGAATGTCACCATACCAGGATTTTCCGTAAGAGAGACATGGAGATGTATCTCGCCCTCTGTCGTATGCTTCACCGCATTCGTCAAGTAGTTCATCATCACTTGTTCCACACGCTTCGGGTCACTCTTCATCGTATAAGTGTCAGGAACATCACTCGTCATATACATCTTCACGTCATTCGGACAACGGAACTTGACCGTGCTTATTGCCTTGCGACACACATCATTCACATTGCACACCTCAATATTCAGACGATACTTGCCACTCTCCATATCCGATATATCAAGAATGTCATTCACCAACGTGCTCAGCAAATCCGTATTACTCTGAATAATCACACCATACTCCGCAATTTCCTCCTCCGACAACATGGAACGTATCTGACTATTACAAAGAATCTGGGAAAAACCACAAATGGCATTCATCGGGGTGCGAATGTCATGGCTCATGTTCTGAAGGTACCCCTTCTGCACAGCAATACCTTGTTTATACTTATCACACTGCAACTTCACCTTACGGTACATATTTACCATGATACCTAAAGCGATGCACAACACACATATTATAATAATGGATAAAATCGTAAACCACATAGAAAAATAGTATTCCTTTTTCGCATTCGGAATACAAATTTAGGCATTCTTTCTTTCTCCGACAAATTATCGACTCGAAAAATGCACAAAACACGCAGATTTACGTGTGTGCACGCACACAAACATTGATTATTGTCAACAAATCAACGCTTTTTTGATGTTTTTCAACATTTTTTGATGCCTACTCCACGAAAAGGGCGTAACTTTGCATCGTCAAAAGGAAAGACAGAGAAAAACGGGTTAGTGAACCCTACAGCATACAGGTTAGTAAAAAGGTATTAGTTTAAGTTAAACAGTTTCTCAATTGGTTTAGTTTAGGTAAAGGATTGTTTTTACAAAGGATAAAAAGACATAGGTTATACAATAGGTTTTAGGTTAGTAAAAAGATTTAGGTTCATTTTTTTAGGTAAAAAGATGAAAAAGAAAGTGAAGTCCGCGAGGTTTTCACTTTTTTTGTGTCCTTATCCCTACAAGACTACGCTGCCCAACTATTCTCTTCTGGTCCCTTCGCCAGCAGCCATTATTTTGTGTATCACTAAACCTCTGGAAAACAAACCCTAAAGAAAGCGCCCTCTTCCTTCCGAAGTAATATCGTAGTGCCCATTCGTCAGTACAGCAGTGTCCATTCGACAGTACAGCAATGTCTATTCGCCAGTACAGCAGTGCCCATTCGTCAGTACAGCGGTGCCCATTCGTCAGTACAGCGGTGTGCCTTCGAAAGTACTGCAGTCCTCCTTCGGTAGGACTGCAATCCTGCTTCGGTAGGACTGGAGTACTTACGAAGCAGGACTCCAGTCCTTATTCCCAGGCACCAATCGGAGTACAACGATAAAATGCAGCCGAATACGATTGTATTCCTCATTTATTAGAGTCTAATTGTATATAGTAGCCTAAAAATTCGTAATAAATCAACGTGATTTTAACAATAATGCGGATTTTTTGCTAACTTTGCGAAAACATTTTATATAGCTACGAACGAATGAAGATATTGCATACAGCCGACCTGCATTTGGGACAGGTCATCTATCAAAACTACGACCGAAGTGATGAGCATCGCCACTTCTTCCATCAGTTGGAACACTGGTGCAAGAAGGAGCAACCTGATGCACTGCTTGTGAGTGGCGACGTATTCGATATACAGCAGCCGTCAGCCACAGTCAAAAAAGCCTTTACTGACTATTTTGTCCATCTGCACCAAGTATGTCCACAGATGCACATCGTCATTACTGCGGGCAATCATGACTCTGCCTCACGCATTCAGGCCGACAGCTCTGTTTGGGAACTTGCCAATGCACATCTGGTAGGAACACCTCCGGCTATTGATAGTTTGGAACAGGTTGACGGCTGGCAGTACCAATACATCATTAAGCTTGATAATGGCTATATCGTTGCGTTACCCTATATGACAGGTGAACGCAAAGGTGTTATTCAGTCCTTACTCGACAAGGTCGCTGAAGACAACACATTCGGTCTGCCTGTTGTTATGATGGCTCATCAGGCAGTGACAGGACTTGATGCAACTGGCCACGGATTTGATATTGGCACCTTGCGCACGCTTGATACCGATGCCATGGGAAGCGGGTTCGACTATCTAGCTCTTGGACACATTCACAAGCCGCAGACGATAGCTCATCAGGAGGATGCTATGAACGATGAAGCCGACTATCGTTCACCTGTCATCCGCTACTCAGGGAGTGCGTTGCATGTCAGTTGCGACGAGACCTATCCACATACGGTTAGCCTCGTGGATATTGACCAACATAAAGGTAAGGTTCATATATGCCAGTTGCGCATTGATGAACTGCGGCATTTCTATGTACTCCCATCAGACGGCACCTCCTTCACTTCTGCTGAAGAAGCTTTAGATGCGATGAAAGCGTTTGTGGCAGAAGGCGAACGTGGCTACATTCGCTTCCGTTTCGACATGAATACTGATTTGCCATCAAACTTCGGTCAGATGGTGTATGATGCCCTCCAGCCCTATAATGAAGAGTGGAGATATAATCCGAAGGTGTTGTGGACAGGCGTTAGCGACAACAAAGCATCAGAAAAGGAAGAACTGGTTTTTGAGGTCGCTGAGCTACAACAGATGACAGACCCCATGATGTTCATCGAGCGAACGCAAGATCAATATCCTGGTCTTGACCTTGATGATGTCCGACAAGCCTTTGAAGAAGTCAAGGCAGAGATGGAACGTCTGCGAGAAGAAAAACAACAGCAGAAAAATAAAACGGTAGAGCCATGAGACTGAAAGAACTGCATATCCGTAATATTGCATCCATAGAGCGAGCCGACATCGACTTTGAGCACGGACTCAACGATGTTGTCACTGACCAACCAGCCTCCATATTCCTGATTTCTGGCGATACGGGTGCTGGTAAGTCTGTCATTCTTGACGGCATATCGATGGCACTCTACAAGAAGACGCCGCGTATAGCCGATGTGGCCAACGCCACCAAAAACGACTATACCGATGCTGAAGGTGAACAAATCCGTGTAGCCAGCATCGAACAGTACACTCGTTTGGGCATCTCCGAAAAGGATGACAGCTATAGCGAGGTGGTCTTTGAAGGCAATGACGGCAAGGAATATCATGCCCGCTTGACGCTCGGAATGAAGTTGGGCAACAAGAATAAGGAAACTGGACTTCGCCCGATGAAACACCGTTCGCCCAAATGGGAGATACGTGTTGGCAGTGGCGACTGGGCCAAGGATAGTGTTGAGCAGACAATCCAGGAGGCTGTAGGACTTGACTTCCAGCAGTTCGGGCGTATGGCCATGCTGGCACAAGGACAGTTTGCCAATTTCCTGACAGGTGATAAGAAAGAGCGCGAGGCCATTCTGGAGCAGTTGACCAATACCCAGCATTTCACTGCATACGGTGAGGCCATTCTGAGTCTGTGGAAGAAAGCCAAGGAAGTACAAACGACGATACAAACGCAGTATGACACTGAGAAACCTCACACATTAAGCAATGAGGAAGTGGAGTCACTGACCAAGGAACAGCAGGAGAACATACAGCAGAAAAATACACTCGACAAAAAGATAAAAGCTCAGGAAGACAGGCTAAAGTTGATTGAGCAAGTGTTGCGAAACGCAAAGGTACAGGAAGACGCCCAACAGAAGAAACAGGAACTGGAAGCAATTGTCACTGGTGAGGAATATCAGCGGAACAAGATGCTCTTTACCGATTGGGACACCACAACAGCCCTGCGTCAAACACTTGCAGACCTCCAAAGAGCCAAGCGTGAAGAACAGACGGCCAAGGACGCACTTCAAGCTTCGCACAATACCTTTTTAAAACTATCTGCTGACATCGTTGACAGACAAAACCATGTGAAGGTGTTGAATGACTCCATCGCTAAAACCCAAGAATGGATAGACCAGCACAAACAACATGACAGTCTGTTTGCAAAGGCTGGTGAGACCGACGTAAAGATTGGCAACTATCTTTCCAACATAAAGAAAGCCAGTGATACAGATATCCTTCTTCAAAAAGAGAAGGCAAAGACTGAACCTCTCAAAAAGGCAGAGGAAGATGCCGTGAACAACGCAACAGAGGCCGACAAAGCCGTTAAAGCCAAAGATGCAGAGATAGAGACGCTGAGCAAGCAGCGCACAGCCCTTAATCCACAAATCATCATTGACCAACTTAGTCAAGAAGAAGCTAAAAAACGATTGCTTGAAGACCTGCGTAAAGCATACGACACCTTGTTGACCAATCAGAAAGAGGCTGATGAACTAAGGAACGAGATCAAGGCTGATGAGGGTAAACTCTCCACGCTCAAAGAGACTAAAGAAAAAACAGAATTAGACTATCAGACGAAGAAAATAGAATCAGAGAAGGCAGACAAGCTACTGACGACCATGCAGATGAGTGTCGAAGAGACCCTTGTCACTGTGCGTCATCGCCTCCAGGAAGAAAAGGCTGACATCTGTCCGCTATGTGGTCAGCCTATTGATCATAGTCACCTTGACGATGACTTTAAGAGTATTCTTACCCCTCTTGAGGAAGAACAGAAAAAGGCAGCTGATGCACTTTCGGCTGCAACGCGCCTGCGAGATGACTCCAGGGATGCATTCGGCAAACTTGATGGAGCACTGCAAGGGAAAGTTAAACAGCTGGCCAAAGCTGACAAGAAGAATGATGCCGACAAACAAAACATTGAGGGAATCGCCACTAAGATAGGGTTGAACATTCGGGAACCACTCATTCCTCAGGCAGAAATTACACTTACAGGTGTGCTTGCTGACATTGAGAAGTTAAAGGCATCACAGAAAGAAGTCGTGCGACTACAAGACGAAATCAACAAACTCATCAAAGAAAAGAAACCTCTGGATGCTGCCAAGCTCAATACTGAGAAGGCAAAGACCAAGGCCGAGAACGACGTGAAGGGCAATGCTGAAGCCATCATGCGATTAGAGAAGGAGTATGCTACACTTCTTCTAGAGTGTGAGACTATCAAGGGAGAGATAGATAAACTCCTCTCTGGCTATGCTAATGACTGGCAGACAAATACCGACACTGCTCGCAAGAATCTGGCAGAAGATGCTAAGGAATATACAGCCCACCAGAAGCAGTTATCCGATGATAAGGCAAAGCATGACAAAGCTCGCGCACTGATTGATGCGCTCTCAAGGATTTGTGATAACATCATTCAGTCGTGTCCCGACTGGCAGGTAGCGGAACAGCCGCAAGCCTATCCTTGTCGTGACATCAATACCGAGTGGACTACATTGATGAAGGAGGTAACCACATTCACTTCAAAACTCAAAGATTGTAAACAGACTATAGAAACTTCTACAGAGTCCTTGGCGGTTTACTATCAAGAGTCTGGCAAGTCCGAAAAAGATTTGCTTTCACTGATTGCCCAAGAGTCGCAGGTGGCTGTTGCTCGTAAGCTCGTTAATGACACTGATTCGCAATTAAAGTCTCGTAACGATGCTATCAGTGATGCCCAAAAGCAAATTGATACTGCACTCAATGCGCTCAACATCAGCAATCGCTCTGAACTGCCCGACAAACAACAATTAGAAGAGGAAAAGGCCTCTACTAATACTCTCCGCGATGAGATTCTGTCGAAGATAGCACAGACACAAAGCCGTCTCGATACCCATCGTAACAACATCAAAAAGTTGAAGGAGATTGAGGTGAAGCTTGAAGAGGCCAAACAGCGTTTTGTCCGTTGGGATAAGCTGAACCGTATCTTCGGTGGCACTCGGTTCCGTACGCTGGTACAGACTTACATTCTGCGTCCGTTGCTCAATAATGCCAATATCTATCTGGAGCAGATTACAGACCGCTATCGCCTGACATGCAGTGAAGACAATGAGCAGTTGAGCATCCTTGTGCTCGACCGCTATAATAAGGATCAAGTGCGCAGCGTTACCGTCCTCTCTGGTGGCGAGCGCTTCATGATTTCGCTTGCCCTCTCATTGGCTTTGTCATCACTTAATCGTCCCGACATGAACGTTAATATTCTCTTCATCGATGAGGGTTTTGGTACACTCGATGAAAAGAGTCTTGACTCCGTAATGCAGACCCTCGAAAAGCTTCAGGAGATAGCAGGACAGACCAATCGCCGTGTGGGCATCATCTCGCACCGTGAAGAACTCGAAGAGCGCATTCCAGTGAAGATACAGGTGGTCAAGAAGGGCGAAGGTCGCAGCATGATAGAAGTAACAAACGCTTAAACAAATTGACGACAACTTTATGATATGGTGGGAAATGTATGCCAATAAGCCATTACATACCTATCGGAGGTAACCCGACCTCTTTTCGCCATTCGTTCACTCGCGACGCATCCAGCAGGGGACATAGCTTTCCGTTTCCATCCCTTTGTGTGCCGTATTTCTGCGGACGACCTTCACGCACATCGATGCGGTCTTTTGTGGTGGCGATGAGTGCCGGTTCTATCTCGCCTTGACGGGCGGCTTCCTCCAGTTGCGGCAGAAACTCTTTTATCTTGCTCAGGTCACTATGCTGAATCACCAGCCAGACGGCTTGAGCTGCAAAGTACCCCACTTTCGACCTGCGAGGGTAACCCGTTTCAGTCAAGATGCGGCTCACTCTTTCCAGATTCATCGTGTCCGTCTCCTGCGACTGTCTGGCCAGTTTCTCATTGCGTTCCACCTGTTTCGGGGCCTTACTGTATGCCAGAAACCAAAGCATACGGTCATAATTGTCACGTTGGATAATCCACTCCAAATCCTGTTTGAGATTCAGGTCGTACCCCCATTTGCGTTGACGCACCTCAAACGTGTCCTTCAGCTGTGGGAAAGAGCAGAGGGATGGCTCTTCGTAGAAATCTGGCTCCAAAGCGACCCGATGCTTGAGATACGACAGTGCTGCCTCCTCATTGCCCACTGCCATCATCTTCATCGCCACTGCCGACAAGTAACTCGGCAGGATATAGCGGTCTTCCGTAAATGCCAAGTCATACATCTGCTTCGCCTCCGCATACAAACCGTCATTCCAAAGCGAATCGGCATGGAAAATTAGTGCCCAATAGTCTTCTTGTGAAGCTGGAGCCACATATTGGTCGCCTCCCTTGATTCTTCGTAGCGTAAATCCACGCAGATGTTCGAGTGTACCGCCCAATATCTCAACATGGTGCGGGTCGCTTACGTCCCAATGATACTTGCCGATAGTCGGAAACTTCTTCGACTCACATTGCAGCACATAGACATACCCTAGCGTCCGTCCATCCCTCAGATAACGGTCGATGCAGATGAAACGCTGATTCTTCTTCGAAAACACCACATTGCGCCACACCTTATCCTCCGTCTGGCGCAAAGGAGTCTCAAAGAGAAACGTTCTAAACACCGACAACTCTCCGTCCTGACCGAATTCCGTATCAGGAAGTGTCGGCACATAGCCTCGACTGGCCAGCTGAAAAGTGACAGGGTCGGTTCCGTCCATCCATCGCAGGGAATCGACTTGGAAAGGTAGTTCCCTCTGGACGCTTGCCTCAAACCGCTGGGCTTCCGTCGTATTCTTCGTCTGACAGCCCACCAGCAACCCCAGGAGCAAGGCCATCACTCCATATTCATATATAAACTTCATGCTTCAACATATATGGGTAATTATTCACTGTAATTGTCATTCACATTACAATATCATTTCCATTCCCGTTTTCTGTACTTTCATGCCCATGCTCTTGTAAAAGCATAAAGCAGAATCGTTTCCCTCCCATACATTCAGTGTCAAATTATAGCAGCCTATCGACAGCGCATAATCACGCACATGCTCGTATAATGCCTTCCCGATGTGTTTGCCACGAACACGCTCATCCACGCAAATGTCGTCTATGTACAGCGTCTTGATGTCCTGCATCAATCGATGATTCTTTATTTCGACAATCTGGCAGAAAGCATGCCCCACCACCCTTCCGTCATCATAGATGAAGATGGGGGTGTTCTCATCGTCGATAATGGCTTCAAGTTGCCGTTCGTCATATTTGGGCGTGTTCCCCTTGAACAGGTCTGGACGGATGCCATGATGCACCGCATCTGCTTGATACAGTAAGTCAATCAACCCTTTAATGTCTTTCTTGTTTGCTCTTCTAATCATTGTTTCACATTTTTTCTTTATAACAACTTCTTTACCCCTTGCCGTTAAGCATTAAGGGGGATACAATCTTATTACGGGTTCAAAGGTACATAAAAATTTGAGATTTTTACGTCTGGTTGATAAAAAACTGTTTTTTATAGAGGAAATCTACCTAAAAAAGATGGTTCGTCTGCCAGTTGCCATTAAAAACTACTTATTAAAGATACGGATTTACCCCACACCACAATCGAGCCAATGCCAAAACTTCCGATGACTCTTCGTCGTTGAGTCTCGAGGGGCAACGACGTAGAGTCACGAGACTCAACGACGAAGAGTCATGCGGGGCAACGTCGTTGCCTATAGGGAAAGTGTTGGCAAAATGGCCTTCCTTTTTGTAAAAAACGAACAGGAGAACATCCGAAATAGGGTGTCCAAACTTTCATTTTCCTTTTCATTTGTTGGAAATGATGAGGAAATGATGTAACTTTGCGATTGAAATCTAAAACCTAAGAATAAGATGGCACAAGAGACGTTCGTATTAGAGCTTCCTTTGAAGGTTGAGAAATGGCAAGCAGACATTCTCGACAAGCGATACGAATATCTTCGTCAAATATACAATTATGTACAAAAGAAACTCATTCGGCAATACAAGTATTTTGAACAAATGAATGAGTTTAGGCAATGCACTACATATAGAGAGAAGAGGGAATTTTTCAGAAGCCACCCCTTTTATTACAATGAGGTGGTTGGTAGGAATGGAGAACCCTTTGCCATCAAGTTCCCCTATTCCATGAGCGAAAGCAATGGGGCTAAATTGGATGGTTTCAATGGCTACATCTCCAAGTTGGGGAAATTGCCTGCTGGAGCAAACAAAACGTATGCGGATTTAGGTATTAACTCATTCATGCTTGAAAGACTTGCAAGCAACATGTGGTCAGCATGGAACAAGTTCCTCTATGACAGAGACGCTAAAAGAGTGGCATTTAAGAAATATGGTGAACTGAATACGTTTGGAAGCAGAAAGAAAAACAATATTAGTTTTATTGGGATGACAATTCATCTTGATACTATGGAATTGGTTATCAAGACTAATGGTAGGACTGGACGATTTGCAGAATACATTACTTTGCCTATTGGAGCAGGGAAGCCATTGACTGAATATGAGATGTACGCACTGAAAGGTGGCTTTGACAGCATTAAAATATTGAATGTGGTGAGAAGGCAGATACGTGGTAATAACAAGTACTATTTGCAGATGACGATTGAAGGTGAAAAACCACAAAAGGGAAGAACTCTGGGAGTAGGATGTGTGGGCATCGATTTGGGCCCATCTACTATTGCTGTTTCGTCTCTTAAAAAAGTGTCCATTGACAAACTGGCTAATAAGTGTGATGACATACAAAGAGATTTGAATCGGGTTAGTAGGAAAATGGATAGAAGCAGAAGAGCCAATAATCCGCAGAATTTCAACGAAGATGGGACTATCAAGCCCGTTTCTCGCAAAAACGGAGAACGTAGGGTGTGGAATGATTCCAAACGATACAGGAAACTTCGCGAAGAGCGGAGGGAATTGTTGCGCAAGCAGGCAGCCATTCGTAAGGTGCAACACATTGAGACAGCTAATGCCTTGCTACCATTAGGTGATACCTTCATCGTGGAGAACAACCCTATTAGTGGTTGGACACGAAAGAGCAAAGAGACAAAAATCAATAAGAAGGGTAAAATTCAAAGCAAAAAGAGATTCGGAAAGTCTGTGGCAAATCACGCACCTTCGATGTTTACGACCATATTGAAAAATAAGGTGGAATCGTTAGGAGGAGAATTCCGAAAAGTGGAGGTGAAAAATGCAGCAAGCAGGTTTGATTTCACCAATGGAGAATTCACGGAGCATGGATTAGGAGAGAGAGTGATAACCTTGTCAAATGGCGATATGCATCAGCGGGATTTGTTGGCAGCGTTTAACCTTCAACACCTCAATGCTGATGGTGATACAACGAAAGACTACGATGTTGCAACCATGCAGGAAGATTATCCGACCTTCTGCCGTTTGGAACGGGAGGAAATGGATTTATATTTGCAAGGGAAAAAGAAAAATGAGCGCACAACAATAGGCGCATTCAAATAAAGATAATAAGGTATTGTAAAGCCTTGCAGTCGCTAATCGCTCGTCGGAGCGTTGGCTGCTAATATCAAATGGGAATCAGAAATGCAAAAATAACAGGTAGCGAATTCGTTCGTGAGAGTATAGCGCAAGTTCTGAAAGTACCAAATGGATGCCATCCTCTTGATGACTAATATGTTGTCAGGATATGTTGTGGTTAACCCCAATAATGATGGTAGATACAAGGGTAGTGGAATTCTCCTTGGCATAATACTTGTTGTGGTTAACCCCAATAATGATGGTAGATACAAGGGATGTTCGTGGCTATCGCCTCCTGCTTCGGTTGTGGTTAACCCCAATAATGATGGTAGATACAAGTCCATGTCTCTTTCTATCTTTCTGTCCATGTTGTGGTTACCCCAAATAATGTTGGTAGATACAAGATGTTGTGAGCCTCAAAGGAGCGGAATGTGGTTGTGGTTAACCCCCAAAGTGATAAGTGCAAATGTCGGTCCTCGATGTTGTCTTTGGATTGATTGAAACAAGTAAATCAATGTTGAAAATAATATTTATAGAATATGAGAATAGATATACGAGATATTAATTTGAAAGAAAAGATAAAGGATTTCTCCCAATATCTTGCAACTACTGATAGAATCATTTTGTCTGCAAAATTTGGAGATGGGAAAACATACTTGCTGAATCAATTAAGGGAAGATGAAAGGCTGTGTGATGAATATAAATTCTTTACTATATACCCAGTCAATTATTCTGTTGCAAAAAATGAAGATGTATTTGAATACATAAAGCGTGATATTATTATACAATTGAAGAAGGAGAATCTGCTGGACAAGGTTGATTTTGATGCAGTGTTTGATTCTTTATTCGATTTTAATGATATTCAAATATTGGCTTCGTTTCTTTTGTCATTTGTACCAGGGGGAGAATTGTATGATAAAATCTTTAAAAAAATTTGTGAAAAAAGAAAGGAATATAATGAGAAGAAACGTACAGCAGACAAATATTTAACTTCTTTTTCTCAGATAGAAGGCTGTGTTTATGAGAATGATGGATATACCACTTTGATAAAAAATGCTATTGGATGGATAAAAGAAGATCATTCGATGAGTGGTTTTGAATGGAAGAAGAAAAAGGCTGTTCTGATAATAGAAGATTTAGACCGTCTTGATCCAAAACATTTATTTCGTATTTTAAATGTTTTAAGTGCACATATTGACGACACTTCGACGCCAGATGTTATTACCAATAAGTTTGGATTCAATAATATTGTTTTAGTGATGGATTATGAAACAACTAAACACATTTTTCACCATTTTTATGGTAGTGACGCTTGTTATGAAGGATATATGAGTAAGTTCTTGTCACGAGAGCCTTTCAGATATAGTATTCAACCCTTTATAGTTGTTGAGATAGAGCGAAAAATCTTTAGAATATTAGGCGTTACTAATATATTTCATATCTTCTCCAAATTCAGAGAAAGACTATCACAATTGTCTATTAGGGAATTGAAGAAGCTAACATTGTTTGATACACAAGACAGGATAAAAAGCCAAGAATATGAGTGCTATAACATGAAATTTTCTACTTCGTTGCCCCTTTTCCATCTTATTATTTATATGGTAGAATGCGGTATGTCGTTGAAAGACATAGTTACAGATTTGAATACAAAAGTCTCTGTTGGGAAAAAAGAAGAGATGGGAAAAAGATATATTGAGTTTATGAGATTGATGTATCCATTATACGCAATTCATGGGAAGGGGAGTCTTGAATATGTGGAGTATGGATTAGTACATTATTCTGTATCAGAGGAAAAAAACAATGGTGTTATCACAGATGTTGTATTTCATCCAACGCTTACGTGGGGAAATCCTATTGTTAAGATGAACAATAGGAATATTGAAGATACAATAAGGTGGTGTTTGGAAAATTTCTCGTCAAGCATTAATCTTGCAGCACTATAATGCGTTTCACCGTTTCAGCGTTTCACTCGGGAAAAGAGGGGTTACACCTTCTTTAAATTTACTTATAACTATATAATAATAAAGTAGTTATATATAAATAAGGGAATTTGTACACCCCTCATTACTCTACTGAAACGCTGAAACGGTGAAACATTGTCTGACAAATGACAGATGACAGTTTTTATTTGAGCCTCTGACGGGCGATAGTTCATCCAAGTTTCATCTATCTATGAAAGACTAAAAATATAATAGTATATATTTATTATAATTTTTAAATATACTATAGATATAAGCTCATAAAAGAACCTCATAAAAGAGGCAATCATCCCCCTCCCCCCCCCTCAAATATAAACTGTCATCTGTCATTTGTCATACTCAAAACGTTCTGGATGCCTTGTGTACTGCCATCGAAAAAGAGCCCTCGTGTTTGTCACGGAAAAATTGACTCACCCGACGGTAAGAGGTGACGTCTCTTCTCATAGCGAGCCTAACGTAATTATGGTGACGAGCACAACGTAAATGCGACGCCGAGTATAAGGTAATTACGATAGTGACAAGGAAAGATGGATGTGTAAAGGCAGGAATAGAGAGATTTCATGAAACGTCAATATCCATCTAAACGTCAATCTGTACAGTTCCTTGTCGTTAGCAAGGCAACAAAAACGGTGGTTTTAGGGTTGAAAAACGGATACTTTCATTTTTTCAAGAAAAAAGTTTTGAGTTTTGTTGTGTGTTACGTGAAAAATAGGTATCTTTGCATACATACAATGTCCAACTTTTAAAAAGTAATACAATTATGGGATTTTTAACTAATGACAAACTTGTGATTGTGGGTGCCGGTGGTGCTATCGGCTCTACGATGGTTCAGCTGGCTCTGACCATGAAACTGACTCCAAATGTGTGTCTGTATGACGTGTATGCTCCAGGTATGGAGGGTGTGATGGAAGAAATGTTCCATTGCGGCTATGATGGCGTGAACTTAACGGCTACCACCGACGTGGCTGAGGCGTTCAAGGATGCCAAGTACATCATCTCTTCGGGTGGTGCTCCACGTAAGGCTGGCATGACTCGCGAAGACCTCCTTGCTGGCAACTGCAAGATTGCTGAGGAACTGGGTCAGAACATCAAGACTTACTGCCCCGATGTGAAGCACGTGACGGTCATCTTCAACCCTGCCGACTTGACAGGTTTGGTGACGTTGCTTTACTCAGGTTTGAAGCCAGGTCAGGTGACCACGCTTGCTGCCCTCGATTCCACTCGTCTGCAGTCAGCTCTTGCCAAGAAGTTTGGCGTGAAGCAGTATGAGGTGACAGGTTGCGCCACATTCGGCGGTCACGGCGAGCAGATGGCTGTGTTTGGCAGTGCTGTGAAGGTGGCTGGCAAGCCTCTCAACGAACTCATTGGCACTCCTGCACTTCCCGAAGAGGAATGGGAGCAGCTGAAGGTGGCTGTGACGAAGGGTGGTGCGAAGATTATCGAGCTTCGTGGACGTTCTTCATGGCAAAGCCCAGCATACTGCTCTGTTGAAATGATTCGTTCGGTGATGGGTGGCGAGAAGTTCCGTTGGCCAGCTGGCACGTACGTTTCCAACGAGAAGTACAACCACATCATGATGGCGATGGACACCACGCTCGACACGAACGGCTGCACCTACAAGATGCCTACTGGCACTCCTGAAGAAATGGCGAAGCTGGACGCTTCTTACGAGCACCTCTGCAAGATGCGTGACGAACTCGTGACGCTGGGCATCGTTCCTCCTATCTCTGAGTGGAACAAGATAAATCCAAACTTGTAACTATCGGAGTGAATAGTGAAAAGTGAAAAAATCGGAGTTTTTAGTCATAGAATTTTAAGAATTAAAAGAACCATGCGGCAAGGGAAAAAGAATTCCGCAAGCGGCTGAGAATTTTAAGAAACCATTCGGTTTGTTTGCAAACATCGCGTCAGCCGCTTAGAATTCTCAGCGCCGAAGGCGAATTCCAAACATCCTGCATAGCTCTTTAAAATCTTTTAATTCTTTGACTTAAAAAAACTTTAACGATTCCCGAAAGTTGTTTTTTTCACTTTTCACTTCTTCGTTTTTATGAAGAAGTACGGAAAGCATACGCTTTTAGGATGGAGTTGGCGCATTCTTTTGGGGATTGCGCTAACTCCAATTTTCTTGTTGCTGTTGCTTTTCGTGCTGATTTACACACCTCCTGTCCAGCAATTTCTGGTCGATAAAACGGCAGAAATGCTGAGCGAAGGCTCGGATATGGAGGTGAAAGTGGAGCGTGTCCGTCTGAAATTTCCGCTCGACCTCTCCGTTGAAGGGCTTGTGGCGGTCGAAAATGGCGACACCGTGTTGGCAGCAGGAGCATTGGATTTGAGCATGAAAGCCCTGCCGCTGTTGAAGATGCAGGCAGAGATAGACGGCTTCCATTTGTATGATGCCCAGCTGAACCTCAAAAACTTAATAGATGCCTGTATCATCAAGGGAAACCTGGCAGAATTGAGTCTTGACAGCCACACAACCGACATCGACAAGGGAAATATTGTGCTCAACAAGTTGCTGCTGAGGGATGCCGATTTGCAGGTGCTGCTGAACGATTCTGTGCCCGAAGACACGACCACGATTGACTGGAGGGTGCAGCTGGACGACTTGAACCTGCAACGGGTGAAGCTGGCTGTTTTGCTGACACCGAATGCGGACAGCACATGGGTGGAGTCGGACATCGGGACGGCACAAACGAAAGCCTATATCGACCTGAAAGAAGGGGCTTATCGCGTGGATAAGCTCGAATTGGCTGAGACAAATATCGGCTACGACCTTCGGAAGGAACCCCGATTGCCGCATCAGCTTGATGTCAACCATTTGCTGTTCAAAGACATCAATTTGCAGCTCGATTCGCTCTCGTATGTGGGCGATGATTTCTCGATGAACCTTCGTCAGCTGGCTGCCACAGAGCAGTCGGGATTGGCCATCACAGAGGCGACGGGACGGTTGACGATGGATTCCCTCCAGCTGCTCGTGCCGTTCCTTCATGTGAAGACAGCCGACAGCGACCTCTCTCTTGCCTATCGCATGGACATGAATGCCTTCGAAGACACCAATCCTGGCACTTTCGCTGCGGTGGCAGAGGGGCAACTGGGCAAGGGCGACATCATTTATTTCACGCACATGGGAGGTGAGGGCACCCAATCGGTGTGTGATTGGATGGCTAAACAGCTTCCTGCTCGACCTGTGGAGGCGCGACTGAAAGCGGAAGGCAATCTCAACACCCTCGACGTGAAGGAGCTGTATGCGAAGATTCCCACTTTGGCACTTCTGGAAGGTGAAGCGACCCTCTGGGATGTCGCTACCGACGATTTCGCCCTGCAATCGAAAGCCCAAGTGGAAGATGCTCATGGGGCAAAGGTCACGTTGGACGGACGCTATGTGATGGCTTCCGATGCCTACAAAGCCGACTTGGATATCAGCCATCTGACGGTCAATCATTATGTGCCGATGTATTCCCGTATTGTAGTGACTGGTTCAGCTGAGGCATCGGGTCGCGGCTTTGATTTCCTCTCGCCCTCCACGAAGATGGATGCCACCCTGCATCTGTCGGATGCTTACGTAGATAGCATCAACCTGAGTCATACCGATGCCAGCGTCTCGCTGAAAGGCGGTCAGCTGTTGGCAAGTTTGGCGGCTGACAACGACCAAGTACAAACCGACCTCTCTTTCGATGGCTCCCTGAAACGGCATCTGCTCGAAGGTGTGCTCAACCTCAATTTACCCTTTGTCGATGTGAAAAGCATGGGCTTTAGCGATGATGCTCTTCGTGTCAGCACCCAAGGCACCATGCAGTTTTCGTACAATCTTGACAAACTTTTCCGTGTGGATTCCCACATCGGAACCCTTGCCCTCCGCATGGGCAACGACAGCATCCATGCGGACGCTTTCCATCTCTATGCTGAGGCACTTAAAGACACTACATCCGCTACGCTTCGCACGGGCGACCTCAGCTTTTCTTTTTTTACTCCCTACAATGCTTTCAACCTCATGCCCAAAGTGGAACGGCTGCAAAAGGAGACAGTCAAACAGTTTAAAAGCCATGAGGTTGACCTCAATGAACTTAAAACTTACCTACCCGAACTCTCGGTTCATGCTACTGCTGGACGCAACAATTCTGTGACCGACATCTTGAAGACCTTCGGCATCCAATTTGACGAGTTTGTGGCCGATGTGGAGGCTTCACCCGTTCAGGGGTTGATGAGTTCTGGCCATGTGTATGCTTTTCGAAAAGACAGCGTCACGGTCGATACGGCTTTCTTCGACATCGCACAAGACAGCACCCACATTGATTATCACGTGGGTGTGCGTTGTGATGACCAACCTCGCATCCCTGCCTTCCGTGCTTATCTCGACGGCTACGTGATGGCGAACGCGGTGGATGCCCACATTACTTATTTCAATAAAAAAGACGAGAAAGGTGTTGATTTTGGTGTGCATGGGTTCGCCAACGACACGTGTGTACACTACAACCTCTATCCCTCCAAACCCATCTTCGCCTATCGCGAATTTTTGGTCAATCCCGACAACCACATCATCACACGTCCCAACCGTCCCATTATGGCCGATGTGCGTCTGGAAGGTACGACAGACAGTTGCTATGTCGCCTTGTATGCCGACGAAAGCGATGCTGGTAAACAAATTGCCAACATTCTCGCCAAAAACCTCAACATCAAGGAGATGCTAAGCGTTGTTCCTATACCAGGATTGCCCAGTATGGACGGTATGCTTCAACTGGATGCCCGTTATGTTGACCAAGGTGAAAACTTCTTGGTGGAAGGTTCGCTGGATGCCGACCGCTTTGCTTATCAAGGAATGTCTATGGGCAACATCGCCTCTCAGTTCACCTACACGCCTCGTGGAGAAACCTTGCATGATATTGATGCCAGCATCGCTTTCAATGGTGCCGACATCGCTGTGCTCAAAGGCGAATACAATGCCGAAGGGGCAGGTTCGCTGGATGCCGACCTCTCCTTGATTGACTTGCCGCTGTCGCTTGCTTCGCCTTTTGTGCCTAAACAGACGGTCAGCTTCTCGGGCACGATGGCTGGGCATCTGAAAGTGACAGGACCTACCGATGCATTGCTGTTCAATGGGGCACTTCTGCCTAACGATGTTCATGCTATCTCTCACCTTTACAGCCTTGATTTAGCGTTGGCAAACGACAGCATTCTTTTCAACAATAGCCGCATCAACTTTACGGATTTCAATTTCTATGGTGCCGACGAGAATCCGCTCACACTCAATGGCTACGTCGATTTCTCTAACTTCGACGAAATCTTATTGTCGCTCTCGCTCACAGGGCGCAACTTCAAGCTGATAGGGGCCGAACGCACCAACAAGAAACTGCTCTTTGGCGATATGTATGGCGACATCTTCACACGCGTCACCGGCTCGACGAAAGACCTCTCGGTGAGAGGACTCATCCGAGTGCTCCCCACCACTAATATCACTTATATTCTGAGTGAGACAGCCCTCTATCAAACCGACCGATTGGAAGATATTGTCACGTTTGTTGACTTCAACGCGCCTCCACCTCCCAAGGAGGACATCGTGAAGAAGACGTACATGGGGCTTGACATGAATCTGACGCTCAACATCGAGGATGGTGCCCGTCTTAACGGCGAATTTTCTGCCGACCGACAGAGCTATGTGGCTGTGCAGGGAGGTGGCTCCATCACTATGTCCTACACGCCTGAAGGGGTGTTCAGCATGATGGGACGCTACACCATCAATGAGGGCGAAATGAAGTATGAGCTACCCGTCATACCGCTGAAAACTTTCACCATCAAGCCTGGTTCTTTCATCGAGTTCATAGGTAAACCTGCCAATCCGATGCTCAACATTGCAGCGACCGAACGGGTGAAATCCTCCGTGGGACAAAGTGACGGCTCCAGCAGGACGGTCGCATTCGATGTGGGATTGAAGATAACCAACACGCTGGAAGACATGGGGTTGGAATTTACCATCGAAGCACCTGAAGACATCTCTGTGCAAAATGAGTTGGCAGGTTGCTCACTTGAAGAACGAAACAAGTTGGCCGTCGGTATGCTTGCCACAGGTATGTATATGTCTGGTTCCAACAGCAAAGGCTTTGCGGCTGGCAACACGCTGAACAACTTCCTCGAAGACGAAATCAACAAGATAGCTGGCAATGCCTTGTCCACGATGGTGAACGTGAGTGTGGGCTTAGATCAGACGGTGCGTGATGATGGCACCCGACGCACAGATTACTCCTTCAAGTTCTCACGCAAGTTCTTCTCCGACCGCCTCAATGTGGTGATAGGCGGCAAAGTCAGCTCCGACAACAACACCCTGCGGAACGAGTCAGGTGCCTACATCGACGACGTGTCGATGGAGTGGCGGCTCGACAATGGTGGCACTCAATATATCCGACTCTTCCACGAGAAAGACTATTCCAGCCTTATCGAAGGCGAGTTAGACAAGAACGGTGTCGGTGTCGTTTTACGCAAGAAAGTGGACAAACTCTCCGACCTGCTCATCTGGCGAAAAAAGAAAGAGGAAACCGAGCCTTCCCCTCCCACAAACAAACAGCAATGAGAAATTATACCATACACATATTATTCCTAATAACAATCTGCCTTTTCGTAGCTTGTTCCACCACCTCCCATCTCCCCGAAGGCGAGGTGCTCTACACTGGCATCGACAAAATCAAGGTGCATGACAAAAAAGGAACACTTGCCGAAGATGTGGCGTTGGAAGAAGTGAAAGCAGCTTTGGCATATAAGCCCAATGGCGCACTTTTAGGCAGTTCTACGAAGCGAAGCCCCTTCCAGGTGGGACTTTGGATATACAATGCCTACGTCGATAAGCCTCGCACAGGCTTCAACAAGTGGTTCTTCAACTCTTTTGCTGGCACACCCGTCACCATCTCGAAAGTATCGCCAGATATGCGCACCAAGGTGACAAGCAACTTGTTGGAGAATTATGGCTACTTCCGAGGCAACGTCGATTATACCCTTGTTGACCAGCGTGACCCTCGCAAACAGAAGATTTCCTACGACATCCATTTGGGTGAACCCTACCTCTTCGACAGCATCCGCTACGCTTTTCATGGCATCCAAGACAGCATCATCAAAGCGACCGATAAAGATGCCTACATCCATCGCGGCACCCAATTCTCCACGCTCGACCTCACCAGCGAGAAAGACCGCATCATCAGCGCCTTCCGCAACAATGGTTTCTACTATTATCGTCCCGACTACATCAACTACTACGCCGATTCCACCAACATACCCTATCGTGTCAAGCTTTTGGTCGCCCCCGATTTGGACATACCAGAACAAGCCAATCGTCAGTACTACATCGGAAATGTCAGCGCATACATCCGTAAGAGTCGAACGAGAACGAGAACGACAACGGAAACGCGGCAGCTACGTGGTGAAGGAAGACGTCTTCTCAACGTTTACGACGACTCCCTGCAACGTCGCCGACTCAAGATTGTTTGGCAAGGGGAACGCATCCCCATTGCCCCCAGAGTGGTGATGAAGAACTTCAAGTTCCGTTCCCGACAGATGTTCAACCAATCTCTCGTTGACAAAACAGCCACCAACCTCCATCGAATGGACATCTTTTCGAGCGTGAGGTTCACGTTCACACAAAGAGAAGCCCCCCAACTCTCAACGGAGGAAGCTATCCAGAGTGTTTCCCAAGATATTCAAACAAATACCCAAGACAGCGTCAGCTCTCCCCTTTCGGGGGCAGGGGGGCTTGACACCCTCGATGTGCGTCTTGACCTCACGATGGATCAGCTCATCAATGCCGAGGTAAACTTTGCCTTCACCCAGAAGTCAAATTCCCAGGTAGGTCCTGCGGGAGGATTGACCATTTCCAAACGCAATGCCTTCCATCATGGCGAAACCCTTTCCGTCGGAATCAGAGGAAGTTATGAATGGGCGACACGAAAGCTGTATGGTGAGGACGAACGCATCAACTCCTACGAAGCAGGTCTTGATGTCTCGCTTTCCTATCCGTGGATAGCATTCCCGTGGCTCAACAAACGCTTCTACCGATACCCCACATCCACCGCCTTCAAATTCACAATCGAGCAACGGAAACGTGCTTACTACTACCGTCTCATGTCATCGACTATCGAAGCCGCCTACGGATTCCAAACCAGCCGCTCTTGGAGCCATCAGCTTTCTCCTATCACCATCACTTACAATAAGATGCAGAACACGACCGAGCGCTTCGACTCCATCGTGCAACGAAACTCTGCCCTCTATGTCTCCCTGCGTGACCTCTTCATTCCAGCTATGCAGTATGCCATCACCTACGACAACACATGGAACACACACATTCGTCACACCATGCACTTCGAGGGTACGGTGAAGGAATCGGGTAATTTCCTCAATCTCACCAATGCCTTCCTTGGCTTCGACTATTATCAGAAAGACAAACTCCTGCTCAGCACCCCCTATTCTCAGTTCCTCAAATGTAACTTGCAACTCAAGAACACCTTTCACCTCACCGAAAAGACCTCCTTGGCCACACGTGTGCAGGTGGGAGCCGTTTGGACATACGGCAACTCCAACTACGCCCCCTACAGCGAACTCTTCTATGTGGGTGGAGCCAACAGCATCCGAGCCTTCACCATTCGTAGCATCGGGCCTGGACGCTATTATGACAAAGAGAAACGTGGCACCTATCTCGACCAATCGGGCGACCTCAAATTGGAGCTTAATGCCGAATACCGATTCCCCATCCTCAACGCCATCCAAGGTGCCCTCTTCGTCGATGCTGGCAATGTGTGGCTCATGCACGACGACCCTTATCATCCTGGTGGAAAATTCGCTGCCAGTGAATTCTTCAAAGACCTTGCTGTCGGTACAGGTTTCGGCATCCGTTACGACCTCGACTTCCTCATCCTGCGTCTCGACCTCGGTATCGGCATCCATGTTCCCTACGACACAGGCGTTTCCTCCTACTTCAACATTCGTAAGTTCAAAGATTATCTTGGCTTCCACTTCGCTGTGGGTTATCCTTTCTAATAACCGTACAACCGCATAACCGTCCAACCGTCCAACCGCATAACCGCCCATGACCATCATCGTATCACAAGAAATAGAAACCGTATGCCCTCTGTTTGTAGGAGCATGTGTAGAAGCAGAAGTCGAGAACACCCCCTTTTCCCAAGGCTTATGGAACGAAATCGACCAACTCAGTCAGCATTATCGTGAAACACTCACCACTGAGACGCTGAAAGACATGAGTGGCATCGCTGCTACCCGTCGTGTCTATCGCACTTGTGGCAAAGACCCCTCACGCTATCGTCCTGCTTCCGAAGCCCTCATCCGACGTGTCCTGCAAGGCAAACCCCTCTACCAGATAGACACATTGGTTGACCTCATCAACCTCGCTTCGATGGCATACGGCTACAGCATCGGCGGTTTCGATGCCTCCAAGTTCGTAGGCGATACCCTCACCCTTGGCATCGGTCGTGAAGGTGAACCCTACGAAGGCATTGGCAGAGGATTCATCAACATCCAAGGTCTCCCCGTCTATCGTGATTCTCTCGGTGGGGTAGGCACTCCCACCAGCGACAACGAACGCACCAAAATCGACCTCCAAACTCGCCACCTGCTCGTCCTCATCAATGGTTACGACGGCAACCGCGATCAAGTGGAAGCCAACGCCCACTACATCCTCACCCTCCTTTCCCGCTACTGCCAAAGCAACAACGGCCATTACTTCGTGTATCGCTAAACCATTAAGATTTGTCTTTATTCAAACAACTTTCAATAACTTAAACCAAATACATATAAATCAACGGATAACTGAGGTGTGTTCCAAAAATTGTAGAAGAGTAACATCAGCAACGCAACTAAACGGGCGAATATCATCATAGAAAAGAGCATATTATCCTTTTGGAATCATCTTTTTGGGATAAAAGTTTGGTCGTATGAGGGGAATGGTGTATATTTGTAAACTCAACCCATTTGAGTGAGACAATAGTATCATCAATTTCTATCATACAATGGCTTTTATGAAAAAGTTTTTTACCATGATGCTTTGGGCTTGCTGGCTGGTATGCATGGGATGCACAGGACAGGATGGCGAGCAGGAGACGGAGGTAGTGTTAGAAACCACTGCTGGAGAGATTCGGTTGAAGTTGTACAACGACACACCAGGACACAGAGACAATTTCGTGCAGAATGTCAAGGATGGGATGTACACAGGCGTGACGTTCCACCGTGTTATCCGCAACTTCATGATTCAGACGGGCGACCCCGCCACACGTCCCGAGGGTTTTGAGGCGAAATTGACGGCTGAGGGTGACACCATCACCGAGCGCATCCCTGCCGAAGTGGTGTGGCCGAAGCACTTCCATCTGCGTGGTGTGTTGGCTGCTGCAAGGGATGGCGACGACGAGAATCCCGACAGGATGAGCGACAAGTATCAGTTCTACATCGTGACGGGCAAGGTGCAGCAGGAGGGCGACATGGACAACTTGGAAACTGCTCGTGAACAGCGCGATGCAGAACAGCTCTTCCTGCAAAAGCAACTGAAAAACAAGGAGAAACTGGACGCCTTACGTGCTGTTCGCGACCGTGACGGAGTGAGCAACCTGTTGGAAAAACTGCAGGACGAGGCACGATGGGAGGTATCAGAGAATCCACCCATCACTTACTCGAAGGAACTTCGCAAAGCCTACAGGATTCATGGTGGTGCTCCGTGGTTAGACAACGAATACACCGTTTTCGGAGAAGTGAAAAAGGGTATGGATGTAGTAGAAACCATCCAGAAGGTAAAGACAAATGCCAACGACGTGCCTTTGAAGGACATTCGCATCATCAAGGCGTATGTCGTTGAATAAACTCCTTAAACCCCAAATGATTTCCACAGATTGTCGTCAGGCAGAGGTGCTTCGACGGCAATTTCTTTTTTGCTGACAGGATGAGTGAACTGCATGGTACGGCTCAACAGGGAGATGCTACCATCGGGGTTGCTGCGCTTGGCTCCATACTTGAGGTCACCCTTAATAGGACAGCCAATCTTCGCCAACTGACAGCGAATCTGGTGGTGGCGACCCGTCTTTAAATCCACCTCCACCAAATAATAGTTGTCCGACTTTCCGATGACCTTATAGTCAAGCACAGCCTTCTTGCTGCGTGGCACTTCATGGTCGTAGGCATACGACTTATTCTGTTTTTCGTTACGCACCAGCCAATGGGTCAACGTACCCTCCGACTGCGGAGGCGCATCCTTCACGATTGCCCAATACTTCTTCTTCACTTCCCCGTTTGCAAACATAGCATTGAGCCTTGCCAACGCCTTCGAAGTACGTGCAAACAGGACAAGTCCGAACACAGGGCGGTCGAGACGATGCACAACACCAAGGAAAACGTCGCCAGGTTTGGCATACGCTTCCTTGATGTATTGCTTCACTGTTTCGCTCAGGGGCTTGTCGCCAGTCTTGTCGCCCTGCACGATTTCGCCCGTTGTCTTCGAAACAATGATGATGTGATTATCCTCGTAGATTACCTCCATTTACATATTCATGCCACCGTCAATCTGAATCACCTGACCAGACACGTAGCTCGACATGTCGGATGCGAGGAAGAGACATACGTTGGCGATGTCCTCCACCTGACCACCACGACGGAGTGGAATCTTCTTCATCCAGTCAGCACGGATTTCCTCAGGGAGCTGAGCAGTCATGGCTGTCTCGATGAAGCCAGGAGCCACAGCATTGGCACGCACGCCCTTAGGACCGAGTTCCTGAGCGATAGACTTAGCCAAGCCAATCATACCAGCCTTAGAAGCTGAATAGTTGCACTGACCAGCGTTGCCGTGAACACCCACCACCGACGACATATTGATGATGGAGCCACCACGCTGACGCAGCATGATAGGAGCACAGGCGTGGATGAAGTTGAACGCCGACTTCAGGTTTACGTTCAGTACAGCATCCCACTGTGCTTCGCTCATACGAAGCATCAAACCGTCCTTCGTGATACCAGCATTATTTACCAGCACGTCGATAGAGCCGAAATCTTCGTGAATCTTCTTCACCACAGCCTCCGTCTCAGCAAAGTCGGCAGCGTTGCCAGCGTAAGCACGGCAAGTCACGCCCAAAGCCTCAATCTCCTTGCGAGTGGCTTCGAGGCCAGCGGCCATGTCGTCGTTGAGAACCAAATCTGTGAATGCGATGTTAGCACCTTCCTGTGCAAACTTAATAGCGACAGCCTTACCGATGCCGCGTGCAGCACCTGTAATCAGGGCTGTCTTACCAGTCAAAAGTCCCATAAAATCTCTTTTATTGATTAATTAATTCTCAAATTTCTTACAAAATGCTTGAACACCATGTTGCGCACGTAGGGGTACAGTTCCTCCGCGTTCTGCGCAGCATAGCGACCATAGATGTAAGGCACCTCACAACCTTTCAGGCAGTAGTGCATGATTTCCGCCGACAAACGCACGTTGCGGATGTCAAACACGCCCTTGTCGATGCCCTCGTTCATGATGCGGCGAAAGAGGTTGATTTCGTTCTTGTCGAAATTCTTTCGTACTGCCTCCACCTTCCAGATGTCGCGGAAAAACTCTGCTCGCAGGTTACCGTTCCTGTACACAGCCTCCTTCATCACGTCCAAATGCGCAAAAATCAGCTGCACCATCTTCTCTTCTGGAGAGATGTTCTTGCGCGACACCTCCTCCATGCGTTCAAACAGACGCTCAAGTTCCGTCTGGATGACCGCCAAATAAATTTCCTCCTTGCTATTGAAATAGGTGTACAATGTACGACGCCCCTTGTTGGCAGCAACAGCGATGTCGTTCATCGATGTATTTTCAAATCCGTTCTTGGCAAACAACTGGCGAGCCACATCCACCAGCAATGCCCTCGTTTTCGAAACTGACATAATGTTCTATCTTCTTTTCGGCTGCAAAATTACACAAAAAATCACAAACCACAAAACTTTTTTTGCACATCT
Organism: uncultured Bacteroidales bacterium; assembly: GCA_902800305.1. GTDB lineage: Bacteria > Bacteroidota > Bacteroidia > Bacteroidales > Bacteroidaceae > Minthosoma. The sequence goes on from CADCDP010000006.1 coordinate 86,400, forward strand.
TTTTGCTAAAAACTATTAAGCCGCTACGAATCAGCATCTTAATCGATGCACAAAGGGCTAATCACTTTTTCACCTTCCGAATGTGCTCAAAAACAGTCACTTCGACACCCCAAAAACGGTCTGAGTCACACCGAGGGTGGCGGTGTGACTCAGACCGCCTATACCGGTGTGAGTCACACCGATTTTGTGGTGCCCTGCATAGAACAAAAACAGGGGGCTGTGCCGAATCTTGGCACAGCCCCCTGTTTCGTCATTGTTTCGTGGTCAACGCATATCACCTTCACCCGAAAAGCTCCCTCAAGGCTTCTTCCACCTTGCGGACAGGCACGATGCCTATCTTGAACTTACGGGTGTCGATGCCGCTGAGGTTGGCACGAGGAATAACCATCTTGCGGAAACCGAGTTTATCTGCTTCGGCAATGCGCTGGAGGATGCGGCTGACAGGGCGCACTTCGCCACTCAACCCCACTTCTCCCGTGAAACAGATGTCGCGTGGAATGGCGGTATCGACATTGCTGGAGAGGACGGCGGCAATGACGCTGAGGTCGATGGCTGGGTCGGTGACACGGATACCACCAGCGATGTTGAGATAGACATCGCGCTGAGGGAGTCGGAAACCGACACGCTTCTCCAGCACAGCCAAGAGCATATTGAGCCTACGGAGGTCGAAACCTGTGGCTGAACGCTGCGGAGTTCCGTATGCAGCCGTGCTGACCAACGCTTGAGTCTCAATGAGCAGGGGACGCACCCCCTCGATGGAACATGCCACGGCCACGCCACTCAGTTCCTCACCCTCACGCACATCGCTCAGCAGCAGTTCCGAGGGGTTCTCCACGGGGCGGAGTCCGTTGTGCATCATCTCGTAGATACCCAATTCGGCGGTGGAACCGAAACGGTTTTTGATGGCACGGACAATGCGGTACATATAATGCTGGTCACCCTCAAACTGCAACACCGTATCGACCATGTGCTCCAGTATCTTAGGCCCTGCAATGGTGCCCTCCTTGTTGATGTGGCCAATAAGAATAACGGGCGTGTTCGTCTCTTTGGCGAACTTCAGCAGCATAGCGGCACACTCGCGAATCTGGCTCACGCTGCCAGGCGACGACTCCACGGTCTCGGTGGCCATCGTCTGGATGGAATCGACCACCAAGAGGTCTGGCTCCACCGCTTTCACGTGCTCGAACACCGTTTCTATCATGGCTTCGCACACCACTTGCACATCAGCCAAAGCCTCTCCTTCTTTCACAAGTCGATCTGCCCTCAACTTCAACTGCCGTGCACTCTCTTCACCACTCACATACAGCACCTTCATCCCATGCAGCCTCATCACCGTCTGAAGAATGAGGGTCGATTTGCCAATACCAGGTTCGCCACCCAACAGCGTCATGCTGCCAGGCACGAGTCCGCCACCCAACACACGGTTCAGCTCACCGTCGCCCATGTTGATGCGCGGTTCGTCGTCCGTCTGGATTTTCGACATGGAGATGGGACTGGACTTTGAGGCTAAACTAAACTCTTCCCTCACCGATTCGGTGGGTTTCTTCTTGCCCACCTTATACTCTGTGAAGGTGTTCCACTCACCACAGGCGGGACATTTCCCTATCCACTTGGGGCTGTCGTAGCCACAGGAGCTACAGACGTATGCAATCTTTTCTTTGGCCATAATTCATCACTTTAAGGGCAAAGTTACGTCTTTTTGAACAATTCTACAATCTTTTAGATATACTTTATAAAAAAAATTGTCGTACCTTTGCACCCGAAATCGATTTCAAGCCAAATGACAACAACGATAACACGTTTCCTACTCATCGTCACCTGCATCCTCTTGAGCCTTGACATTCAAGCTCAAAGGAGCGACTCCATTTGGCATGACTCTGTCACAGGCACACGTATCCACTACCAGTACATCGACACACTGGCACCCTACCGCTGTGCCCTCCATTTCTTCGGAAAGGAATCAGACGGCTCGATGAAATCCCCTGCCTTGCAAGCCCTTTTGGAAGACCTTAGCATCAACGCCCTCGTCTTCAGTTGGGATCACTTTGCCACCGACCGACCATGGGCACGTGTGACGGGCAAGCACATCCACCAGAACCTGACAGGCGGATGGGTGTGGGACAACGACAGCTTCTCGGGCAACCAATTTGCCCACCCCTACCACGGAAGCATGTTCTACAATGCCGCCCGTGAACATGGACTTTCCTACGGTGTTTCACTGCTTTACCCCCTGGCAGGTTCGCTCACATGGGAACTTTTTTGCGAGACCAACCGCCCCGCCATCAACGACTTCCTATCCACGGGCATCGGAGGGGCTGCCATCGGCGAAGTGACCCACCGTGTGTCAGACATTTTCTTCGATGACACAAAGCGAGGAGCAAGCCGAGTGGTGAGAGAAGTGATTGGCACTTTTCTCAATCCTGTACGCGGTTTTCATCGCATGATATCGGGCGAGATGTTTAGAGTGAACCACTTTTCGGCTGGTAAAAAGGAAGAGCCGGAACCTTATTCGTTCCAAATTGGCTTGGGCGGCCGATATATCCGAGATGTAGGAGACCCGCACCCCCAACTTGGTTACCGCTACCACGAAAGCATTCCCTTTTTCGATGTGCGTTTCAATTACGGCAACCACTTCAATAACCTGGATGAGGGGAAGGCAACACGAGCTTTCGACTACTTCAACATCTATGCGCTCGTCAACCTCGATAAAGATCATCCTACCGTGGGCGAGTTGGACCTTATGGGACGCATCGGTTCCATACAGCGACAGATGCCACACCAATGGAAACTCGACATCGGTTTCTACCAAAACATCAAGTACATAGATCACTATGGGAAAAATGGGATTGAAGATGCAGGCAACCTCGCCATCATCTCTGAGGCAGCCAGTTTCGGTGCTGGATTCCATGCTGAACGCCGAGGCACCGCTATCACGCTGAAACACGGGTTGATGCTCTCAGCCGTGCCATTAGGCGGCAGCACCGCCGACTACTATCCCATGCGACGTTACAACTTCGGCATGGGTTTCTCTGTCCGTCACGAATTCGAGTTTGTTTACAACCGCCACATCTCTTTCGGCAACCGCTTCTATTTCATGCGCCTTTTCATCCCTAAAGGAGAAGACCCTGCCAAACTCGCCCTCTACCAAGCCAACCCCGACATCTACTGGCAAGAACATACCGACGGCATCAACGCCTTAGGCGACAAAGGCGAACAAAGCGTCATTCAGAACCGCACATTCCTGAATGTCAACCTTGTCCGCAATCTCCAGCTACATTTCCAATACGAATTTTACCTCCGTCACGGCAACTATCGCTACTATCCATCCCTCACAGGCTATAGCCACGAATGGAAGGCTGGAATCAGCTATGCGCTGTAAATCTTCTTCATCACGCTTTATGCTGTCATTCCAGCAGTATGATTGTTGCTGTCTCGTTGTCCATGCCTGACATGGTACGTCCCACGGAGGCTCCGATGTAGGTGGGGTCGCACACTACAAATTTTTGGCCTTCCATGTCGATGTAGTCACCTTCCACAGGGTCGGTGAAACATACGGCAGTTGCTAAGTGCCCTGGATAATAGACGAGGATGCACTTCAAACCTAAGAGGTCGCGCACCAGTCGGGTGAAGAGGACAGAACGGTCTTCACAGTCGCAATAGGGGTAGTGCAGGGTTTCTTCAGCGAAGAATGCTCTGTCGCCTCCCCACACTTTGTCGTCGTACTCATAGACGAATCCTGTCTGTACCCAATTCAACAACCGTTCCACTCCCTCCAATTCGCTTTTTTCGGCCACAGCTTCCTTCAACGAGGGATAGATTTGGGCCTTTATGCTTGATGGCAGGGGAGTGTTGGCGTACATAGCCCAACGGCTTGCCACGTTGTCGCCTAACTGTGAGGATGGGTAGGTGGCATAGAAATCGAGGTCGTTTTGATTACAGGAAAAGGTGGCTTTCATTTCGGGATAGCGTGCTGACTCCACGGTGCGCGTGGCGGTTGTATCCACAGCAAACTTCTGTTCTGTGGAGATGAACAATGAGAGGGGCTTTTCTTTGGGGAACTCCACGTTGCATATATGGAGGCTCATCGGCAAATCATCGAAGGAGTAGTATTGAACGCCGTCCAGTTCGAAATAGTTCTTCCCGTAGATGTCGTGCTTGCTAGCCACAAGCATATAGAGCCTGAATTTGTCGGTTGCAAGCCTCACCTTGTAGCCTGACTGCATGTAGATGTAGGCCGTCAGGAGCACGGCTTCGTTGGTTCCTTTTCCATATACTTGATTGGCGATTTGACTCAGCAGCTGCAGGTATGCCCAGTCGCTCAACTGTAGGTCGCAACGGTTTTCGAGACAGTCGCGAATGGTGTTGTCGAACTGTTCGCCACCTAACACTTTCAGGGCATCGGCCACTTGTGCCTCTTTCACTCCTGCGACATGGAAGTCCACCTCTTTGCTGAAACGCACCTTTACGGGGGTTCCGTAGAAGGAGATGCTGTGATAGCCTTCGTCAGCATCCTCCACCGCAGGTATGGGTGTCATCGGTACGGGTTGCGGCTCGTCTTCATGGACTTGCATGACTTGGGCGAAAGCTATGGGCTTATTGACGTGTTTGCAGGTGTCTTCGGAGGGAGGATTGTAAGGAACAGGGGGCACATCTTTTATCGGAGGCAACGTTCTGGCTGGTTTTCCACCATATTCCTGCCACGTGTCCCGCACAAATTCGATGTATTGTTCAAGACACTGGTGACGGAAGTCGTTGTATTCTTGCATCATCATCTGGCGGAATCCAAAAGGCTGTGCGTCAGCGTCTGGTCTCATGGCATCCTCATCGTCTGCCAAGAGTGAATCGGCATTCGCTCCTGCCATGGTGATGGTGGCTGGGTCGCTCATCACCACTGCCCGATTTCGTGAGGCCATCGACTTGACATAGTCGAGGTATTGTTTGGAAATGCCAATCACGGAATTGTCTTTCGACTGCATCATCTTCAGCACGGTGTCTTGTCCTGGCCTTTTGATGCAGATTCGCTTCATCCCCTGCTCGTCCAACAATTCCAACATAGAGTATGTCCCGATGTTCACCACATCCGTAGCCGACAAATTCTGTTGGGCTTTGATAGGTTCTGAACCTTTGGCCGACACTTTCTTGACCGTTCCCATCGTTTTTATCACGATATATGTTTGTGCCTTCACAACAAGTGTACTGCACACCATGATGAAGACCAACCATGCTCTTGCCATAGTTATTGCAAAGTTTATTTGTAAAGTTTAGATTTCAAAGTTTATTTACTTAGTACAGTATTATACAAAGCGGAATAAAGACTCTTGCTACCCACCAAACACGATATGGCGGCAAAAGCCCACCCAAGATTGACACTGATGTTGAACTTGCAGAACACGATGAACGTCAATCCCAATAAAAGAACGCACCAAAATGATGTGAGAAGACCTGCGATATACGTGGATTTGAGCACATTCTGTATCATCAAGTTTTTGATGCTATTGTCCACAAGGCGAGAATAGCCATCTTGCCATACACAGGTCAACATGACAATCAAGAAAGACAGGATGCCCAACCAAAATGCAGAAAGATACTTCACTTCCCTGCTCTCTATAATGGTCTGGATGGAATAGGCCAACAGAACCGTCCCTGCCATCTTGCCCAGAGGGGTGTCGTGCATGTCTTCCAAACGGTTTATCCCTCCCACCAACACGATACGTCCTTCCAACAATTCGGGATGGAAAAGGACGGAATCGCAGGAAACAATCGTAAAGACAGTTGGCTCGAAATTGATGTCTAAGTCGGCTTCCTCCAAAGGAACGATGTCTTTCTCGGCATACCGATTGGCCACCAAGGAAGAAAAAGAGAGGCTTTGTCCATCCCCTGATGCACCACAAAGCGGCACCTTTCTTTTCATCACTCCATATAATCCACGCGGCATGTCCGTGAAACCTTCCATCACCTTCACGCTGTCGGTGAAAAAGCTATGCACCTCGGTCTCTTCGTTGTTTTGGATGTTTTGCCGATAATAGGAAAAAACTACATTGTCGTAGGTTTTGGCTATGTCCACCAGCATGTCATTCCCCACATAATCAGTTCGTTCGTCTTGAAAAACGATATCGACACCCACCACTTTGGGATGCGCCTCTTCGATGTCATACAATAAGGCAGCCACTTCACTTCGTGTGTAGAGCTTGCTCATGTCCACCACTGTGATGGCACGGCTAGTGTCGGGATGCTCCGCCAATACTTGATAATAAACATCTGTCAGCGAAAAGTCCTTCACAGCTTGTGCAATCGGATTCAGGAAGGAAAAATTGAGTGCGATGAGTGCATAGATTCCGACCAGCATGAACGCAAAAAAGGACACCCATACATAGCGAAGATTGACCATCAATCCTCGCTTTGTACAGAACGTGTCCTTTAGAGCCTTTCGGCCTTTATCATTTATCATTTTTCATTTATCATTTAGCGTAGCGCTTTTTTCATTTATCATTTAGCGTAGCGCATTTCCCTTCCTTCAGGTTGTCACTCGTTCCCTACCAACAAAATCACAGACGGTTTTTCTCCCTCGTATTCTGGGTAGATTCTGCCGATACCTGCTCCTTTGAAGGTTGGGTCGCAGAACACATATTTTTCTCCTTCATACATACAATAAAGGCCATTGACCTCCTCTTCGAAGTGTACGGCTGTCAGAAGATGCCCAGGGAAATACACCAACAGGGTCTTCAATCCGTAGAGGTCGCGCACCAGATGCGAGAACAGGATGCTCTTGTCTTCACAGTCGCACGTAGGATAATAAAGAGTTTCTTCGGCAAAGAAAGCGCGGTCATGTCCCCAAGCATCCTCGTCGTAGCCATATTCCAGTCCTGTCTGGAGCATGTGCATCAGAGCATGAACACCCTCTTCCGTCGTTTTGCCTGCAAGTTTCTCTTTTAGAGACGGGTATATCTGCTTCTTCACACTCTCATCAACTGGCGTGTTGGCATACATCGCCCATCGCGTCATAAAGTTGTTATCCACCTCCGATGTGGGGTACTTGTCGTAGAAGTCAATCAAGTTCTTGTTCACCCTTACGTGCATGGCCACGTCGGTATAGAGCGTGGATTTGACATCCTTGTAATCTCCCAAATCATTGTTCAATGTCACGCTCTTAGGAATGAACAAAGAGAGACGTGCTTCATTCTGGAAATGAGTGTCGCACACCTCCAGCCTTGTCTGGGCATCCACATTCGAAACCGTGAAATAATCCTGTCCGTCAATCACCAAGAAATAGCGGTCATACATGAAATGCTTGCTGGCCACCAACATGTAGAGCTTGTTTCCACTCTTCGCAAACCTCATTTGGTAACCTGACTGGCAATAAATGTAGGCAGCCAAAAATATTGCCTCGTTGGTTCCTTTGCCCAACCATGCGTCAGCCATCGATTGCAACATCTCCAGATATGCCCAGTCACACATATTATAATCATATCGTAACTCCAGACAATCGCGGATAGTGTTGTTGAAGCGAGGGGTGGAAAGCAACTTCCATGCATCCGAAAGAAGAGCCACATCGCAACTCTCCAGACGGAACCGAAAGTCCTCTAACACTCTCACCTTCAGTTCTGTGCCAAAGAACATGAAGGGCAACTCTCTATAGACAGCCTCCACCTCTTCTTGTTGGGGAGTTTCTTGCTGTTGTGTTTCTTTCTGAGCTTCCTGACGAACGTCCTGACGGGCATCACGTGCAGGTTTCTTCCGTTTGAATCGGAACAGACCTCCATGCTTCTCCACCTTCATGTCGGGCAACAAACGCATCAAAGCATCTGCACCAATCAGTGAGTCGATGCCTAATGACACACCCGAGAGGTCTGCCATCGTCATCTCTGGAATCTTGCAGATAGGCACGGGTTGCACATCATCCATCGGGAGCATTGGCACCTCTTCCGTCTCCACACAGACACTTGCCGTCGCCACAGAGCCTGGCTTGCAAGTCTGCACGGGCACCTTCTTCATCTCTGGCACAGGGATAGGAGGCTTCACGCCATACTCCTTCCATGCCGATTTCATAAATTCGGCATACTCAATGTTGCATTGCATACGAAAATCTTCGTATTCCTTCCATGCTTCCTGCATAAAGCCGCCATAGTTATCGTTTTGGGCAAAAAGCAAGAAAGGTTGCAGCAACAAGATCAGTACAAAAAGACGCCTCATTACCAACCCATTTTTTCGTCAAGCGACGCTGTTTGTAATCCCTTGTCTTTGAAGGCCTTCTTAATTGTATTGCTCATCTGCTTGGACACCTCCGCTGTGCTGTATGCGATACCTATCATCACTTCTATGTTATTGTTAGTCAGCACACGATAAGCCTCAATCACGGTTTCCATCCGTCCCAAGTCCTGCGAGAATATCTGCTTGCCCTTCAGTGCAATCTCATCCATCGTGCTGGCTTCGATGGCCGATAACTGATTCTGCTGCTTCCTGTCATCGATGAGTGCTGTCAGCGACACGCCCATTGCACTGGCAATCTCTTCACGTGCAGCAGTTGCGGCAGCCATCTGAGCTGCGGCAGTGGAATTAGCCGTTGACTGACCTGTACCATAAATATACTTCAGTCGTCCGTCGTCGTTCAGTTCCACCTGCATATTATACGCTCTGTCAAACTGCTTTGCAAGCGGCAATTTTCCTGGCAGCGGCATCCAACCCTGCTTCTCTAACTTCTTGGCCATCTTCTCGGCATCCTTTCCAGCCTTCGCCTGACGTGCCTTTTGAGTCACTTTGTTCAGTTCTGCCTGTTCTTGATACAAATGTTTGTAATCCTGTGCTGCCACCGTGCAGCTCATAGCCATAAAGGCTGCGATAAATACTAAATTTTTCATGTTATTTGAGGTTTTAAGTTTTTAATAAAGGCTTTTACATTTTAAATTTTACATTTTAAACTTTACAAAGACTTCTTGTCCAATGCCAGCACCAACTGCACCGAGAATGTGCCATCCCCGTTCTTCTTCTTCAAATGCCTCACCACCACACAATTCTTCAGATTCGCCTTCGATGCCGCTTCGCTATGCTTGCTCGTTGTCTCATCCGTCTCAGCTTCTGTGGCCGAATGCTGACGAGTTTTCGTTTTACGATCTATCAACGCCCGAATGGAAGCCTGCAACGACTGCGTGATGATGGCTTCACAAGCCACCCTCGCCTTCATCTTGGCCATCTCCAGTTTTGAGTCCGTCCCTTCAGCCGAAGCAACGATGTAACGACTCACCGTCTCTCCATCCTCATCCTCCATCAATGCGTTCTGCAACAGAAATCCATACTCAATCTGTTCCTCCATCGGCATCACGCTCTCCATCGTTTGCCACCCCTCCTTCGACAGCACCTTAGCCTCTTTCTTAGCCTCCTTTGAGGGAACAAGATGTTCCTCCTGTGCATTCACCGTCACACAAGCCAACGAAAGTAACACGCCTAATATAAAACATCTATTTCTCATTTTTCTTCGTATATCGTACATCGTTCATCGTACATCGTTTTACTTTTTCTTGATAGTCAACACTTTCATCACCACATTCATCTTCTCATCCACTCTCCTGTGCTTCACCAGCCACTTATTAAATTCATCATAACTCAGTTGCCGAGGAATATTCTCCTTCACGCCGTTGTTGTCAACCGCTTTCGAGAACTCTTTCGGAGAAAAGATAATGTAGATTCTGTTGTACTCCACATCCTCCTCATCACAAGTCAACTGATACTCATCTGCCATCGGATCAGTCCCTCTCTTGAAGAACAAATATGGACGATTGGCCTTAATCGGATAAATACCTTCCTGCTGGTCTCTGTAAGGCAATAAACAATAAGCTTGCTTCTGAGCATCCACCAAATAGACCGCCAAAAAGCCAGACACAGGCGACGTGAAAGACAGATACATATCATCGTAATGCTTAAACACATCACTCTCCGCACTGTCGTCCGTTCCCTTACAGAGCACCTTCGCTTTCAGTTCAATCGGAACCGATACAATCTCCCTCACCTTTCCCTTCACATGACAAGTCACGACAAGTGCGCCATCTTGATACTGAATATCGTAAGTAGGCTCATCTATCGTCTCTATCCACTCTCCCTTTACCTCGCTGTCGCCCACACTATTGAAATCCACGTTCGAACTGCCATTATGAATCGTCGTTTCCGTGGTTGTCACCTGCGAGACAATCGTACCAAACTCCTCCGCCATTGCCTGCACTTTCGCCCGATACAATGCTGTTTGCTCCGCTTGTTCCAACGACTCATTCCTCGAAGCATGATACACATAATTCCCCTCCACCGTTTTCAACTTTTGGGCAGAAACGGATAGAAAAGACAGAAAGAATATCAACGTAATAAAACAATTTTTCATAAATTATCGCATTTTAATCATTCACAAATCAAGACCCGTCACACCACAAAAGTCTTCGAGTCGGTTGCAAATATACATCAATTCTCCAAATGCACAAAGATTTTTTAAAGAAAAATCACATAAAGAGGTCTTTTTGTCAACTCCAAAGAAGTAATTCTCCAAAGAATTTGTTTTTACAAGACACGAAGCGAACTAAACACATTTTGCCAACACATTCCCCTTGAGGAACTTCCGCCTTCACCTTCAATGCCACATCACGAGCCGAAACCTCATCAGTCCTATCGCCCTGCTTTGGGGAGGTTGGATGAACAGGGCATCTCATTACCTTATGCCCGTTGCAGCGTTGCAGCGCTACAGTGCTACAGTTCGGAAACAGGTAGTGCAAAAGTCAAAAGAGAATTTTATATTTATATATATATTATATATATAATATATATATAAATATAAGCCTATTTTGAGGGTTGAAAATAGGGTTTGGAGAACTGTAGCGGTGTAGCGGTGTAGCGGATAGAGAGGTGTGTGGGAAAATGTGAAAAAAAATGTGAGGGAGAGTGAAAAAAGTCCCTCAAAAATTCGTACACCGCAACGAGAATGTTGTAACTTTGCAGCGTCAAAAGAAAAGTGTGTGTGGAGGTCGCTCAACAGGGGTGAAAGGTGATGAAAAGGCCAACACGATGAAATTTGGATAGCCAACGTGACGGGGTGATGAGGCAGACGGTAATTACGATGAAGGGCGTAACGTAATTACGATGAAGGACGTAACGTAATTACGATGAAGAGCAGAACGTAATTACGATGAAGAGCAGAACGTAATGATATAACAACAAACCGCTTTATACAAAGACAAGACAAGACAATGGAAAAGAGCATCTACAGAATGAGCATGAGATTCATCATGGTGGTCATGGCAACGATGATGGTGGCTGTGACGTGTGTGGCACAGGAGAAAAGCAACCCGTTGGTGGTGGGCACTACGTCGGGCTTGGTGATGGGCATCCATCAGGAGAACGCGATGGCTTGGCTGGGCATCCCCTACGCGAAGGTGGAACGCTGTATGCCTCCGCTGCCTGTAGAGCCTTGGGACACCGTGAGGGTGTGTGACCATTGGGGGCCTCAGACGATGCAGCCAACGAACCGCGAAATGACGGAGGCGGAGATGTCGGAGCAATGCTGTGTGCTGAATGTGTGGACAACCGACCGCAAGGGACAAAAGCCTGTGATGCTGTGGCTGCATGGAGGCGGTTTCGATTCGGGCACCTCGGCATGGGACCCTGGCATGTGTCTGGCGAAGAAGGACGTGGTGGTGGTGAGCGTCAACCACCGTCTGAACATCCTCGGCTTCCTCGACCTCTCCACTTGCGGCGAGAAATACAAGTATTCGGGCAATGTGGGTATGCTCGACGTGGTGAAGGCGCTGGAGTGGGTGCGCGACAACATCAAGAAGTTTGGCGGCGACCCCAACAATGTGACCATCTTCGGAGAATCGGGTGGAGGTGGCAAGGTGGGCACCCTGCTCTGTATGCCTCCAGCGAAGGGACTTTTCCACAAGGCCATCATCCTGAGCGGCACCATCCTGAACGTGAACACCAAGGCGATGACGGAAGAACTGGGTGAGGCCGTGCTGAAAGAGCTGGGCATCAGCAAGGCAGATGTGGATAAAATCAAGGATGTGCCCTACAAGGAACTCTATGCCGCAGGACAACGTGCGATGGCTGCCAGCATAGGCACTCGCAAACCTGGCACTCCGATGATGTGGGGATTTGGCCCTACTCCTGACGGAGAGGTGATGTTGCAGCAGCCTTTCCAACCGAACTTCGCCAGCATCAGCGACGATGTGCCCATCCTCATCGGCACCACCTTCAACGAGCTGCAACGTCTGCAATACAACCAACCCATGACGCAGGAGGAAGCTCGCACACAACTGACACGCACCTTTGGCGACGAAACGGATGCCTACATCCAAGCCTTTGCCGAGGCTTATCCCGACCACACGCCACAAGACCTCGTGAGCATCGACTGGCTCTTCCGTCCCAAAACCATCCTCACAGCCGACGCGATTGCCGAGAGTCGGACAGCGAAGACCTATATGTATATGTTCACGTGGCGTTCACCCCAGAACAAGGGTTCCGTGCATGGTGCCGAACTGAAATTCTGCTTCAACCGTCTGCACCACAACCACAGCGACCTGCCCCACCCCACGGCTGACGACCTCCGTCTGGCTGACCTGATGAGCAGCGCATGGGCACAATTTGCGCACACGGGCAACCCCAACATAAAAGGGCTTCCGAAATGGAAACCCTATACCGCCAAGAATGGAGAACTGATGATTTTCGACTACAACTGCCGCATCCGACACAATCCCGACCGACAACTGGAGGAAATCATCGACCGTCATTGCTTCCAGCAGCTGGATGAGTTCAGAAGGACGCACTAATCGGCATCCTTCAACACAGGGAACTTCTTGCGGAAGACACGTAGGGCTTGCAGGTCGAGTTCGACGCTGATGACCGACTCTTCGCCCAACGGACAAGCCGCCACCGTGTTGCCGTAGGGGTCAACCAGCAAGGTGCCACCGCTATATTTTCCGCTTTCATCTTCGCCGATGCGGTTCACACCAGCCACATAGCATTGGTTCTCAATGGCTCGGGCATGAAGCAGGGTGTTCCATGCGGAAAGGCGCGAAGTTGGCCACGAGGCGACATAGATGGCACAATCGTAGGGAATCTTGTCGGTGTTGCGCGAGAAGCAGGGGAAACGCAAGTCATAGCACACCTGTAGGAGGAAACGCACACCTCGGAACTCCACCACCATCCTTTCTTTTCCGCGTGTGTAATGACGATGCTCGTCAGCGTAGGTGAAGAGGTGGTGTTTGTCGTAAGAGAAATATTCCCCATTGGGCTTGACGAAGTAGCAACGATTGAAGTAGGACTTCGTAGCCACCGATTCACCCTCAGCACCCTGAGCCAAACCTGTGTCGCTTTTCGCGACGGCAACACTACCACAGATGGCTCCTTTCAGTTCCTTGGCCATGCGTTGCATCCATTCGAGCGACGAATCATTTTCCTCTGCGATGCCTTCGGGATTGACAGCAAACCCTGTGGAGAACATTTCGGGAAGGACGTAGAGGTCGCTGGGTTCGATGCCCCAAAGGAGTTCCGCCAGCTTATCCTGATTGGCTTCAGGTGTACCCCACACGATGTCAGGTTGTAAAAGCGATATTTTCATACGTCAATTTATTTCTTTAGTAATCGTAAAAAAATAACTTGGTACGTTTTATGCCCCTGCGGGGCGTAGAAAGAAAAAATAGAAAAAAATAGGCAAAAATATATAAAAATTTTTATGTTTTTATTTGTTTTTCTTTATTTTTCTTTTTAATGCCGCAAGCGGCAAATCATACCAAGTTGCAAGTCGAACGCAGAGCCAAGCTTGCTTGGGCTATGCTGAGACGCAGCTCTTTTTATGAAAAGAAAAACAGGTAAAAACAAGGAAAAAATAAATAAAAATAATATTGAAATTATCATAAATTATTTTTTTTTAATATTGAAATTCATTTACTTGTTTTTTTCTGTTTTTACCTATTTTTATCTGTTTTTTCTTCGTCCGCCAAAGGCGTATAAACTTCCGAAAATTGAGTAATATTTATTTCTTTATTTTCAAGATAATTGCTGTCAGGATGAGCAGCAGGAGCACCCCTAATGCCACATAAGCAATCGTCTCGGTCGTGTGGACACTCTTGGGGTCGAACTTGAAGACAACCTCATGTTTGCCAGCTGGCACATTAAGCGCACGAAGCACATAGTTGGCACGTCCCACCTGAGCGTCTTGTCCGTCGATGGTGGCTGTCCATCCTGGATAATACACCTCTGAGAATACCACCAAACCACCTTTCTCTGATTCCACTTCATATTTGGCTTCATTGGCTGCGTATGAAGTCAATTTCACTACACCTTCGCCACCAGCTTTCAGGAAGTCGAAATCAGCTTTCGCCACCACAGCCGTGTTGCGAAGGTCAACTTTCGAGAGGGCATCCAGCTCTTCGTTGGCATTGGCTGCCCACTCCACATTCGTGACGAACCAAGCATTTCCGAAGGCGGTCACATTCTCCACAGGCACTTTCACCTCACCCTTCTCACCAGCACCCAAAATGAGCCAACGGGTGTTAAGCATGTTGATGACAGGGAAAAGCGAATCGGTATTGACCGCTGAGAGGTCGTATGCAGGATATTGCGACTGCCCTTGCATCATCGCCGCCGTGTCGATGGGAGCCGAACGCAATGCCTCATAAAGTTTCGGAATTTCAGGGGAAATATGTGCCTCTATCAGCTCCTGATAACGACGCAACTTGGCAGCATGATAGCCACCCACAGAACTATAGAATGCGCTGGTGTTGTTGTCGTTGAAGGTAGAGACAGTCAGGTTCAGCACACGATAGTCACGTCCCGTTCCACTCTTCTCCAAGATGTAATTGTCTGCCTCCGACTTCTGAATGCGAGCCGCACCTTGTGGCTCCACAAACATATCGTCGTAGAGGTAACGCTTATTCACCTGCCACATATCTATCAGGCAGATAGCCAAGAGCATACCCACCAAGATTCCCTCTGTCTTTGGGGTCTTTTTCTTCACATACCACCACATCGCCACAGCACCCATCAGAATGAAGAGGATGCTTCTCCACGCATCGGCACTCACCATCGCGGCACGCATCTCGGAGAGGCTTCTGAGGATGTTCTGTCCGAAAGCCTCATCGAAATAGCCAGCACCCACATACTGATGGATGGCGGCTTTGTCGTTGGTCGATAAGCAATCACTGCCCAAACCTGGCGACATGACATACACCAGACAGATGACCACCGTGAAGATGGTAGCCATGTAGAGCTTTTTCTTATCGGGATTCTCCACCCACAATTTCAATCCCCACAGGGCGATGAACGGCACCACAAATTCGACCACCACAAGGATGCTTGCCACCGTGCGGAACTTCGAGTACATGGGCACATGGTCGATAAACCAATCTGTGAATGGCATGAAGTTCTTGCCCCATCCGAGCATCAGCGTCAACAAACCTGCCGCAAGAAGTGCCCATTTCAGAGGGTGTTTGTTGGGGATGACCAACAAGCCCAACACGAAGAGCATACACACCAGCGCACCCAGATAGACAGGGCCACTCGTGCCTGGTTGTTCACCCCAATATTGAGTGAACGCGCCATAGATGCCCATTTGCTCCAACTGTCCATCCGCCTTCTTCATGGCCGTCTTGTTTCGGGAGAGCGGCACACTTGCCCCACCCTTCACATCGGGAATGAGGAATGTCATCGACTCATCTATGCCATAACTCCAAGCCGTGATGTAGCTACGTTCCAAACCGCTATCCGTTTGGTCTTCCACCTTCCCCTGCTTCACCAACTCACTCTTGCCACGCATCGTGTCTTTCGCATACTCGTAAGTGTGATAGAGGTTGGAAGCATTCAAGCAGATGGCCAACACAGCCGCAAGAACAACCCCTGCCGTCGCCTTTCCGAACGAAAGCAAATCCTTCTCACGAATCGCTTGTATGAGGAATGCCACCACCATCAGCAATTCGATGGTGAGGAAGTAATAGGACATTTGCACGTGGTTCGCCTGAATCTGCAAGGTGGCAAAGATGGCTGTCACAATCGTTCCCAACAGATACTTCTTCCGATAGCACAAGGCAATACCTGCAATGGTGGGAGGAATATACGCCAAAGCCATCACCTTCCAAATGTGACCCGCTGCAATGATGATGAAGAAATAGCTGCTGAACGCCCACACCACAGCACCCAAAGCCGCCATCCATTGACGAAAATCGAATGCCCTCAACAAGATGTAGAAACCCAGCATCGAGGCAAATATATACCACACATAATCGGGAAACCACAAGTGATACGCCTTTTCGACGAAGGACATCGTCTTGGTGGAGTCATACGAAGGTGCAATCTGATAGGTAGGCATACCACCAAACAAGCTTGTCACCCATCGGGGTGTCTCGCCCCCATGCGCATCACGATACGCATTGATTTCCACATTGATACCATCATTAGCACCACTATCGTGCTGTTCCAAGCGATAGCCCTTGCTCACAGGCGACATGAAATAGACGAATGCAATCGCCGCAAACAAGGCGATGCAATAAACGTCAGGCAAAATCTTCTTAAAGTTAAAAGTCATATTTTGAATGAGATTGATTTCGAGTTGCAAAGGTACGAATAAAAGGGAAAAAGTAAAAGTGAAAAATGAAAAATTTGCTACCGCAACAGAATGTTACCAGTTGACGTGCAAGTGCGGCAGCAAATTTTTCACTTTTCATTTTTCACTTTTCCACAAAAGTATTAAATGAATGAGCTTTCAGCGTGGCATTGAGGAACTTCTTGTCCAACTGCACCGTGATGGGTTTGGCGACATCGCTGACATTTCCACAGATAACGACACGTTTGCCATCGGGACGACGGAAGACAATCGCCTGTGTGCCGTCCTCACGTTGCATGGGGCAATACCCCACCATACGGCTACCAGGAGTGACGAAGTGCGAGAAATGCTTCACAGCATAATACTCAGCCGTGAGACGATGCTGCTTCGTCTTCGAATCCACATGAATGAGGGCATTCTGATTCCACCCCCATGCACTCGTACCTCGGTCACAAAGGATGAAGTTCCAGATGAAATACTCATCGCATCCACGCCCGATGTAGTCGTGCAACAGGAAGAACGTATGCTCCCCTGCCTTCCAATCCATCGAACCATTGCCACACTCGCTTTCGCTGCTGATGAGGTGAAGGTCAGGATAACGCTGATGCAGTTCCGCAAGATGCTCACGACACTCCCATTGGATGCCCAACCCCATCACATCGTCCTTCAAGCCATCCACGATTTTCTCCACATAATCAAGACGGTTGGTGTTGAAGGTGCCCAAATAAAGCTTCACGTCGGGAAGGCGTTTGGCAAAAGTGGGTTTCAGATAGTTGTGGTTGAAATGCTGTGTACCCTCAGCCGTCCAGGCACACCCAGGATAAGGCGTATAGCTGTAAGCCTCATTCTGATACATCACCATATCAATCGGGATGCCCTCGGCAGCATAAAGCTCCACAAACCGACAAAACATATTGGCGTATGCCTGCAGATAGCGAGGGTCTTGAATCATGTAATCCTGCGTGGCAAGCCGACGAGGAAACACCCCTGTACGGTCGCCCAACAGCTTCATCTCGTCGGGGTCAGTCACCTCGTTGGAGTCATAGAGCATATAATCCTTCTCCTTCGGCTGTCGATTGTAGCGGCTGCTCAATACAGGGTAGTCGTCGTTGATTTTCATCCATGCAGGAGGACTCCAAGGCGACATCCAGAAAGTCAAATTGGGTTGTTCCTTCTGTGCCATCTTGATGAGCTGAATCACATTCTGCTTGTCGTGCTCGATGTTGAAATACTTCAACCCGAAATCACCCGCCACCGTATCGCACGAATACCACGCACGGCTATAGTCGTTCGCGTTCATCGTCAAGCGTCCACGGGTGAAATGCAGGTCACCATCGGGCGCAAAAAGGCCGTGCATCACCTCCTGCTGCGCCTTGGGTTCCAGCAGACGGATGGCATCGAGGTCAAGCTCATTGAAGCACGTGCCCCATGCACGAAATTCATGCCCCGTGTCCTGACTTCCCACACGAAGCATCGGTTCCCCACCCTTCGTTGTCAAGCTCGTTCGGCTCTGTTGCCAAACCGCCCCTTCCGTGGTTGTGTATTGCGTGAATGTCTGTGCCTTCACGAATGGCGTAGCCAACATCCATGCCCACGCCACAACCGCCATTTTGCATCCCAAATTTTTCCTACTTAGATGAATCATATTCCTGATTGTTTGTTTCGACCTTGCAAAGTTACAAATAAAAGTGAAAAAGTAAAAGTGAAAAGTGAAAAATTTGCTACCGCAGCTGTTTACTACCAGTTGGTGTGCAAGTGCCGTGGCAAATTTTTCACTTTTCTTTTTTTACTTTTCACATTTTCTCGTACCTTTGCACACAGAAAAAAGGATTTTATGGGTATCACATTCGACAAAGAGGAAAAGATGTTCGTGTTTGACTTCGTGCATGACGGAGCGGAAGACAATATCAATTTGACTGGAAACGGCTATCAGGTGGAGGCATTCGGAAAGTGTTTCTACTACGGCTATGAGTTTTCAGAACAAGTGGATGGTTCTGTGCGGAGTGCCTTCATCAAGCACCTCAAGTTCACGGAGTCGTTGCAAGACCATCCCGACCTCACCAACTTCATCAAGAAAGCCGTTGACAACCTCGACAAACAAATCAACCTCTACAACTATGACCTTGTCGTGATGCCCGAATCCTCCAGCAAGGTCAATCAATACATGCTGCGTTACATCTACCGCTTTGCACAACCATCCCTGCACAAGATGGAACTTGTCAAAGCTCTACCCGCAAGCATTTCGTTCGACATGAATGCTTACGAAAAGCAGTATCTTGAAGATGTGTTGGAAAATGGCCGTCCTCGCTACACTCAAGCCCAAAAGGAAGAAGTGAAGCAATCCATCCAGAAGATGCTCGACCTCATCCATCAGAAAGACTACTTCACCATTGCCAAAGACGTGAAAAAGAGTCGCTTCCGTCCTTACATGATGCACTTCTTGAAGTTTGCCACCAAAGCAGACGAAGAACTTTGTGCTTCCATTCGTCAGCAGAATGTCCTCATCATCGACGATGTGACCACCAGTGGCTCAACCCTCAACGAGATACTCCGTACCCTCCGCATCCTCAACGAGGATAACGACATCACCATTTTTAGCCTCATTGGTCGGAAGGATTTGATGGCAGAAGCATTCTAACAATACATCATTTATTGATGCTCATTTGTGGGCATTGATGGATATTCGTGTTTCTCTTTTCACATATAATGCCCATGAATCTCCACAAATGGTCATAAATATTTATATGTGTTCAAATTATTCGACCTCAACTTTCGCATGTATCTTTTCACCACAAAGAAAACAGAGAGCACGGAGATGCACGGAGAATTATTTTTTCCTTTTGAAAGGGAGAATACATGAGAAACCTAAAGGTTTATCGGCGAAGAAGGTCGCGCAGCCTCTCTGCGTAAGAGCCTTTAGGCTCCTCTGACCATCTCCACCTCATTATGCAAAAAGTGTTCCTCTGTGTTCCTCTGTGCTCTTGTGAAAACTCTGTGTTGAAAAGAATTCAGCAACTTGCGAAACTTCAAATTCGACTTTCCGTATAATCGTGTAATCCGTCTCTTAGGAGACTCGCCCCAAAAAAATCCGTCTAATCCGTGCAATCCGTTGTTAAAAAAGAACTTGCGGAACTTTGAATAAAATTATCTATCTATGATGCGTCTTTCGGATAGCGTTGTGCTATCTGCCTGTGCATTTCTGTTGCCTTCCGCGATTCTTCTTCGCAGTTTATCTGCAAAGACTTCGATGCTGCAACCGTCCTTAAACATCTTTCCACTGATTCTTGATGAAACCTATTCAAATATGTCATGGTGACGATTGTTTTAATGACTTTGCAAAGGTAGTACTTTTTTCTATAGCCTCCAAACAAATCTTTCTTTTTTCAAAGAATTAGAAGCAGATACACTAAAGACAACGGATTTTACGGATTACACGGATTTGGCAGCATTGGGTCCTCAAAGAGAACAATTATCAATCCGCATTAAAGTATTGCCCCGAAACATGATTGTTTGTAATATGACGTATAAAGAAAGCAGATTCTGTTTCTTCAAACAAGATATACCACGTTGTGTGGGCGTTCTTTCTATACGCTATATATTTCAAATCCGTTCCATATTTTGCAAATAGAGTTGGGGCTTTTCGTTTAGGATAAGCATGAATGGAAGAAGTGATAAAATGTTCTATGTCATCTATATATTTTAGCGCATACTCGTCATAACTGAAAAAGCCCTGTTCGACAAGTATATCGAACAGCTCTTCCAATTCGTCCAAGAATTCAAGAGACAACACGATTCTTTTCATACACCCTCTTTTCCATTCTTGCACGCAGCAAAGCAAAGCCCTCATGAAGTGGTATGCCATTCTCCACTGTAGCATGTGAATCGTAATGTCTGTCAAAGAAATCCATCGTCTGTCGCACATTCATAGGGACAACAGGCTCTTCTACAACCGATGTTTTCTCCGTTTCAGTCATTTTATCAAGATAATCTTTCATAGTTCTTTATTTATTCGTTTGCAAAAGTACGAAACATTCTTGAACCACACAACAAATCCATAAAAAAACTTGATGATTATCCACGATGACACCACCATTTCTTCTAGATAGGCAACGACGTTGCCCCGCATGACTCTTCGTCGTTGAGCCTTGAGACTCTACGTCGTTGCCCCTCGTGACTCAACGACGGAGAGTCAGCGGAAGCCGCGGCAGTGCCTCTTGCGAAGCACCACAGAATTTACAGAACAAATAAACGTTTATCTTGTGCCGCAGCTAACCACAGCTCACGTTTTTTGTTCGTTTTCATCAAAAAAAGCATTTTCTTTTTGGGAAAAAGCAATTATCCCTCAAAAAGTTTGGTCAGTTCAGAGAAAAGCAATACCTTTGTATCGCCAGAACCCGCCAAGCCTCTCCACGATGCTCAAATGTGCGGGTCGTTTTTATTTTTGTACCATGAACAATAAAATACCATTCCAGAAGCCATACACCAATGCGCACGACTTGGTCAAACTGCTACAATCACGTGGCTTGGCGATAACCGATGCTGTCAAAGCAGAGAGATACCTCGAATTTATCGGCTATTATCGTCTGTCAGCCTATATGTACCCACTATTGCAGATGCCCAAGGAACAGCACCTTTACAAACCGAACACCTCGTTTGATCAAGTGATGATGCTTTATCGCTTCGACAAGAAACTGCGCCTGCTCATCTTCAACGAGATTGAAAAGATTGAAGTGGCCGTGCGTAGTGCCATTGTCAATACAGGAAGCGACATGACGGGTAATCCTTTCTGGATGACTGACAGCAGCAATTTCATTGACACAAAGAAGTTCCGTCACACGATGGATTTGATAGATGCAGAGCTGCATCGTTCACGGGAAGATTTCATTGTCCATTTCAAACAGACCTACACCGATGCCTACCCTCCTGCCTGGATTTTGGCGGAAGTGCTCCCTTTCGGTGTCATCACTAACATGTTCAGCAACATCAAGACCGCCCGCATCAAAAAGACCATTGCTCAGAAATTTGGCTTGCAGGTAGCACCTTTCGAGTCGTGGCTTACCATCGTGACCTTGACACGCAATTCCTGCTGTCACCATGCCCGAGTGTGGAACAAACAGAACACCATTCGCCCCATGCTTCCCAATCGTATGACGGGCTGTTGGATTACACTGCCGACGGATACACTCCGCATTTACTTTGACTTATGCATCATCAAATACTTCCTCAACATCATTTCTCCCCAAAATGACATGAAGGCAAAGATTGATGCACTCCTTGCCAACCATCCAGATATAGACATTGTAGCGATGGGGTTCCCCCATGGATGGGAGAACGAACCATTATGGCAATAGAACAGAGGATAATCATTATGTTTTCCCCGCCATGAGGACAGCCCAAGCGAGGAGGGTTTTGGTTTCGTGTTTGCGAGTTTCGAGAAAAGATGCACGGTCAGTTCTATTGCACGGGGCGAACGGTGAGCCCAGCGACGCGATCGATGCGTTTCCAGCCCGGATATCCCGAAAATAAGAGGAGGTAGGCAAGGCGCGGGTCCGGGGAGCTCTCGTCAAACGAAGACGACCAATAGAAGCCGTAGTCCTCGCGGAACAGCTCACCTCTCTGGCGGAGGCCAGCAGCGGGCAGGAAAACGCTATTGCCGTTAGGACCTTCGAACAAACAACCGTCCACGTCGTTCTGCTGAGTCCTTTCGCTGAAGCAATTGTTGAGAAGTTCTTGAATCTGCGTTAGCGAAGGCATGCGCCAAGGTGCGCCCCAGTTGGCCGTGGCCGCATCGTACCCAGTGCCAGCAATGTCGGAACCAATGTTATTACAACTCCAATAGAGCCCTTCATCTTCATCCCAAAAGCCTTCATTGTTATCAACAACATAAGCATATTGGTAAGTACTCGGGCTATACACGCTCTTCGTACTCGTCTCGCCCCAAGCGTAATAGCCGCCATAACCTTCGGGAGAGGAAGCCCCAACGTTGCAGCAAGCCCACTTCGTACCAGAAGGCAAGCCGAGGTCAATCGCATGGGGGTGATTGGCATCGGGGCACATCTCGCCACCCTCGTAATCCAACGGGTAGTCGTGCGGCTCGCCATAGTAACATTCACTGTCACCCACATACTGCACGTAGCCGTAAAGGCGGGCGGTGCTGTGAGGCTCATTGCGATAATAGGCATAGTTGGTGTCGGTGTAGGATATGCCGTGCACCTTCAAGGATATATACGCCTTCTTCCCCTGCGGGTCTTCATACACGTAGCCCCAGTCGTACACGTTCTCCACATCCTCTATCTCAACCGTCGTGGCGGCATGGAAGCGATAGTCGTAATACTCGTCTTCGTTGATGAAACCATACTCTTCATATTCGGAGTTGATAATTTTGAAATCGGTGATGGTGACGGGAACAGGACATTTCTCCACCTCTGCTTTAGGATCGGCAAGCATCTCCACTCCGAACAGTTTGACAGTGGGATAGACCTCATAGCCAACGGATGGGGACTGTTCGAAAAAGGAAGAATAGAGTTCGGCTGATGGTCCTGTATAATCGTAAGCAGAATAGCCCGTTGTGCCATCCAACGTCTCTTTTTCGAACAGCGTGAAGCCCAAATCTACGGGGAGACTGATGCCTGAAGCTTTAGCTGAGGCATAAAGGATACTGCCATTACCCTTTTCACGCTGAAGTTTCGTATCGGAAAAATCGGGGACAATGCCAGCACGGGCAAAAACATGTTCATCCGAAAGAGCTTCGAAATTATGATCCCTGTCAAAGTTCACGAGATTGGCTTGAATGCCAACATTATAGAAGCCACTGAAGTACACGTCGCTACCCTTGATCGTATTGTACACTTGAGTGGAATGCAGGGAGGACTCCATGTCTTTTCTGTAGAGCATCGCATCGCCTCCCACCTTGATGCCAGCCTCGGCTCTGAAAGCGGTGCTGGCAATACGCTTGTCAAAAAACACGATGCCGAGTTCTCCGTAAATTCCACCGCTGAAAGCACCTTCTACGAGAACCTGACCACTATGATTGTTTGAAAGGCGGACATTGTTAAATGAGAGCCGTGGAATGAGCCAATGATTACTGCTCGCCTCACAATGAAACGAATAGCGGAAAGTCTGCTGCCAGTGCTGCTCCATGCTTACGGTAGCTTCTGCGCGTAAAAATGCACCGACTTCCCCGTAGAGCCAAAGGAAAGGAATCCCCAGTTCGACGATAGGAATGATGCCGGGGGTGAAATCATGCGACCACTCAATATGGCCAGAGAGAGAAAAGTCCTCGTTGACCACGTCTTCTTCTGTAATGTTGAGCAAGTAGACAACACCAAGAAGAGGGGTAACCGCTATCACCGCCTTGCCTGTCCATGTGGGGGTAATGCGCACATTAAGATGACTTTCCGCACTGAACGCCAAATCACCACGGATGTCGGGCTTGATGTTGGGGGTGACGAAGTTGGTCAAGGGAAAATTGAAAGGGCCTGGGCTGTATTCCCCTTCCCAATGCCCCAACTCATTCCATGCTTTGCGCTGTTTTGCCTCTGTGCCTTCAGGAGTGCCCCTGCTTACGAAGAAGAAATACTCAAAGACTTCGTCGAGACCGACAGAACTGCACACGACAGCGATAGAGTCACCTCGATTTTCGACGGTCTCCACTTGTCCAGCAAAACCGATGGGAAAAGTAGGACTGACTTCTGTCGTGACAAGTTTGTCGCCGATGTGGGGCAAAAGATTCGTAGGAGTGTCTGTCTTGAAAAAAAACGGTCAGCGAGTCAGACGAGAGAACATAGCTGCGTATGTCACCCTCTATCACTTTCACGTCTGGCTGGTATTTTGTTTCGGGTGTGACGAACCCCACGCTGTCTATCGCCGCCAAGGGGATGCGGTAAGTGCTGTCGGAGGTATAAACAACCTGGGTCACGTAGCCGTTACAAAAGGTGCTGTCGAGGTCGTAGCAGGAGTAGTGGATACTGTCCACCTCGTCACGGAAGAAGGCATTGAACTGGCCGTCGTTGCGGTAGATGTAGAAGGCATCGAAGAGGATGTGCTCGCCGTCGGAACTGTAGGGCTGGTCAGCCTTGGTATCGTTGATGCCCGTGCCGTTGCCCTCGTAGGTGAACTTCAGCACGTCGGCGGCTGGGTAGGACTGATTGAGCACGGGTGAGAGGATGTCCACCGTGCCGTCGCCAAAGGTCACGCGGGGTTGTTTGTACAGCTCGATGCGTGTCTGTGTGCCGTTGGCGTGCCACAGGACGAGCGTCGAATTTTCTTGCGTTTCGGGGCACAATCCGCCGCCCTTTCCCAGAATCACATTCACCAGTTGGGTCACATCGCTGATGTTTACTTCACCATCACCATCCATATCGCCCAAAGGACGAGTAGAGCCGTCGGGCATGGTGACCGGCTCTGGCTCAAGTTCTGATGTCTTCCCCAAAATCTTGTTCACCAAGGCTGTCACGTCACTGATGTTCACCTCGCCATCGCCGTCCATGTCACCCAAGGGATGGGTGGTG
Source organism: uncultured Bacteroidales bacterium (assembly GCA_902800305.1). Lineage (GTDB taxonomy): Bacteria > Bacteroidota > Bacteroidia > Bacteroidales > Bacteroidaceae > Minthosoma. The sequence goes on from CADCDP010000006.1 coordinate 111,477, forward strand.
CCGTTGGGCATAATGACGGTTTGCGCCGGGGCAGTCATGCAACCCAGCAACAGAATCGCTAAAAGTAAATGCTTCATTGGTTCTTCCATTTATTGAGTTTGTACTAAAGTTGGTTTCGTCTCTTTCAAGAAGCCGGCACTAACCTTAGGCACAAGAATAGCGCAGACCCCTCACATAATTCTCCTACAGGTCTGCTACAACCTCTAACCATATTATGGATTAGCCTGCGCTTGGCGCAAGCTCCATTTAGGTGTTAATGTGCTCTTTGTTCTCGTTCGGGGTAGCAGTTCGTAGGAGAAATTTGAGCAAATAAAATGTCATGTTCCGAGGAACACGTGGCAAAAGTATGGATTTTGTTGAGATTTTGCAAATAAAAGAACGAAAAAAGTGAGGGGAAGGCAGAAAAATGTGGAGGAAAAGGGCCACCTTTCCCCTATAAAACAACAAATTATTATCAATTCGAGGTTTTTCTTTAGCACGAATGAGCACGAATAAAATAATTCATGGCAATTCGTGTAAAAAAAGACCTTGGTTTCGGGAAATAGTTGTATCTTTGCACACAGAAAACGTAAAAAGGTACAATTATGGAAGCAATGGAAGAAAGAACAGTGCTGAATCAGGCACAACTGGACATCCTGCAACTGCTGGGACACTTGAAGACAGTGGAACAGGCCAACGAACTCCGCAAGGTCATCTGCGACTACTATGCCCGCAAGGTTGACGAAGAGATGGACAAGCTCTGGGATGAGGGCAAGTGGAGTCAAGCGCACATCGATGCACTGGCTACGGAAGACGTTCATGCCAAACATCACGCCTATGCCGACTGACCGTGTGGTGCTCGACACCAACAGCTTGCTGTCGTCGCTGGCCCGTCGCGGATCTGCCTACCCCGTATGGAAAGGCTTCCAAGAGGGTCGCTACACGCTCTGCGTGACAACGGATATCCTGGAGGAATACGAAGAGGTGATTGCCCGCAAGACGACAGCGATAGTGGCCGAGAACGTGCTGAACACGATACCCTTTCCAAAACTCCTCGTGCTGAAGCTCAAGACTTTCATCGAAAAGCTGACAGCAAGCAAGGAATAACGCTACACACTTACCCCCGAAAATATCCGCCGAGACATCCGCAAGATGTTTCGGCGTTTGCTTTTTACTCCCTCGCCCTTTGGAGAGGGGGCGGGGGTGAGGCTGTCCGTGATGCCCTACAGCACTTCATGCAGATGCCATACACTACTTCATGCATAAGCAGCTTAGTACTTTCAGACACAGACTGTGTTTGTACAGACTTGGGCTAAGGTTATACAAACACAGGCTGTGTTTGTACAATCACAGGCTGTGTCTGAAGGAGGATATGGGGAGTGGATTGGAGACTCTACGGCGAAGACTCTGAGGAAACTGTGGCTTCGAGGAGGTGTGTACGGAGGGCTTTTCTCATAAAATTCTCACGTTGGAGAAAGAAAATGTGTTCTCTTTCCTCTTATTTCAGTGATTTTTTGTACCTTTGCCACCGAAATAGAGTTTGGTATTAGGAGTTAAGGAGGACTCGGCGTACAAGCCGCCAAAAACTCCTCTACTCCTAAACTCTTTAGACCCATAATAATCTCTCCAAAGAGAACTATCTCCAAGGAGCCAACAGGTTAAAAGTCTAAGGAGTAAAGGAGTTAAGGAGAAGGCTTTTGCGAAAGCCCAAAAACTCCTCTACTCCTAAACTCCTTAGACAAAAAATAATCTCTCCACAGAGAACTATCTCCAAGGAGCCAACAGGTTAAAAAGTCTAAGGAGTAAAGGAGTTAAGGAGAAGGCTT
>CADCDP010000007.1 GCA_902800305.1 uncultured Bacteroidales bacterium
CAACCACCAAAAAAATCACTTTCCCACCACATTATTTAAAACTTTTTAATTAAATTTGTGGCGAATTCGGAAAATGTACATGAATACCGACGACTACATCATCGTACCCCCAAACGGACGTTATGTTGATGCGGAGCACCCTAAGGAGGACCTGTTTAATCAGGCCAAGGAGCCAAGGCCACAAGGAGACACTCGGCGCACAAGCCGCCAAAAACTCCTCTACTCCTCAACTCCTTAGACCAAAAACAAATAAAAACCAGTCAATGAACGAACTACAGCATATAGAATCCTCCGCCGTTTCGGGCATCCGTTCACGCATCTACGAAGTGCGCGGCGTAAGGGTCATGCTCGATTTCGACTTGGCGAAACTCTATCAGGTGGAAACAAGAGTGCTGAAGCAGACAGTAAGGCGACATTTGGACAGATTCCCCGAGGATTTCATGCTCAGACTCACGAAAGATGAAGCTAACCAACTGATACTTATAGGGGTGTCACAAAATGTGATACCCCAAGGATATAACCCTGGAGGCTCCAATATTTTCGCCTTCACAGAGCATGGCGTGTTAGCCTTGGCCTATGTGCTAAAAAGCCAAGTGGCAGTCCAGATGGGACATGCGATAGTAAGAACGTTCGTGGCAATGCGCGAAACTTTGAATAAGGTCATCAACACCAACCTACAAATAGAAAACATCCGTGCGGAATTGGCCAATCAGCGGCTGTATATCGAGGACATTCTGCGCGACCAGAACGATACTAACGCAGATGTACAAGCTCAGCTCGATGCCATCAGTCAGTCGTTAGCCGAGTTACAAAGCGAAGTAGTAATACCTCCCCACCGCACAGTGGTCGAGGAATTCGGAAAGCACCCATAGCAACTAAACAATTCACAATATTTATTAACTTAATTTCAAATTCTTATGTTCAAAAAGTTACTGACTTTAGCGGCCTTTATGGCCGTCGGCGTAGGATGGGGGAATCTCGCCCACGCACAAACGGACGTGACGGCGACGTACATCACGAATCCGGGCTTTGAAGGTGACTATACCATCAAAACTACGTACCAACAGGGAGGTTCAAATGAACGGTACATTTTCGAACCCGACGGATGGACGGTGGTACACACCAATCCTAACACGAACGACTTGACCTGTTTGAAGAGTAGCGATAAGCAGTCAAATAGTTTCTCTTCCTACACGATGAAACATTCAGGCGAACAGACCTATTGGGCACGTCTGCGTTGGGGTGGACAAAATTGGCAAAGTTCAGGTACCACAGGCAGCCCAACCTCTATCGAATTGCAGCAGCAATTGACAGCATTGCCCAGTGGCGTGTATCGTTTAAGTGCAGATTTGCTGTGCTATGCAGGAGCAGAAAAGAACAACCATATTTACTTAAAGGCGACAAGCGCTAATAATAGCTGGCAGGTGGAGCCTACGATTAACAGCGAAAAGTCGGACAACAACTGGGAAAACAAATCTCTTATAATAACGTCTGATGGCTGCACTGAATACACGATTGGTCTACAAAACTTGCAAAACTGGAATAATAACGGCGAAACCATTTCAGGTTTCGACGACGTGAAGTTAGAGAAGCTGAGCACCAGTGCTGCAGAGCCATTGGATATAACCTCCATTGTCCCCAAAGGTACAAGCAATTGGACGAACCATGGGGCAAACAATGCTGGTTCATTTTCTAATGGCGGCGTAACCATGGTGGAGCGATACTACAATCAGCACTATACGGGTACAGTGTCGGAACTGACTGTTAAAGACTTGCCCTCTGGCCTCTATGAGGCTGAAGTGTATTGTCATGCTCATTGTGCTGACTGGAATTGTTCGGCTATACCAGAGGCAGCAGGACAAACTGACCGCACTATTCTTAGTGCCAATAATGTGGAATATGGCATCCCTATCGTGAACGATAAGAGTTTGACCGAAGGCCCACAAGTGCGCCTCTTGGAAAACATTAGTGTGACTGACGGAACGTTAGTGTTTAAGGTACGCAACGACCAGGAAGGTGCAAACTGGCTCACCTTTGAGGTGAAGTCTCTGAAATATTTTGGCCCAACCATTGCTGCTGAAGCTGTCGAATTTACCAGCGGAGCGACGATGGAAGCCGATAAATGGTACTACTTTGATGCACCTTTTGCTACTACGTATGCCTTTGCTGCAGGAACAGACTTGAACAACATCGACTATACCACCGATGGCTCTATCTTGTTGGAGAATGCTTTATCTGTTAACAACAAGTTTGTAGCTTCTCAGGATGTGGAAGTAAAACGTTACTATTTCAAGTCATCGGAGGCTCAGACTTTCACGTTTGGCCCTGCATCCTACTCCTACACCGTGGGCGATGCCACATCGAATATTGCTGATGGCGCATACATACAGAGCCTGACGACATGGACACTGGAATATGCTTCGGCTACATCTGACGACCCAGACGCAACCTTTGCCCTGGTGGATGGCTCAGCTAAGGCAGTGCTGGCTAAGGGTGGTACACCTGTGGCTGAGGGTACACTTTCTCTCGACGGAAACACACTGACCGCAACCTTCGACGGCGTGACCTTAGATAAGGAGTCAGCCTACACCCTCTCTCTTCCTGCCGGTGTGGTGGGTTATGAAGGACAAGAGGCAAATGCAGCAGTAAGCGTTGCAGTCAATACACCTGCCGTGTTCGATGGGCATTTCTACCTTTATAATACTGATACGAAGACTTATCTTAGCCGTAGCGGTAAATATGCAACCCAAGCTATTCTTGACAACTATGGATTAGCTGTTATTCTGAAGACAGATGCAACGGGTAAGACCACCATTCAGTATTTCGATAGCGAATATTGGCTTGGCGATGATGGGTTCTGTTATGGCGATTGCACAGGGGGCCGTATCCGTACTTATAACGTGACGAAAGTTGAAGGTGGCTATAAGTTCCTAAATACAAACAATAATATGTATTTGGCTGTTTATAATGGTGCTGCCGTTGGTGATGCCGTAGAAGGTGGAAATCTTCAAGGCACGTCCAACATCTGGGCACTTGAGTCAACTGCTGACCACGTAACCAACTATACACGTAATGCTGATGCACAAGTGATTGCTGCAGTAGCTAATGTTGATGAGCTGAATAGTATCACAACCAAAGCTGAATTGGAAAGCAAGCTTGCAAGCGACTATCAAGCCATTCATATTGCCATTACAGGTGCTAAAGAAGAGAAGTTCAATCAATATGCAGGTTATAGCGAAGCTTTAGCAGAGAACACCTACTACTCAGAAACAGTGACAGGTTTGGCGCCAGGTCTATACAAACTGAGCGTAGATGCATTCCAACGTGCTGCTTCTAACGAGAAGGTGAGAGATGCAGACGGTGCACGTAGCATCATCTACTTATACGCTAACGGTGCAAAGACACAGCTCAAGTCGGTGATGGATGCATACGCAGAAACAGCATACGACGAGTATGACTTTGTAGTTGATGGGAAGCACTATCCGGACACACAGGCAGCTGCTTATATCGCTTTGGAAACGGTTGACTACAGTAATGACGTATATGTATATGTAGCTGCCGATGGCGAGTCCGAGACGGGAACATTGAAAATTGGTATCAAGAATCCAACTCGTTTAGGTGGAGATTTTGCCACATGGGCTGTCTATAACAATTGGACACTTACCTACTACAAGGAGGCAGCATCGATTGTGTCTGCTACAGGTATCACTATAGCCCCAGCTTCTGCAACCGTGACAACGGGTGAAACAGTGACGCTTACTGCTACTGTGACTCCAGAGGAAGCCGACGACAAGACTGCTTCGTGGTCTTCCAGCAACGAGGCTGTAGCCACTGTGGACAATAATGGTGTTGTGACTGCCCTTGAGCCAGGTTCAGCCACCATCACTGCTTCTGCTAACGGTGGCGAGGACATTACTGCTTCTGCTACTATCACCGTGGCCGATGCTGCCGCTCCTGCATTCTATGCAACAGATATTGCCACCGCTACTGACTACTACATTGTGAATGCCGCTACAGGTAAGTTCCTCGGTGGTGGTAACAACTATGGCACACGTGCTTCGCTCATTGAGCATGGTATTCCATTCACGATTACGCAGGAAGAAAGTGGCAAGTACACGTTAGACTCACATGTTTACAATAGTAAGGATAGCCATTATTTCAGAGGTGACTATGTTGACCAGACATCGAAGAACAATATCTATATCACTCCGATAGGGGAGAGTGGCAAGTTCAGCATCTCGACTGCCGAAGGTGCAGAGTATGTGACTGCTGCTGCTGGTAACACCATCGTAGCTAACAATGCTGCCGATGCTAACAGCTCTTTGGCTCAGTGGTACTTCGTTTCTAAGACCGACCGCGACAAGGCACTGGCCGCTGCTACTGATCAGAATCCAGTGGATGCTACCTACTATATTCCAAACGCCAGCTTCAGCCGGAACATGAACACTCAGTATAACGAGAACCCATGGTCGGTAGATGCTACTAATTCTAATCTGAACAGTGAGACCAACTGTGCAGAGTCGTACCACTCAACCTTCGAGGTGAAGAAGACCATCACCAACTTGCCCAATGGTTCTTATAAGGTGAGAGCACAGGCTGTTGCCAATAATGCAGAGACAGGTGCTGTTGTCTTCATCAACGAAGGTGAAGATGGACAGACGGCGGCCTTCGACGTAATGCAAAACGGCGAAACTAATATGGCCACTTGTGCCGCTTCGTTCGCTGCTGGACGCTATTACACCGAATGGATTCCTGTGACTGTCGAGAACCATACACTGACTCTCGGTGTGAAAGGTGGTGTAGTAGACGCTTCATGGTGTGTATGGGACAACTTCGAACTCTACATGACAGGCTACACTCCTGTAACGGAAGTAACAGCTTCGATTGACAATAGCGAGATTGAAGTGAGCGGGACAGCTCAAATCACGGCTTCCGTGACTGAAGGTGCATCCTTCGACGCCATCTCTTACGTGTCTTCCGACGTGACAGTGGCTACGGTTGACGAAAATGGTCTTGTAACTGCTGTAGCTGAAGGTACTGCAAACATCACTGTAAAGGCAGAGATGGAAAACGAATCGAAGACAATCGACGTGACGGTGATTTTCACTTCCGCTACTCCTGATGACTATGCAGCACTCAATGCAGCTATGGAAGGTAAGATTCTCGGTTTCTTGGAGGGCGAGTACGCTCCTTACAACAATAATGTGGAAGGTATCGAAGCTCTCAATGCAGCCAAGGCTATCGATCAGACTCAGAAGAACTCTGCCGAAGTGGTGCAGTCGCTCACCGCAGCAATCACTAATGCTACTTGGACGGCTAACACCGAGGAAGTGAACGCTGTGTACGACGGTACATTTGCTGCCGCAGAGAATAACGGCGCACCTGCTGGTTGGACAATGTCTAACAACACATTGGGTGGTGGAACGCACGCTCGTGCCTTTGTGGGTGATGACCGCCTCTCTGAGTTCAACGGGACAAAATCTGGTTTCTTCCTCCGATTCGACGGATATGATTCTTCTCGTGGGTCGCTCTACCATTATGGCAAAACTGCTGGCTACACCATGCCTCTGAAGGCCAATACGACCTACTATGTAAAGGCTAATGTGGCTGGCTGGGGTTCGACAGGTAAGCCAATCCGCCTGAATGTATCAGGGCCAGAGGACTTCACTGCTCTGAACCAGCAATTGAATACAAATGTGAGAGCCGATATTGCAGATAACCTTCCACAGACGTTCTACATCCTCTTTACGACAGGTGAGACTGAAGGTAATTATACTATTAGCTTCCAGACTCCTGGTTCAGACGATAATAAGCACAATGTGGTTGTTTCCAATATCGAGTTGAAGAGTTCTCTGGATGTGACCATGACTATCAAGGTAGATAACGAGTATGGCACATTCTTCGCACCATTCGACGTGGATATTCCACAGGGTGTAAAGGCTTACATGGTAGAGAGTGTAAACGATAAGGATGAATTGGAACTGATCGAAGTTACAAGCACAATCCCTGCTAATACACCTGTCATCATCTACAAGAATGAATTTACGGCAGAAGAGGTAGCAAACAAAGTATTCACCGAAACGTTCCACGGAATAAACCTTATTGCGAATACAGAGACGGAAGGTACAAATCTATTGACAGGTGTGTACTATAGGCAACTTGCTCCGGAGAACTCTTACGTTCTGCAGAATATTGATGAGAAGGTTGCCTTCTACCATGTAGAAGCAGGTGGACAGCCAACAATGAGAGCCTACAGTGCTTACCTCAATTACACCGAACCTAATTCGGCTAAGTCTCTCTCCTTCGGCGACGACGAAGCTACTGCCATTGCTGGCATCGAGGCACTTACCTCTGGTAACATGGAAGGCATCTACACCACTTCGGGTGCAAAGGTGAACTCCTTGCAGAAGGGCGTTAACATCATCCGCACGAAGGACGGAAAGAGCATGAAGGTGTATGTAAAATAATAGACTGACGATAGAGGACGGCGGACAAGGGCACATTTCGTGTAAGGCGGTTTGCCCGCCGCCCTTCCCCCTATCAACTCTCAACTATCAATCATCACGAAAGCGAACACGAATCTCCCAGATACACACGAATGAGATTCGTAAAAATCCGAAAGATTCGTGTTCGCTAAACGCAAGAACAATCACTTAAAACAAGAAAGGATAATTATGAAAAAGATGTATGAACAGCCTCTGCTAAAGAGAAATAAGGCCAAGATGGATCTCTGCATCCTGCAACTTTCTCTGGACAAAAAGACACCAGCAGATAAAGACCAACAGCCAGCAACCAAGCGTCGCAACTTCCTCGAAGACGACGACGCCGACTGGAATCTCGGCATCTAATAGCTACAACGTCATACCATCACAAAGGGAGGACGCACCGAAAAATGGTGCGTCCTCCCTTTTTCCCTTTTTTCTCCCTCCCCAAACACCACTTTCCCACCCCAACGTATTGCCATATCAACTCCTTTTTGTATCTTTGCACCGAAAACTAACCGAATACACATATTTATATATATAGGACTATGCCGAAAAAAAGAGGAATACAGATAGCGGTCATCGCATTGTGGGCTGTGGGTTGCTTCTGGTTTTTCCAGTCGCAATACCCTTACCACTTCTTTTACCAAGAACAAAACCAGCTGTTCCTGTGGGATGGGGAATATTTGCTTTCTTACTTCGAGAAGCCTGCTTGGTTGGCGTGTCTCTTGGGCGACTTCCTCACACAATATTATTATTATCTCTACGCAGGTCCTGCCATCCTGACGGTCGTGCTGCTCGTCTTGGGCGACCTGACCAGGCGATGCCTCGAACGGGCATTCGTCGGGTTCTCCTATCAGCCGTTCATGCAGTGGATGGCGTTCATCTTCGCCATTGCACTCATCACTTTGGAGGCACGTCTGTCGCTCTACGAGGAGTACAGGCTCAGTGCCATCGTGGCACTCGTGGGCGGTGCTACTTTCTGGTGGTTGCACAGCTCGCTGAACGAGCGGATACAGCGATGGTGGGTGTATCTGTGCTCGTTCCCCGCTTTCACCATCTTAGCTTTCTGGATGTTCGGGTACGGATTCCTGCTGGTAATGATTTTCGAGCTAATCAAGATTTTGGCGTTAGCTACTTGGCGGACAAAGACAAAGCGGAAGTACTGGCTCTTGGTGCCTTTCGTCATCGTCACTATGTTCCCGAACCTCTTTGGAAGACGTGTGGCGATATTCTACGGCATGGGACGTGTGGGCACGTTCCTCTACCCAGCCCATTTCAAGTGGGTGGATGCCGACAAGGCTAAGAAGCTGGAGCGCATCATGGCCTACGACAATGAGTATGGATTCGGACACGACCAGAAGGTGGTACGGATGTACGAGTCGGATACGGAGGAGAAGACGGAAGAGATGACGTTCTTCTACTGCCTCTCGCTGGCACGGCTCGACCTGCTGCCCGACCGCCTGATGTCGATGGAGCAACCCGTCTTGGGCACGTTCTACAAGATTGGTCCCGACACACCGCTCTACACGGTGAAAATCATGAACGAACTCTACTACTTGCTGGGCGACATGACCTACACGGAACGGGCTGCCCTGTTGGCCAGCGTCTCCTCACCCAACGGACGCAACGTTCGCATGGTCAAGCGGTTGGCTGAAGTGAACCTGGTGCGTGACGACCTGCCGGCGGCCATGAAATACCTGCGGTTGCTCAGCAAGACAGCGGTCTATCGCCAGTGGGCTGCCGACCACACCCCTGCCACGATGACGGAAGAGGTACAGAAGGAGATGGAACGGAAACGCTCGTTCCTCAACACCAGCGACCACATCCGTGTGGGCGACGACTGCTACACCATCCTCACCCAATTGCTCGACAGCAACCCACGGAACACGATTGCTCTCGACTTCCTCCTGTGCAGCGACATCGTGGCACGGCAGAAAGAGGTGTTCCTCCGCGACTACGAACGCTATGGCCCACGGGCAAAAGCACTCTACCAGCAAGCGCTGACACTCGAATGAAACCACTACTTTTTCTATATCTTTCGGTGGCTTTCCTCTTGGTCGCCTGTACCCCTCAGCCAGAGAACGTGCGGAAGGTGGACGAGGCGGCTCCCATCTACCCCGACTACACCGACGTGACCATCCCCGTGAACATCGCCCCGCTCAATTTCCTGCTGCGGAACGATGCTGCTAGCGTGTACCTATATATCAATAATGTGGCGTTCTACAGCGGCCGCGGCGGGGAAGTGACGTTCGACCCCAACGATTGGCGCACCATGCTAACGGAGCACGTGGGTAAGACCGTGGAAGTGAAGGTAGTAGCGAAGGAGGCTGAGGGCTGGAAGGAATACCGACCTTTCTCTTGGACGATTGTGGCAGACCAAGTGGATCCCTACCTCACGTATCGCTTAATAGAGCCTGATTACGAAGTGTTTAGTAACCTTGTCCTGCAAGAACGATGCGTAGAGGATTTTAGTACCCGCAACTTCTGCGACTACGGGTTAGTGGGCAACCAGTGCATGAACTGCCACACCTACGCCGGACAAGACCCGAGCACGTCGATGTTCTACGTGAGGGGTGTGGACGGCGGAGCCATCCTTAACTACAACGGTCGGTTGCGCAAGCTCGACCTACGACGCGACGACATGGTGAGCGGCAGCGTGTATTTCGGTTTTTCGCCGTCGCGACGCTATGTGGTCTTTTCCACCAACATCATCATCCCTGCCTTCCACGCCGAAAGCAGCAAGCGCATGGAGGTGTTCGACACGAAGAGCGACGTGTATGTGGCCGACCTCGTGGACAACCGCTTCATCGACAGTCCCTTGCTGGCCGACACTACCCAACTGGAAACCTTCCCCACCTTCTCGCCCGATGGCCGCTACATCTACTACTGCACGGCGCATCGGCTCGACTCGCTCGGAGCCATCGAGACCCAGAAGTACAGCCTATGCCGCATCCCATTCGACGAAGCGACGGGCACCATCGGCACCGAGGTAGATACGCTCTACAACGCCGCCATCGAAGGCAAGAGCGTCTGCCATCCACGCGTCAGCCCCGACGGTCAGTGGCTGGCCTACACCGTGGCTGACTACGGCACCTTTCCCCTCTGGCACCGCGAAACCGACCAACAGCTGATGAACCTTAAAACCCGAGCCATCCATCCGATGGCACAGGCCAATTCCCCCCTTTCCGACACATACCACTCGTGGAGCAGCAACAGCCGCTGGCTGGTGTTCGCCTCGAAACGCGACGACGGTCTCTACGGGAAGCCTTACTACACCTATATCAACAAAGAAGGAGTGTGCTCGAAGCCCTTTGTTTTGCCTCAAGCACACCCCAGTTTCTACGACAATTGTCTCAAATCGTTCAACGCTCCCGAACAGGGCACGGGGCCGTTGCCTTTCTCCATCACGGACGTACAGAAAGCCCTGTCCTCTTCTCCGACAAAATTTCGTTAGCTGCCTGTCGTGCATCCAGCTCCACCTTCGACTTCGTGAAGTCGGGGGTGTTGTAGCTGTACATCAGGCGGTTGTAGAACGCCCTTGGCCTCCGCTGCGGCAGGAGGAAGGGCTTCGTGGCGCATCCCTTTTCGTCGAGGGAGGCGAGGTAGAGGCGTGTGTATAGCCCATCGCCCCGACGCGAGGAGAAGACGAACCAATGGCTGTTGTCGCTCCAGTTGTGGAAGCTCTCGGTGTCGGGGCTGTTTACCTCGTCCATCGCCCTCAGCGACTTCGTCTGCAAATCCAGCAGGTAGAGGTCGGCCTCCTTGTGCCAGATGGGGAAGGTGCCGTAGTGAGCGAGGGTCAGCATGAGGTAGCGGCCATCATAGGAAGGTCGGGGGAAGGCGACACTCATGCTGTCAGCCTCGGCATAGATGAGGGTGTCCACCTCCGTACCGAAGGTGCCTGTCGCGGCATCGAAGCCGATGGAGCAGAGGTTGTAGCGCACCTTCCGTGCCTCCAATGGGAATTCCCGTTTCTGCGCGGTGCAGAAGTAGAGCGTCCGTCCGTCAGGCGAGAAGACGGGATAGGTCTCGTTATGGCTGTCGGTCTTTAGCAGGGGCGAAAGCAGGAGCTGGTGGGTTTCAGTGTCGAGCACCTGCAGGTCGCTCTCGTGGTCGAACACCTCAATGCGTTCGTCCTTCACCACGTGGAAAGCCTGTCGGGTGGTGTTGGTGGAAAAAGCCACAAAGCGACCGTCGGGGTGCCAATAGGGATAGACACAAAGCCCCAGCGTCTGGTCGGTCTTCGTGTCGAGCATCTCCAGATGTCCGTCCTTCTGCAGAGCCGTGGCACCGTGGTCGCCACGCACATGGAAGAGGAACGAGCGTGAGTCGGTGCGATTGCTGGTGTGGCAGTTCACGCAAGCTCCTGGAGTGCGGGTATTGGACAGAATCTCGTACTCATCGAAGGTCGAGAGGTCGCGCTGGTAGAGTCCCATGTGGCTATACACCTCGTAGCCAGGTGCCACACGCCGATAGGTCAAGCCCCACTCGTCGAGGGCGTAGGGACTGACGTACATCTTAAAGTCGCGATACTGCGTCCACTGCCCACCGTTCTCCACACAGAGCGTGAAGGTCAGTTCCCCTCCTCGATTCTGTGCTAAAAGGTCGTGCCATTCGTCAATGTCGAAATCTACCGACTCGCCGTTGGAATGCAGTTCGCCGCCCTTACTTCCCTTGACCACCACATCGAGCCAGTCGTGCGCCCCACCCTCGAAGTCGAAGTTCATGGGAGCGATGCCCACGGGGATGGTCACGCCGAGGTAGTCGGGATATATGGGGGGTAACTCGTCCACACGGGTCGGGTTCTGCACCTCGTGGCGACAGGCAACAAGGAGCAGGAGTAGCAGCAGGATGGGTAGAATCTTTTTCATCGTATCGTCACTTGTATTCGTTGGTCACTCAGACAGTTACGGCCAGCCTCACGGGCATCCAGCCCCACCTTCTCCTTCGTGAAGTCTGGACAGTTGTAGGAGTCGAGCAACGCATGGTAAAACTTTTTGGGGTTGCGCTGTGGCAGGAGGAAAGGCTTGGTGGCACGGCCTTGGTCGTCCAAGCTGGAGAGGAAGAGCTGGCTGTAGATACCATCGCCACGGCGCGACGAGAAGACGAACCAATGGCTGTTGGTGGACCAGTTGTGGAAGCTATCAACATCGGGGCTGTTCACCTCGGAGAGCGGACGGGTCGAGCCTGTCCGCAAGTCCATCAGCCAGAGGTCGGCCTCGGCGTGGTTGACGGGGAAATTGCCGAAGTCCGTCACGCTGTACAGGAGCCAACGACCATCATAGCTGGGACGGGGATAGGTGAAGCTCTTGCCTAAAGCTGTGGCATTGAGCAGAGTATCGACCGTGGTGCCAAAGGTGCCTGTCGCCTCGTCGAAATCGATGCGGCAGAGGCTGTAGCGAGGCTTGTCGTACTCGGCAGGGAGGCGGCAAGGCTGCGAAGTGCAGTAGTAGAGGGTCTTGCCATCGGCGGAGAAAACGGAATAGGTCTCCCAGTCGGAGGTCTGGAGCAAGGGACAGAGAATCAGTTCGTTGGTGCGAGTATCCATAACGAGCACATCGCTCCAGGTGTCATAGACCTCGATGCGTCTGTCCTTCCCCACGAAGAAACTTTGATGGATGCTGTTGATGGACGAAGCCAGATAGTGCCCCGACGGATGCCAATAGCTGTAGCCGAAGTTCGCCTTGGTGCTGTCGGTCTTGGTGTTAAGCCACGTCTGGTGGCCATCCTGCTGGATGAGCGTGCCGCCTTTCGGTCCTCGCACATGGAGCAGGAACTGGTCTGCGCTGCCACGGTTGGCGGTGTGGCAGTTCATGCACTGTCCTGGCACCGCCGACTCTTGCAGGATGGCAAACTCGCTGAAACAGTGGAGGTCACGCTGGTAAATGCCGATGTTGCCGCCCACCTCGTAGCCTGGGGCGATGCGGCGGTAGGTGAGGCCGAAGTCGTCGAGCGGATAGGGGCTGACGTGCATCGGAAACGGCTGATACTGCGACCATTGACCATTCTTCAGTACGGAGACCGTGAAGAGGATATCGCCACCACGGTTCTGCTCGGTCAACTGGTGCCAGTCGTCCACATCGAAGTCGGCGAAGTCGCCCTGCACGTGGAGTTCGCCACCCTTGCTTCCTGCAACGACCACGTCCATCAGTTCCACGTCGTCGGTGGTCAGGTTGAAGTCCATCGGGGCGATGCTTGCGGGGATGGTCACGCCGAGGTAGTCGGGAAAGATGGGAGGAAATTGGGGCAGGAGGGTGGGGTTCTCCACCTTCCTGATGCAGGAAGAGAGGAGGAAGAGGAGGGGGAGATATAGGAGGGGTTTCTTCATGGGGGGAGAGGAGGATTATGGGGTTAATGGGCGGAGGTGGGTTGAGTTTGTTGCGACTCAGTCGCAACAGACAGGACAGGGGCAGTCATGCGCTGGGCATAGGCGGCGTAGGGAGAGCCAGACAGCTGGCCGTGGGCTTGGATGCAGCGCATGGCATCCTCGTAGGTGTGGGGCATTGAGGGATAACCGCCATACTGCTGTGCCCATCCGAGGTACTGCTGGAAGGCTGCCACGTCGCCCTTCAGGAGCAACTGAGCCAGGAAGTACTCCAGTGCCATCTTGTTCGCGGGATTGTTGATGAAGAGGTTGCCAAACATCTTGTCTATCTCGCCGTAGTTGTAGAGGAAGTCCTGCTGGTAGCGCAGCTTACGAAGCTTGCCCCATTGGGGATGCGCGTCAATCCACGCCTCATTGCCGAGGTAGGTCTTGGCTTCCTTCGCCCAATCGCGGTAGAAGAGCGACTGCTGCAAGAGGTCGAGGTATTTCTCTGCCACCGCATATTTCCCATTGATGATGCAACATTCGGCTATGCGCTTGGTCAGTCGGCCACTCTTCTTCCCGTTCAGGATACTTTCCTGAAGGTCAAAAGCATAGCGCATCGACTCGTTCACCATGCCGAGACGATAGAAGGCTTCCATCGTGGGGAGATTAGAGGTGAGGTCGCGCACCATCGGCATGACCAGCGCATCCTCACCGCTCTGGTAGAACGAGAATTGCCGTTGCGCCAGCTGCCCCGTCATGGCCAGAGAGAGGTTGACACATTCGGAGGAGAAACTGACGGGCACCTGATACTTCTCGGCACGGCTCACCACCTCCTGCCAACGCTCATGGCGAATCAGGTAGTCCTGCCGAATCAGCTCATACTTTTCCTTGTCGAAACCGAAAAAGAGCGCCATCCCAGCGATGGTGAAGAGAGTGGCCACGCGCCATTTCTCAACTCCAAGACGGGAGAAGGGGTTCCCCCATGCCGCAAAAAGAAGGATAAAAACGGGAATGAGCACCTGAGCGGGCGGCACTTTCAGCGGAATGCGGTAGTAGTTGGTACCATACATCGTGGACTGGAAGGGCCACTGGTGAAGCAACGTGTTAGACACCACCAGCTGGATGGCGAGCAGGTAGAGGAGAAATCCCACTGCTCGCCATTTTTTTTGTTGGATAAGCCGCAGGAACACGTAGAGCCATGCCACAGGACCTATCAGCAGATAGAGCACGGGCACGACAAGGAGGTCGAAAAGATAGTGTGTCTTCCGCATCGCCAGACTCACACTCAAGGCGAGCAGCAAAGCGACAACGTAGCTCAACAGAACGCTTTCGTCGCCCATGTGGACATGCAGCAAGGCGGTAGGAAGGAGGGCATACCAGATATTGCCCATCACCTTTGTCGTCAGCCCCAGAAATGCGACAAACAGCAGAGCCAGCACAGCGGCACCGAGCCATTCGACATAGTAGAACTGCACGAAGAACTCGCCCAGCCAATCGGCTAAGCCACCCACCTGCCGCACATCCTCCCAAAAGTAATCGCCTGTCCACAGAAACAGCTGATACTGCTCCTGATAGGACAGCGCATGAGGATAACCCAAGAACCAAAAGAGGAAGACACCCACACCCACCAACAGGGTGACGCTCAGAGCCATCCAACGAGAATGAAGCGAAAACCTACTCATGCTTTTCGCCTCCTTTCTGCCTTTCTTCCAGCGTCTTCCTTACAAAATCCCTGTATATCATGTACTTCTGCTGATTGCCCTCCAGCTGCGGCAAGAGCAGCAGGTACTGGATGGCCAAGTAGTTGTCGGCATTCCGCATGACGAGTTTCCCCATGATTTTATCCACTTCTTGCTCGCTGAAGAGAAAGTCTTCCGTGAGGCGAAACCGCCGCATCTGTCCATAGACAGGGTGGCGGTCGATGGCCGTTTCATCGCCCAACAAGGCCATCGTCTCCTGTGCCCACTTCCGATAGAAGAGGGTCTTTTCCAGTAGCAACAGATACTTGCGAGCCACTTCGTACTGCCCGTTGATGAGGTTCGTTTCTGCCAACCGCTTCACGATGCGGGCACTTTTGTTGTTGTCGGGGATGGCCTCCATCGCCTCAAAGCAGAAACGTTGGGCGGTGTTCACCAGTCCCAGGTGGTAATAGATTTCGGCAGTCATCAGCGACGACTCGAAATTCTTGTTAAACACAGGGAACGCCCCCTGCCAGCCGTTCTGGTAGAACTGCATGGCACGTTCGTTCAGCTGTCCCTTCATGCCCAGGGCGAGGTTGAGCGACGCCACGGTGAGCGGCGAGTCGGGCGACTTCCGTTCAGCCTTCGCGATGATGGCATCCCACCGTTGCGCCCTGACCATGTAGTCGTAGTCGAGCACCTCGTACTTCGACGCATCAAACGAAGTCGGGATGCCGAACACACCCACGACCGCCAGCACCAAAGCCTCTGTCAGAGCCACCACCCGAGCCTTGCTTCCTTCCACCGACGGCACACCACGTACCGCCAACGGCAACAAGGCACAGACACCCATGATGATATATTGCAGCATCGCCACATCATCTACCACGAGACTGTAGCCGATGCCGAAAAACAGGCGATACAGCGGATAAGGCACCAACGGCGCAAACACGAGTACAGAAGCCACGGCATACACCGCACCCCCCACAGCCAGCAGGTAACGTTTCGAGACCCAAGCCTCCCACACCATCACATACAGCCCCAGCATCAGCACCACAGGCCCTGCCACTCCATGCAGCAAAGGCATGACGACCGCCAGATAGCCGATTCTTCCGCCGATGCTCCACCGACGCGGATAGGCCAGCATCGTCCCCACACCCAGCAGCAAAGCCACCACAAAGGTCAGCTTCATGTTCTCGTCGCCCATGTAGAGCCACACCAGCAGCGAGGGGACGAACGACAGCGGATAGCCCACTAACGAAGCGTTTTCCCGACGCATCAGCCGCCAAACCAGTCCCTGCAACAGCACATACAGCCCAGCGATGATGGCCGCACCAGCCAGCACATTGTTATAAAACTGCACCAGCAGCTCCGCCAGCCAACGCGCCACCCCAGCCGGCACCTTCGCACAGTCGGCAAAATACTCGGCATCGAAGAGGAAAAGCTGAATCTGCTCCTGATAGACAAGGGCTTGCGGAAAGCGCAGACACCAAAAGAGGAAGGCCGCTACGCACAAAGCCAGCGACAAGCCCCACGCATAATATGTCCGAAACAAGGGCTTCATCAGTCAATCGGCACTTCTTCTACGGTTCCATCGGGCAAGCGACGTTGGTAGCTCGTCGGATAGCGACTACCCAGAAAATCCTTCAACGGTCCATCGGGCAAACCTGCCGCCATCTGGCGTGTACGCTCCTTATAGGCCGTATGCACACTGTCTGCATGTGCCTTCACCGTCTTCGCCCGCACCGAATCGCCCGAGAAATGCGCATCTTGGTAGAGCGAGATGAGCTGGCCGTACTGCTTTCCATGCACCTCGGTCAGCTGCTTCCACTGCTGCAGCACGTCGTTGTTCGGCGTTCCACCGCCCGAACTGACGGAGTCGATGGTCACCTGCACCTCACCTGGTTCCGCCACGATGAGCAAATCCTGCAAACCGAAGCGGTAGTGCCAGTCCATACGGATAATGCACATCATGTGCTTGGTCGTCTCGAACTCGAACCGCTGGTTCTCCACCATCACCGAGTCGATGCCCACGCTGTCGCGGATCGTTCTGTCTTCCGCAATCAGGTAGATGTACTTCCCGTTATATTTCTCGTTCGGCAATGTGCCCTGGATGTGGCACACGCCTTCTTTCTCCCCACATCCCACCAACACGACGGTCAGTAGTGTGAGGTAAAATAAGCATTGTTTCCTCATTTCTTTTCTTGATTTCCGACTGCAAATTTACGACTTTTTCCCTTCACTACCAAATTTTTCCGCCCACACATCAACATGGGAAAAAGAACGGTTGGCGAATCTCACGACCCGCCAACCGAACCACAATGTGTATATGACCTTTAATATTTACTAAATGCACAATACACATTATGAAAGGAATTTGTAATTTTCTTTTCCCTTACTATGTCTTATTCTACTTTCTTAAAGCGCCACCATGAAGCCTCGCCCCATGCGCCCTGGCTACCGCCGTCAGGATAAACGAGCACCATCTGCGAACCAGTGAGCTTCACGATTTCGTAGTCGGTCACGTACTTACCTTTGGCATTGATTTCGAATGGCCAGAGGATGGAGTTCTCGCCTGTGTGGAGTGTACCGAGCGACCAGTTGTCGGCATCGCGAGCACCTGTGTAGTTGAGGATTTCGTAGGTAGAGCCGCCAATCTTGTTGCCGTCCTTGTCGTAGCTGGTCACGAGACCTGCAGCGTCGAAAATCATGTAGGCACCTTCGTCCTCAGCACCTGTAGCAGGAGCGGTCTTTGTGCATTCGCCATCAGCGTTGTACTCGCTACCCACAGCGTGGCCGAGCTGACCCAAGAGGTCTGCAGGAGGACAAGCCCACCAAGTGCCAGAACCCGTCTCAGCGAAGTTCTCGCCCGTGTCGGCCTTGTAGCCGGTATTACCCCAGCCACCGCCGTTCACAGAGGTGTCCCAAGTCCACTTAGCCTTATCGTTGTTGGTGAGCATACCTATATCGTCGGTGTTGCTCTTGAAGCGCCACCAAGAGGACTCGCCCCAGGCACCTTGGCTACCGCCGTCGGGATAAACGAGCACCAGCTTGTCGTAGCTCAGTTCAAGAATCTCGTACTCGGTCACGTAAGAAGCTGCACCACGATTGTCCTTGGCGTTGATTTCGAATGGCCAAAGCGTAGCACCTTCAGAAGTCTTGAGAATACCCATAGCCCAGCCTTCAGCGTCGCGCTCGCCACCGTTCCAGTTCTCGATAGAGAAAGTACCCGAACGGAATTCGTTGCCCTCAGCATCGAAGCACTTCACAGTTCCGTTCTCGTTGAACACCATCGTGGCCAGTGAAGAGCAGTCGCCCGTCAGCTGATCCGCAGAGTGGTTCATCTGGCCAGTCAAATCCTCTGGAGGACAAGCCCACCATGTGCCAACGCCCGTAGCCACGAAGTTTTCACCCGTGTCGGCCTTGTAGCCAGCATTACCCCAGCCACCACCGTTCACAGAGAGGTCCCATGTCCAAGTCTTATCGCTCGATGCGTTAGAAGTGAGGAGTTTCAGTTCAGCAGAGATGTCGGCTGGCACGTACACGTCGAATTCTTTCGATGCCACCACTTCCTCGCCTACTGCGTTAGTATAGCGGAAATAAACAGTCTGATGAGAGTCAGAGCCACGTGCAGGCACGAGGGCGAACATACCGCCCGAAGCGTAAGCCTGGTTACCCGTGTTCTTGCTGAGGTCGAACTCAGAGCCGTCGGCGTTATAGTTGAAGATGACAACGGAGTTGACAGACGGGATATTATAGAAAATGTAGTTACCGTCGGCAGCCTCTTCATAGCCAGTCACATTGCCGGCCTCGTCGGTCACTTGGCGGCACTGGGTGAAGGTGGCACCCTTCAAAAGATTGTCGGCAGTGGGCTTTAGCACTTCGAAGCTACCATCCTCCTTCACGGGGTCGCAGGAGGTTGCCAGGAGGCCGAGAGAAGCCACAGCTGCAAGCATGAATATTGACTTTTTCATATTTTCTTGTTTTAGCTAAGTGGATTAATAAATTGGAGTACCTGACATATTGTAGTCGTTCTCTTTCGAAGCGCTATACCAACCTGGATTCTGCTTGAGCACATCGGGGTCGTTCACCTTGGCGATTTCCGTCTCTGGGATGGGGAGGAAGCCGTCGGTCTCGGCATAGCGAGCCTTCCAAGAAGAGGCAGCGTGTTTCATCGTGGTCCATGTGCCCGTATAGTTCACCTTCGAGCCATTCTGACGCTCCAGCGCAGTAGCGGCCATACAGCCTTCGCCACCGTTCTTGCCCGACCAGCGGCGCAGGTCGTTGAAGCGGATGCCCTCGCCAGCCAGCTCAAAGCGACGCTCGTTCTGGATGTTGGTGAGTGAATAAGTGGTGGCATCAAGACCTGCACGAGCACGCACCTTGTTCATCTGGGTAGCATCGCCCGTCAGCTCAGAGTGCATGAGCATCACGTCGGCAAGACGAAGCAGCACGATGTCGGCGAAGTGGTCACCCTGCATACAGTTACCGTTGTTCTGCGAAGCACCGAAGGACTCACGCACCACGCTCCACCAAGTGTAAGGGCCAGCGGTCATGTCGTTGTCGGCAGTGGCCTTGGTTGTGATGGCCATCACCTTCTTGTTGTAGAAACCAGTTTCCTCGGAGCAAGAAGTGGTGTAAGCGAACTTCGTCAACTCAGCGTCGCAGTTGAGGATGGTGGCACGCTTACGTGGGTCGCTGTCCGACCAGTCGTTCCAGAGGTTGGTGTTGAACACACCCTGTCCCCAGCCCTGAGCGAAGGGGAAGGTAGCAGCCTTACCGTTAATGTTACCCGAAGCATCCTCGTCGCAACGGAGCGAGCAGTAGAGCGAAGTCATGTTGGTGTAACCCATCGTGTTGGCACCGTTCCAAGAAGCGAAGTTACCGAACTGAATCTGGAAGATTTCCTCGGCGTTGCCGTTGCCAGCCCAATATTTGCCAGCGGCATTCAGGTCAGAAACGAAGTCGTAGTCGGCAGCCGTGTACTGGTTGGTGTATTGCCACAAGAGGCGGAAGTCAGACACGAGGCTGTAGCCACCGTTGTTGATGACATCCTCCAAAGCAGACACCACCTGAGCCTTCGTCAGCGCACCCGTCACACCTTCCTGCTGAGGCAGTTCAATAGCGTCGGGAGTGGCAGCAGCCAGTTCCTTCACGCCCTTGTAGAAACCTTCGTAGAACATATAGGCACGAGCCAGATAGCCTTCGGCAGCGAACTTGGTGGCGTGACCGTCGCCCTGCACCTTCTTGTTCATCAGGGAAGCGGCAGACACGAAGTCAGCCAAGATGTGCGGATAGATGACGGTCTCGGCATCCTGCTGAGGCACTGAGGTAGGACAAGCAATAGACCAGTAAGCTGGGATGTCGCCCCAAAGCTGAGTGCCCCACAGATAGTAGAGACCACGCATGAAGTAAGCTTCGCCAAGGAGCTGGTCACGGGTCGATTCCTTGCCCTTCCAGTCGAAGTTATCCACTGAGTAGATGATGGTGTTGGCACGTGAGATGCCGATGTAGGTCTGCGACCAAGTGTTGTCGTAGAGCGTTGTCTTGTTGGTCATCAGGTGGCCAATGGCGTGGCTTTCCACGTCGCCCGTACCGCCGGCACCGTTGCAGTCATCCGACATGATGTTGTAGATGAAGAAAGGTGTCTGGAGCGGGTCGCTGGCGTAAGCGTTCATCACCGAGTACAGCGCCGACAGCTCGGCATCGAGGTCGGAAGGCTGTGCGGGGAAGTTGCTCGTATTGGCCTGTGTGTTGTTGGTGGTGTCAAGGAAGTTCTCGCAAGAAGTAAATGCGAAAGCTGCCGCAACTGCCAATAAATATATCTTTTTCATATAGCTGTCTTGTTTTTACTTTTTACGAATGGTTTAGAACTTGATGTTTACACCGAGGAGGAAGGTACGTGCTGGAGGATAGAGACCGAGGTCGATGCCACGCATCCATGTGTAGTCATCCTGACCGCCCCCAGAACCGATTTCTGGGTCAACACCCGTGTAGCCCGTGAAGGTCATCAGGTTCTGAATCTGGGCGTAGAGGCGAAGCTGTCCGAAAGGAGAGTTCTTCCAAATCTTGTTGAAGTCGTAGCCCACCGTCACGTTCTGAATGCGGAGGTAGTCGGCGTTCTGCATGTAGCGAGTGGAAACCCACTGGTCGTTCGAGTGGCCGAGGGTGAGGCGTGGCACAGAGTTGCTGGTGCCTTCGCCGTGCCAGCGGTCAAACGCATCGGTCGTGTAGTTCACGTACTGGTTAGCCAAGAGAGCGGTGCGGTAGCACTGCATCACTTGCATACCGAATGCGCCGTAAGCCTGGATGCCGAAGTCGAAGCCCTTGTAGTCGAAACCAAGGTTGAAACCGAGGGTTACGTCTGGGTGAGGATTACCGATTTCGTGGCGGTCGTTGTCATACTCAATCACGCCGTTGCCATCGTGGTCGTCCCAGATGGGGTCGCCAGGCACAGCACCGTCGAGCACAGCCTTACCAGCGTTGCGAGCTGCCTGAATCTGGGCTTCGTTCTGCCAGAGGCCACTGTAAGACATACCGTAGAAGTAACCGATGGGGTGACCTACCTCCACGCGAGTGAAGTAGTCAGAGTTCTGGAAGAGGGCACTTGTTGGGCCGTTGATGTAACCATTGGCATTGGCAATCTTGGTTACCTCGTTCTTGTTGATGGCGATGTTCACGCCAGCGTGGTAGTTGAAGTCCTTACCGATGCGGTCTTTCCAAGAAGTAGCGATTTCGAAACCACGGTTGCGCACGTTACCACCGTTGATGTAGGGCGCACCGTCTTCTGGATAACCATAGATGGCCTGGATAGGAGCTGCCACCAGCCAGTCTTTCGTGGTCTTCACATACCAGTCGAACGACAGGTTGAGACGACCCTGGAGGAAGGTAGCGTCGAAACCGAGGTCAACCTGCTCTGAAGTTTCCCAAGACACTTCCTCGTTGGCCATGTTGGCTGCGTAGGCACCACTCTTGTAAGCACCTGTTGCAGAGGCTTCGTCGGAGCTGCCGAACTTGTAGCCATAGTCAGCGTAGTTCGTGGGCGAGTAAGCGATGTTGGCGAGATACTGGTAGTTGGGGATGTCGCAGTTACCGTTTCCACCCCAAGATGCACGAATCTTGAAGCTGTCGAGCCAAGACTTGGTGCTCTCCATGAACTTCTCGTTGCTGATGGTCCAACCTCCAGAGAACGATGGGAAGGTACCCCAACGCTTGCCTCTCTTGAAGTTGGAAGAACCGTCACGACGGAGGATAGCTGTGAACATATACTTTTCGTCGTAGTTGTAGTTCAAACGGCCAAAGAACGAAGCGATAGACGAGTCATGGTTGAAAGTGCCGTCGAAACCTGTAATATCGGCGGTAGCATAGTTGTGTGCGATGGCATAATCCCAACCGTGCATCAGCAGAGAGTTGGCATTGGCAGAAGAAGTGGAGAGGTTCATAAACATACTCTGGCTCCACATGTTCTTCTCGAAGGACTGACCCACCATGATGTCGAGGGCGTGCTTGCCCAGGTTCTGGAAGGTGTAGGTGATGGTGTTGTCCATCGCCACGCTGCTGCTCTGGTTCTCGCCCATCTGCAGGTCGTAGGAGTCGCGCGAGTCGGTGGAGCTAAC
This sequence comes from uncultured Bacteroidales bacterium, assembly GCA_902800305.1. Lineage (GTDB taxonomy): Bacteria > Bacteroidota > Bacteroidia > Bacteroidales > Bacteroidaceae > Minthosoma. The sequence continues at coordinate 22,091 of CADCDP010000007.1, forward strand.
AGAGTAGGGCTGTGCGAAGTTGCGGAAGTTGCTGCCACTGTAGCCTGTGTTGACAGAACCACGGTACTTCAGACCTACGATAGGCTCAATCACCCAGAAGAAGGTAGCACCCACGCCGAAGTCGCGGTTGTCGTTCAGACCGTTGTAGAGACCGTTCTGGAGACCGTTCAATGGGTTGTTGAAAATCATGCTGCTCCAGCCAGCACCGTTGGTGTTGTAGTTGGTCACAGTACCGTCGGCGTTGTAGCAAGGAACGAGTGGCGATGCGCTATAGACAGGCTTCACGGCGTTCCAGTAGCCATTACCCTCGGCCATCTGGTGGCTCTTGTGGTACCAGTAGGAGATATTTTCACCGATGGTGATGATGTCGCGCTCCTTGGCATTGCGCAGCAGCACGTGCTCGGAGTTGATGCGACCACCATAGCGGCTGTAAGTCGATGCGTTGTCAGCACCCATCACACCTTCGTTAGAGCTGTAGTTCACACCCATGGCGAACTTCGAGCGGTCAGTACCACCCGTGAGGCTCACAGCGTGAGAGGTCTGCACGGCATTCTTGTTCTCGTATGTCTTCCACCAGTCGGTGCCGTTCCATCCGTTCTGGATGTTAGGATACTGCTCCGTTGTGCCGGCAGCAGGATTCCAGGTACCATTGATTTTCTGGTAGATTTCGGCAGGCATCATGGAAGCCCAGTCCACCACCTTACCCGTGGTGTTGACGCTGGTCTCGTTGATGACCTTCATATAGTCTTGCGCACCCAGCGTGGCAGGACGCTTGTAGGCGTTGCTCCAGCCTACATAGCCGTCATACTGAAGGCTCAGCTTGCCTTCCTTGCCCTGCTTGGTGGTCACGAGGATGACACCATTGGCAGCACGGGCACCATAGATGGCAGCCGATGCAGCATCCTTCAACACGTCGATACGCTCGATGTCGTTGGGGTTCAGTCCGTTCAGACCATCATCAGCAGTACCCGAAACGATACCGTCGATAATGAGCAGTGGAGAAGACTTGGCGATGGTACCGGCACCACGGATGTTCACCTTGAAGCCCTTACCAGGCTGAGTGGACGACTGGGTGATGTTCACACCAGGGGTCTGGCTCTGCATGGCGGTCAGGGCGTTGGTGGTGTTCATCTTGGCGATGTCCTCACCCTTCACCTGCACGGTAGCACCCGTGACGAGTTTTTTCTTCATCGTACCATAACCGACCACAACAACGTCGTCGAGAAGCTCGTCGTCGGTCAGGAGTGTGATAGTCAGGTTCTTGCGACCGCTGAGCGCAAACTCTTGGGTCTGGTAACCTACGAAAGACACAACGATGGTAGCCTTAGCGTCGGACACCTTGAAGGAGAACTTACCGTCTAAGTCGGTAGCGGCACCGTTGGTAGTGCCCTTCTCACGTACGGAGGCGCCTGGAATCGGCTCACCATTCGTTTCACGAACTACACCAGAGATGGTGGTCTGAGCGATGGCTGTCAATGGCAACAACACGAGGCTGACTGCCAGCACCAATGCTCGAAAGTTCATAAAAATGCTTTTACACATGAGTTGATAATTTAGTGATGATTAAGATATTGTTAGTAAAAAATTTATAATAATAAGTAGTAGTGTCTCTCATTCTCATCCGCGCTCTCACTTTCTTTAACATTTTACGCGGCATGAGGTGGTGTTCTTGCCCTCCTTTTCACATCCTTTTATACCACGTTGCAAAATTATAGCTTTTTTAACGAACGAAATGGCACTATCTTATCTTAAAGTGATACTTTCTTGACATTACACCCAAAAATTCCTTTTTTTTTTCCTTTTAAGGCATTTTTGGGTGTGCTCGTGGGGTGATTTGGGGTGTGCTCTTAGGCTCGATGCAACCTTTCCCACCATCAAATGATACAAAAGCCCGTCGCGCCACTTCTCATCAGCGGCTGATGAAAAGTGGCGCGACGGGCTTGCGCTATAGGGGCCTGCTTGCTGCTCGGTTTCGTGCAGGGCGGTTTGCCCGCCCTGTCTGCTTTCCTATGGCAGCAGCGCTGGGTCAGCTGCCGTATAGTTATCCATGCGGAGCTGGTAGTCCATCAGTGCCTTCAGCGTGTGCCTCGGCGCTGGGCTATCGGGCGGCAGGGGCTGACGGGAGAACTGCTGGAAGTAGAGCAGACACGCATCTCTCCACCACCAAGCATCCTTCGCCTGACGCTGGAAGCGCGATAACTGACGCTGATACAGCTCGCTTCCGCTCACCTGCCTCGTCTTCCCTGTCCCGTCTGCGGCAGCATCGCCACAGCCCGCAGCACTCAGTCCCTCTATATACGGCTTCACCGCCTCCCAAGTCTTCACAAACTCTTCCGCCTGTCGCACACCTCGGTCGTAGGCATAGCACAGATTGTCCCACATCGTCAACCCGTTGTGCAGCGTGTACCCCCAAGGCACATGGTGGAACCACAGCAGCAACTCGTCGGGACACGTATATATATTATTATATAATGTACGCAAAGGCTCGGGGTACTGACTCACGTTGTTCGACCCCTCATCGCCCTTCAAGCACGGCTCCGCGTGGTCGCTGCGGTTGAAGCCGATGCCGATGGTGTCGGCACGGTGGTAGAAGCGAGGCAGCCAGTCCTCACGGGTGCGTGGGGGGGCATACCACGGTTCGGGGCCGTAGTGGTGGCCTCCGGCAAAGATGTGGTGAAGGCCGTAAGGCATCATATAGTCCACCACCGCCTCACGGCTCTTCAGCAGCAGCTGGGTAACGGGAGTGACGAACCGTGGGTCGTCGGTGTAATACTTCCGCAGGAAGTCCTCCGCAATGGTCTTCGAGGGCGTGGAGGGGTCGAGGGCGAGGCGACCAAAGGCATACCAGTTCGCCATGGCGAGGTCGTTGGCTGTCCAGTTGGGGCTGTCGCCGATGTTGGCAACACCGGCGATGCCGACGAGGTTGGAGACCTTCCCCACCGTCTCCAAAGTCTCCCGCCACATCGGTGCCAAGAAGCACGTCTGGATGCTCTCGCCCGTATATTCCTGCGTAATCTGGAACTCTGCCATCATCTTCGTCTTCTTCAACCCGAAGAACAGCGGCGACACCGCCTCGCGCGGCTGGAAGTCTATCGGGCCGTTCTTAATCTGGATAATCACATTGTCACTAAACTGTCCGTCGAAATGGATGAACTCCTCCCATGCCTGGTTGGCACGGTCGCCCTCGTAAGCCAACTGGGCAGCCGTCTTCTGCTGAGCCTCCCTACTCTTGGCCGAATAGACGAAGGCACGCCACATGACGATGCCTCCGTGGGGCTGCAACGCCGCTGCCAGCATGTTCGCTCCATCCACGTGGGTGCGCCCATAGTCCATCGGGCCAGGCTCGCCCTCGCTGTTCGCCTTCACGAGGAAACCGCCGAAATCGGGAATCAGCTTGTAAATCTCATCCGCCTTCTTCTTCCACCACAGCTGCACCTTGGCATCGAGGGGGTCGGCGGTCGAGACGTCTCCCAATGCCTTGGGCGAAGCGAAGTTGACCGACAGATAGACGCGGATGCCGTAGGGTCGCAACACATCGGCTATCTTCGCCGTCTTCTGCAACATCGGCGTGGAAAGCGCGATGGGCTTGGCGTTCACGTTGTTGAGCACCGTGCCGTTGATGCCCCACTCCTGATTGATGCGTCCGTATTCCTCGTAGCGTGCTCGGAGTGCGGCGGGCATCGCCTTGCGTCCCGTGGGAATCTCTTCCCACTTCCAGATGGAACGACCGGCAAAACCGCGCTCCACCGTCCCGTCGGGGTTGTCCCAATGGTTGAGGAGTCGAAGCTGAAAACTCTGCGCCAAAGCGGTGTGGCATCCTGCCAACAGCACGAGCCACAAGACAAAAATGTTCTTCTTCATGTTCTTTTTGGATTGGTTTTTGTTGCAAATGTACAAAAAAGAAAGAATTTTCAAGAATATTTTTGGGAACAATGCAGATTTTCTCTAATTTTGACACCGAAATGCTGACACATTGCAACTTATCTACTAACTCAACTCAAGTTTCGGAAGTGGTTAAAGTTTTTAAATCATAGAATTTTAAGGATTTTAAGAGCTATGCAGAGTGTTTAGAATTCGCCCTTGGCGCCGAGAATTTTAAGACCTTACGGCCAGTTCTCCAACACCGCGTCAGCTTCTTTTAATTCTCAGCCGCTTGCGGAATTCTTTTTCCCAGCCGCATGGTTCTTTTTATTCTTAAAATTCTATGACTTTTAAAAACTATAATTACTTAAAAACTTAAATAACCTATAATACCAAAGGCTATGAACATCGAGAAAATCATGCAGCAGCTGGAGCAGAAGCATCCGGGCGAGCTGGAGTACTTGCAGGCAGTAAAGGAAGTGCTCATCTCTATCGAAGACGTTTACAATCAGCACCCCGAGTTTGAACGGGCAAAAATCATCGAGCGGCTGGTGGAACCTGAGCGCATCATCACCTTCCGTGTGCCGTGGGTGGACGACAAGGGCGAGGTGCAGGTGAACTTGGGTTACCGTGTGCAGTTCAACAGCGCAATTGGCCCCTACAAGGGGGGGCTGCGGTTCCATGCGTCGGTGAACCTGAGCATCCTGAAGTTTCTGGGCTTCGAACAGACGTTCAAGAATGCCCTCACCACCCTGCCGATGGGCGGGGGCAAGGGCGGCTCTGACTTCAGCATCCGTGGCAAGAGCGACGCGGAGGTGATGCGGTTCTGCCAAGCCTTTATGAACGAGCTGTACCGCTACATCGGCCCCAATGTGGATGTGCCGGCTGGCGACATCGGCGTGGGTGCCCGCGAGGTGGGCTACCTCTTTGGCCAGTACAAGAAGCTGACGCGCGACTGGAGCGGTGTGCTGACGGGCAAAGGACTGGAGTTCGGCGGCTCGCTCATCCGTCCCGAGGCAACGGGGTTCGGCGGCCTCTATTTCGTGCGCGAGATGCTCCGCACACACGGCCAGGACATCGCTGGAAAGACGGTGGCCATCAGCGGTTTCGGCAACGTGGCATGGGGTGCGGCGACCAAGGCGACACAGTTGGGCGCGAAGGTGGTGACCATCAGCGGACCCGACGGTTACATCTACGATCCTGCAGGGCTGGACGACGAGAAAATCCGCTACATGCTGGAACTGAGGGCATCGGGCAACGACGTGTGTCAACCGTATGCCGACGAGTTCCCAGGCTCGACCTTCATAGAGGGCAAGCGCCCGTGGGAGGTCAAGTGCGACATCGCCCTGCCCTGCGCCACCCAAAACGAGCTGAACGGCGAGGATGCACGCCACCTCATCGAGAACGGCTGCCTCTGTGTGGGCGAAATCAGCAACATGGGCTGCACACCCGAAGCCATTGACGCATTCCTCGACGCGAAGATGCTCTATGCGCCAGGCAAGGCAGTGAATGCAGGTGGTGTGGCTACTTCGGGACTGGAAATGAGCCAGAATGCCATGCACTTGTCGTGGTCGGCAGAAGAGGTGGATAAGCGGCTCCACGGCATCATGGAGGGCATCCACCAGCAGTGCCTCCGCTATGGCCGCCAACCTGACGGCTACGTGAACTACGTGAAGGGTGCCAACGTGGCGGGGTTCATGAAGGTGGCCAAAGCCATGATGGCACAGGGAATTGTGTAGCAAGGAGGATTTATAGTCAAAGATTTTGGGGATCAGAAATTTTTAAAGTCAGAGACATAAAAATAACTCCTGTCGAACTTTTTGCACGCAAGCGTCCCCGAACGTATCAACAACGCTCGGGGACGCTTTATCTTTGCAGCCGTTGGGTTAGTCTCTGCGGAAAATGTCGCGCGTATAGACCTTGTCCTGCACGTCGTCGAGACACGTGTCGTAGCGGTTCGCGATGATGGCCTGCGCCTGTGCCTTGAAGGCTTCGAGGTCGTTGACCACCTTGGAACCGAAGAATGTGGTGCCGTCCTGCAACGTCGGTTCGTAGATGATGACCGTGGCACCCTTGGCCTTGATGCGCTTCATGATGCCCTGGATGCTCGACTGGCGGAAGTTGTCGGAGTTGCTCTTCATCGTCAAGCGGAACACACCAATCACCACGTCCTTCTCCTGCGCCTGGTTCCAGCGGATGCGGTTGGAGTAGCTGTAGTAGCCCGCCATCTGCAGCACACGGTCGGCGATGAAGTCCTTGCGGGTGCGGTTGCTCTCCACGATGGCTGTCATCATCTGCTGCGGCACATCCTGGTAGTTGGCCAAGAGCTGCTTCGTGTCCTTGGGGAGGCAGTAGCCGCCGTAACCGAAGGAGGGGTTGTTGTAGTGGGTGCCAATGCGAGGGTCGAGACCCACACCCTGGATGATGGCCTGAGCGTCAAGCCCTTTCACCTCGGCGTAGGTGTCCAGCTCGTTGAAATAGCTGACGCGAAGGGCGAGGTAGGTGTTGGCGAAGAGCTTCACGGCCTCTGCCTCGGTCAAGCCCATCTGGAGCACCTCGATGTCCTCCTTCACTGCACCCTCCTTCAGCAACTCGGCGAAGGTCAGGGCTGCCTGACGGAGTTCCTCGCTGTACTTCACCTCGATGCGCTTGGGCGAACCGACGATGATGCGCGAGGGGTAGAGGTTGTCGTAAAGTGCCTTGCTCTCACGCAGAAACTCGGGCGAGAAGAGCAGACGGAGCGTGTAGCCGTACTTGTGGTAAAGGCTCTCGGTGTAGCCCACGGGGATGGTACTCTTGATGACCATCACGGCATCGGGGTTCACCTCCAGTACCAGCTCGATGACCTCCTCCACGTGGGACGTGTCGAAGTAGTTCTTCACGGGGTCGTAGTTGGTGGGTGCGGCGATGACCACAAAGTCGGCATCGGCGTAGGCCTGCCGTCCGTCGAGGGTCGCGGTGAGGTTCAAGTCCTTCTCTGCCAAGTACTTCTCGATGTACTCATCCTGGATGGGCGACTTCTTGTTGTTGATAAGATCCACCTTCTCGGGAATCACATCCACAGCCGTCACCTGATGGTGCTGCGCCAAGAGCGTAGCGATGCTGAGACCCACGTAACCCGTACCGGCCACAGCAATCTTCATGTCCTTAAAATCTCTCATTTTTTTACTTCTCTATTTTATTTGGTTTCTATGAATAAGTTATTTCTTTTCTTTGACGATGGGTAAACCTGTTAGTTCCCCAAAATAACATTGACAAGGCTGGTTACGTCGCTGATGTTCACACTGCCGTCGCCATTCACGTCGGCACGGCCAAAGGAGTCGTCGGCACGACCGAGGATGATGTTGACGAGGCAGGTTACGTCGCTGATATCTACGCTGCCGTCGCCATTCACGTCGCCCGCCAAACCTTCCTCCTCCTCTTCGTACACGGTCAAGCCCTGAAAGAGGAACTCTGCCCGCCGAGCAAGCCATGACTGCGCCGTCTTCACTTGCTGGGCGTAGTCGGTCACGCCGACCCACCTCTCTTTGTCGTGGAGCAAGGACGGCTTGGCGTAGTCGTAGTAGTCCTGGCAGAAGTCCAGCAGCTCCGACAGCTTATCGCCCAGGAAGTCCTTCCACAGGAAATACGTAAGGCGATCGACTGTTTCGTTCTTTTCGCGCAAATCCTTGATAAAGGCTTTCGCCTTCTGGTGGTTGGGGGCATAAAAGTCGTAAGTGACCCGTTCCATAAAATACCGATGCCGGTCATTGTAGCCATAGTTGTAGTCGCAGTCCCACACAGGACCGAAGACGAGGGGAGAGGAGGCATCGAGGATGTTCTCGCGGTAGCAGAAGACGCTCCTCGGATTGGAATACTCTACATTGCAAAGATACTCGCCCACCATGAGGTAGCGAGCCAGTTGCTCTATATCGACGTAGGGCGAAATGTCGTCGCCCTGTTCCAAGGCAACGAGGAAGGCGTTAAACTGTTCCTGCACCATCGCTAAGGTCAGCTCGGTTTCCCCATCGGAGAAGTCGGGATCCTTCACCTGAACGGGCAGGTCGTAGGGTGTGGAGCGGAACTTCTGCTCTTCCGCCTCGTCATAGTTGGTGTCCAACTCCAGCAGCACCGCATGGCTCTCGTCTTCCAGTTCGATGCTGTTGTTCGCCAAGCCCACCTTCTCGGTGAAGTTGTAGCTGCCACGGTAGCCTCCGTTGATGTACAGCTCCACGGGGACGATGTGGTTCGGCGCTGCGGTCTGGACGAGGTTGGCCACCTTCAATCCGATGGCGTTCGTCAGCATGGAACCTTCCATCCGGTTGGCCAATAGCACCCAGTTCTTCCCCTTCTTCATTCCCAACGGCTTTACCTTCTCTGAAAACTTCAGGCGATAGGGGTTTTTGAGCGATGGACGCCCCGACCAGGTGGTGTTGCCACGCCCCTTAATCTTCACGGAAGTCGCCCCCATCGACGGGAAGACCCCTGCACCGTCTATCGTGATGGTCGCATCCAGATAATACTCCTTGCTGCTAATCATCTCTCCGTTCTCCGTATTGATGTCGATGCGGGGGACGTTCGTGCTGTGGTCGGTCAGGAAGTCAACACGCACCACGTAGTCGCGGCCAAAAGGACGCATCTCCAGCGTCTCGGAGTTGGTCGATGATGAAGCGGACAGGATATGCCACTGGGGGTAACCCACGGTGTAGGTGATGGGGTGGTCGAAACGCAGGCGGCTCTCCTTGCTGTTCTGCCGTTTCCCTTCTACATACACCTCTGCTAACTTGTCCGATAGTTGAAAAGAGGGGGTCAACCACTTGCCAATACCAGCCACTTTCACCCGAATGATGCCGTCCTCCCCTATCTCACCCTCAGCGTCCGTAAACACTTGGTCGTTGAACTTATTGTTGAACTTAAAGGAGGTAATGGAGGGCATCTCCAGCTCAAGCGTATGGCTGAAGGAGACAATATCGCTGAGCGCATAAACAAAGCTTTGGCCGTCTATCGTCTTCACCGAAAACTCCCCATCCGCTGTTTCCTTCTCACTCACATACTTGTCCGGGAACACCCACAAGTCGCCATTCTGCATCAAGATATACTCGGCTTCTTCCCCTTCGGGAACACTTCCAGCAAAAACGGGCAACACACACATCGCCCAAAGCATCTGCACGAAGAAAAGAGCCTTCCTGCCCCGCACACCAACATATTGGTTCTTACGAATCTTCATTCCCTTAAACTTTAATACTACTTTTTTCTTTAGAGATATATCCTTTGACAAATTCCAACGTGCTGGCCGACTTCACCCGTGGCAGCAACTCATCGAGCTTGGCTTGGGCCGTCATGGCTTTTTCTTCCTCTCCTAAAAGACGGTAACTGGCCAACAGGAGAGCCTGCACCTTCGCCTCGGCGTTGAGGGTATCGGCCTGAAGGTTGCAAAAGCGAGTAGTGAAGACACGCACGGGGTCGAGCACAGCCGCTTTCACGCTCCTCCCAGATGTTCCATTCCCCCCATTCATCCCAGACGCCCCATTCATCCCAGACGCCCCATTCATCCCATGAAGCCCATTCGTCCCATCACGCCCGCTCTTCCCCACTTCTTCCATCGCCTTCCGCAACCGTGGCACATAGCTATCTACAAGCTTGTAGAAGTGCTTGCCCTTCTTGGCGAACTGGAGCACTTGCAGGTACTCCGGCTCGATGTGGAGGGTGGGCACAGCAATCACGTTGCTCACATTCACCAGCACACGACCCCCTTCCTTGCCCTGTTGGGAGAGCAGCACCCCCTCGATGCCGTTGAAGGGACCCGCGACGATGCGCACAATGTCGCCCTTCTCCAAATCTACTTCGGAGGGTTTCATGTAGGGGATTTCCGCATCGCGGTAAGTGCCGACAGCATTGATGAACATCTCCATCTCGCGGTCGGGCACCACCAAGGGCGGCACATAATCGCCTTGCTGGTAGCTGAGCGGACGTTGATAAGCAATGTGCATGCGGCGGTCGGGGTGTTGGCTCTTGAACGTGTGCAAGGTCTCGATGTCGGTAGATACGAAGACGAGGTTGAACGCCAGAGGCTTCTCCACTCGCACCGTCTTACCCCCCATCGGCACCAAGACCGTGCGGGTGGGCAAGAAGAACTTTAACCCAGCCTTCTTCAGGTCGTCGCGCACAGACAGGGCGAGACTCGGCGATTTAAGAACATACCACATAAGCTATAAGTTTCTAACCACTCCCCACACCAACAGTACCCCCACAAACGTGAGGATGACTGCATCGCGGTAGCACCACTCCCCCACTCGACTGGCTCTGAACTGCGGACTGAGTTGTCCCAGCAGCAGAAGCCCTAAATAGGGATAGCCCAAGAGCAGTACTGGGTTGAGCCGCCAAGCCTCGCCCCACTGGAAGTGCATCAGCGCATGAAGCTGCCGTTGCATCCCACAGAGCGGACACTGGAAGCCCGTCAACTGGAAGAGCGGACACTTGAGCCACCATGCCGCGCTGTAGGGGTTACCCAGCAGGAGTGCCAGCAACAGGAGTGCCAGCACGCTGAGCACCAGCAGCTTATCGGCGGAAACCCAGCTGCGCCGTTTCATCGCATCGGAATTCCACCGTCTGACCGCCACAGGTAGCACGGAAGTCGCCCTGTTCGAGCACCCACTCGTTGTCGATGCCCACGAAAGCGAGGTCGTTGGCTGCCACGTCAAAGCGCACCACCTTCGTCTCGCCTGGTTGCAGTTCCACCTTCTCGAAGGCACGGAGCCGCTTGTTGTCGGGCGTGATGGAAGCCACGAGGTCGCTCACGTAGAGCAGCACAGCCTCCTTGCCAGTACGGTCGCCCGTATTGGTCACCTCCACCGTGAAGGAGAGTCGGTCGCCCGCACGGAACTTCGACTTATCCACTGTGAGGTTGCTATATTTATAAGATGTGTAGCTCAAGCCGTAGCCAAACGGGAACAGCTCATCTACCTTGGCGTCGTAGTTGTAATTGCCCGCCATCGTGCCCACCTGCTGGCAGGGCTTGTAGTCGTAGGTGGCAATCGAACCGGTATATTTCGGATAGGTGAACGGCAGCTTGGCCGAGAAGTTCGCCTCGCCACTGAGCAAGTTGGCCAGCGCATCGCCACCATAGTTCGAGGGCAGCATGGCATCGACGATGGCCTTTGCCCCATCCACCAACGGCGTGATGATGCGCGGACGACCTTCGTTGAGCACCAGCACCACAGGCTTGCCCATTCCTTCCACCTTCTTCACCAGCTCCATCTGCTTCTGGCTCAATGTCAAGTCGTTAATATTCCCAGGAGTCTCGCAGTAGGAGTTCTCTCCGATGAAGGCGACAATCACGTCACACGCCTTCGCTTCCTTCTCCAAAAAGACTTTCTCCAATGTGTTCTCCTGCTCGTCTTGCCAGTTCTTTCCTCCGTAGGTCAAGACGTTGCAGTAGGTCACGTTCTTATCCCCAAACTTATTCACCAGTGCCTCGTAGAACGTGCGGTACTTACCGATGGCACGGCACACCGTGTCGGCCTTGTCGCCCTGCCAAGAGTACGACCAGCCGCCCGTCTGGGCACGGAAACTGTTGGCGTTCGGTCCCACGCAGAGAATCTTCGTGCCCTGCTTCAGCGGCAGGATGTTCCCCTCGTTCTTGAGGAGCACGATGCACTCTTCAGCCATCTTCGTGGCTTCAGCCGCAAACTTGTCGCTGCCAAAGAGCGGATATTTCTTTGCCAGCGTCTTTTCGTCGATATCCCATGTCTTCTTGTCGAACAGCCCGATGCGGTACTTCAGCCTCAAGATGCGTCGCACAGCATCGTCGATACGCGCCTTCGACACCAATCCCTCTTCCACACATTCTTTCAGCAAGTCGCAGAAACTCAAGTCGTAAGGGTCCATGCTCATGTCGATGCCAGCGTTGATGGCCAAGGCAATCGCCTCCTTCTTCGTGGCAGCCACATGGTCGCGCTTCCAGAGGTTGTCGATGTCTGCCCAGTCGGTCACAATCATGCCGTCCCATTGCAGCTCGTCCTTTAGCCAGTCCGTCAGAATCTTCTTGTTGGCGTGGGTCGAGATGCCGTTGATGACACCCGAATTGACCATCACCGTCAACGCCCCCGCCTCGATGCAGCGGCGGAACGGCTCGAAATAACGCTCACGGAGTTCACGTTCGGGGATGAAAGCCGGCGTGCGGTCTTTGCCCGAGAAGGGAACGCCATAGCCCATATAGTGTTTGAGCGACACCGCCACATGATTCGCGTCGATGTGGTTGGGGTCGTCGCCTTGGTAGCCAAGGGTGAAGGCCACGCCCATCTCGGCATTCACGTAGGTGTCCTCGCCAAAGCTCTCCCAGTGGCGCGACCACAACGGCTGTCTGCCCAAGTCCATCACGGGGTTATAGACCCACGGAATGAGGCAAGCACGTGATTCGTAGGCGGTGATTTCGCCCACCCGATGCACCAGGTCGCGGTTGAAGCTGGCTGCCATGTTGATTTCCTGCGGGAAGAGCGTACCGCCCCAGGTGTAGGAAGCTCCGTGGTTCTGGTCAACACCGATGATTTGCGGAATGCCGTTGCACTTCGCCATCGAACGTTGGTTCAGCTGCCTCACTGCCTTCGCCCACACAGCCGGTGGTTGCGCCAACGAGAAGGGCACGTTGAGGATGGAACCCACCTTATACTTGTCGAACGCCTTCGCCATCGCTGCCTCGGAGAGGGTGAACGTCTGTCGATGTTCCCAGTCCGTCACCACATCCACCGTCAGCTCCATCATTTGTCCAATCTTCTCGTCCAACGTCATTTGGGCGAGCTTCGCCTCCACCTGAGCCTCTATTTTCGGGTCACGGGGGATAGCGGGCTTCACTTGAGCTGCCAGATACGAGCAAGTCGCACCCAGCAGCAAAGTCATCAGTGTCTTTTTCATTATCAGTAGTTTATGTCGATTTTCACCTTCATTTTCCTCATGTACTCCGAGGGCGACATGCCAAACTCAGCCTTGAAGTTCTCGGAGAACCGCTTCGACGAGCTGTAGCCCAGGGCTGTGGCGATTTCCGCGATGGGCAGAGCCGACTGCTCCAGATACTGCTTGCCACGTTTCAGGCGGATGATGCGGATAAACTCGGCAGGGCCTTTGCCCGTGATGTTCATCAGCTTCTTATAGAGGTAAGTGCGGCTCATGTTCAGCTCATGCCCAAGCACCTCCACGGAGAATTCGGTGTCGGCAATGTGCTCTTCGCAAATCTTGGTCGCCTTCTGGATGAACTGCTCATCCACCGAGGTGATGGTGATTTCGCTGGGCGACACATCCATCTTCTCGCGGAACAGTCGCTGGCGGCTCTCCTTCTTTTCAATCAAGTTCTTCACCCTCAGACGCAGCATCTCCACGTTGAACGGTTTCGTGATGTAGTCGTCAGCTCCCAGTTTCAAGCCTTCCACCTCCATGTCGCCATCGGTGCGACCCGTGAGCAGGATGACGGGAATGTGCGACCATCGGAGGTCGCTCTTCACGTACTTGCACAACTCCAGACCGTCCATCTTCGGCATAGTCACGTCGCTCACCACCAAGTCGATGTTGTCGTTCTCCTGCAAGCACGTCACCGCTTCCTCACCATTGTTGGCGGTGATGACATTATAGACGCCACGGAAATAGTCGTGTACGAAACGGCACATGTCGGGACTGTCGTCCACCATGAGCATCGTGAAGCGGTGTCCCTGCTTGTCAGTCCCCTCTGCCTTACCATCCTCGGCAGACAGATGTACCGCAGCGGCAGCGTTGCTGTCGTCGATACCCACCGAATCATCCACGACAACGGGGGTTGACGGTGTGGTCGGAGCGGTGGGAGTCGTCACAGGGGTAGCCGTTGGCGTGACGGGTGCCACATTGGGAGTCGATGTCTCCGTTTCGCCCAATCCCAACATCTGCATCTCGACAGCAGGGGAAGGGATGGATCCTGGACGCACGCCCACGGGCAACATATTCACTTGATGCAGCAACAACTGAGCATTTCGCAGCAAAAGCTGGATGCGCGGTTTGACGCTGTCAGCCAACGGCTCGCTGGCCAACTGCTGCAAGGGGCCGATAATGAGGGTGATGGGGGTCAGCAGTTCCTGGCTCGCTTCAGTCAGGATGCGCTGCTTCATGTCGCTGACCCGCTTGTCTTCTTCCTTCAACAAGAACGCCTTTTGTTCTTCCAGTCGTCGCTGTTCATGGTTACGCACAAAACGATAGACAACATAAGCGGTGAGAGCGGTCAGCAGAATGACTACCACTGCCAACATAATCGCCATGTAGATAATGGACATGTCGCCTGATGTTCCTGGGGACACCGCGTCGGCGACAAACATACAGTTCTTCATCTTTCTTGGGGTTTTCCGTAATTTGGATGCAAAGGTAGCATTTATTTTCGAAAAATAGTACATTATATATATAAAAAAGTAAAATTTCCGTATTTGTTTCTCTTCAAAAAACGTCGAATGATTCGTATGGACAGACAAAACAACGACGGAGTCGTGAAATGTTCCGCACCCTGTACCCCCTTTTCTCGATGCCCGACGCCCCTCTTGGTGCTACGGGCTGACATCACAACTCATCAGCCGCTTGTCAGTCATCTTGAAAGCCGCGCACCTATTATTTCATCCCTTGGGGGCCTCTAACGGGGTCAGCCATACACCGCTGAACCTCCTTCCTCGTCACGCCACGAGCAAAACCCCGTTTTTGTCTCCGCGCACGCCACAAGCACTTGTGTTTTTGAGTCTTTTTCTTAAAGTTTTGAGTCAAATACCCTCTTTTTATCACTTTTTTTGGTGAAAATGTCATTTTTTAACACTTTTTATTTGCCAGTTATGTTAAGAACCTTTATCTTTGCAGCACGATATTTCTTGATGCTCGTCAATAATAAGGGCAACACAAAAGGAAATGGGGTTAACATAACTAAACATGGATATGAACATGGAAAAGAAGACAGTTGAAACATGCCAACATCTATTATACGGAGGCAAGGGTATTTCCCTCGTCCTTTTCGCCGTTGCACTCATTTTTACACTCGTAGGGTGCTCAGATTACGATGGTGGCTATTCGGAAAAAGACATTGACTACAATAACACATTTAGTGATGTGTTCGGAAAGGCCGACCCCAACCAAGATTGGAGCATGGCCGACAACGTGAGTGCCACGGTCAGCGTGGCAGGTGCCACATCCAACGCAACAGTGGAAATCTACACACTGGCTCCAGCCATCGCCACTTCGCAGCTGCTCGCCAGCACCGCACTGAACGGTTCGGAAGTGAAGTTCGACGTGGTGAAAGGCACAGAACAGGTGTTTGCCATCGTGCGTCAGAACGGTACGACGCTCGCAAAGGGCTACTACAACATCACAGACGGCATCGTCAACATCAACGATGCACCTGTGGCAAGGAAGTCGCCCATGGAAACTCGCACCACCCGTGCCGCCAGCGACGTGACGAAAGGCGCTGTGGTGGAGGATTTCTTCACAATTAACGAATTGGTTTCAGAAGAAACAACTCAACAAGTGTGGGTGAATGGTTCTGCTACATTCAACACACAATATTTGGACAATGTGGCATACACCACACTTACATCATATTATGCGGCTTGTAAGGCAAAGGCAGAAGCAGAACCAGATCAATATGGTACATATAATTATCCCTTTAACTCTTATGCCTTCGCAGATGCCAACTGGACTATTAAGTCTAGAAACAGCTACACGCTGCCAGAAGGCCTTACGATAGATGTTGTTGTATATAATGAAGAGGCATGGAACAGCTATGTTATCGCAACACTTGATGGTACAACATACACGAAGCTACCTGGGTATTGGATTAATGTAAGTGGTGGGCATTATAGCGAGGAAAATGTTCCAGCTGTCTATAATACGACTCACATCAACCTCACCTATCTCAACAATGTAGAGAAGTGGGCAGCTGATCCCTGGACATTGGCACTGGGCAAGCAACTCTTTGGCCCCAAGACTTTCTTCATGGAGCAGGAGTACTACTACGGCACGAAGCACACGTTTGACAAGAAGACCCTCTACGGCTCGACGAACGAAGAGGTGCTCTCTACATTGAACCGCATTGAGGCAGGTTTCTCCATCACCACCAGCGGTGGCGAAATCGAGGTGCCTTTCATCTACGGTGCCACCAACATACAAGACCAATTCGGTTACATCTATTATAAGGAAGGTCAAGACCCACTCGCTCAGCCTCACTACGTGCTGATGAGCGACGGACGTCCACAGTCGAACCTCTATTGGAACTCTTGGGGTAACTCAGACAATGCTGTGGGAGAAATGCAGCTCGCCAACTGGAACAGCAACGACGAATACAACGAGGAACAACCGATTTACGGCATGTCTGCTGATGCCAGAGTCTATGGCACCAAGTATAAGCTCTCGTTCTTCGGCGAGAACCACGACCAGACTGCCACTTACACCTTCCCAGCTGGCTACAAGATTGTGTTCTTCATCTGCCCTGGCGAAGTGAACAACCAAAATGCCGACGGTACGCTGAACTCCTACAATAAGAACAACTTCAACTACTCGCTGCCAGAGCTGAACAAGCGCATTCAGCACTACTACTACAACTACAACTCGCCTACTTACCAGCAGGGCGACGACCAGACCCGTGGTGCGGTGAAGGCAACTGCTTGGACATCCA
Organism: uncultured Bacteroidales bacterium; assembly: GCA_902800305.1. GTDB lineage: Bacteria > Bacteroidota > Bacteroidia > Bacteroidales > Bacteroidaceae > Minthosoma. Next base: position 38,592 of record CADCDP010000007.1, read on the forward strand.
ACGGCATGACTTTCATGGGCTTCGAGGATGGTGGACAGGACGAGGACTTGAACGACATCGTCTTCTGGGTAGAGGGCGAATACACAGCGAACAACAACCCGCCAGTGGTGGAAGTGGAAACGAAGGTGACGACCACAACCAACAACCAGTCGTGGATTTTCGCCTGTGAGGACTTGGGCGGCTCGTTCGACTACGACTTCAACGACGTGGTATGGGAGTTTGTGAAGGAGTACAAGACGGTGACGACTTCCACCATCGAAGACGGCAAGACTACCCTGCAATCGGTGACCACCTTCGCAGGAGGAAAGGTTCGTCTGCTCGCAGCGGGCGGTACACTCCCCATCGCGCTCTACTACGGTGACACCTACTTGGGCAACATCCACGAGAAATTCGGACAGACCACCGAAGGTGGACTCTATACACCGATTAACGTCGGCACGAGGGCGACCGTGGAACCCGTGGAGATTCAGCTGCCCTTCACTATCACACAGAACACCAGCGTGAACGATGTGTACCAGAACTTCAGGGTAGAAGTCATCGGCACAAACGGGCAGTCCTACTACATCACTGCGCCCGACCGCAACGTGAACCACACGGCTCCACAAATCATCTTGTTGCCAGGCGAATGGAACTGGCCAAGAGAGGGTGTCGCCATCACGTCTGCCTACCCGAATTTCACCAACTGGGTACAGAACGCAACGTGGACAAACTGGGCCAACACTTGGGTACAAAGCCTAACCACGGCCCGCTAATTTCGGATTTTCTTAACTTCATTTCATATTCGTTTGGGCTTCCTTTCGTCGTGATGACGGAGGGAAGTTAATTTTTGCCACGACCCAAGCCATTGCAGTGACAAAAAAAAGACAGAATAAAATATAAAGCTAAAGTTATTTAAATCATAGAATTTTAAGAATTAGAAGAAGACCATGCAGCTGGGGAAAAGAATTCCGCAAGCGGCGGAGAATTCTAAGACCATGCGGCCAGTTTCCTAACACCGCGTCAGCTTCTTAAAATTCTCCGCCGCTTGCGGAATTCTAAAAACCCAGTACTGCTCTTTAAATTCTTAAAATTCTATGACTTAAAAAAACTCTTTGACTTCTCCCGAAACTTGGGTGATGTTTTTGTCCTAAAGAAAAAACCTTACTGTATCTCTATGCGCTCCAGCACAATGCCTGGGTCGAGTGGGCAGAGCGTGAGGCGATGCTTACCTGTCGTGAGTGCTGGTAGCGAAAGTTTCTGGCGGTTCATACGTGTGGTCTCCCACTCGAAGTTCTGGTCGTGCGCCATCTGTACGACGAAACGGCTGGCCTCGTTCACGTTGAGGGTCTGTATCTCCCGACCGTCGAGCTGGACAGTGAGACGCTGGCCGCGTCCATCATTGAAGGGGAAGTTGGTGGCGAGAATCAGGTTGAGCGTAGCGTTTGCTGCACCCGTATTCCCTTCAGAGCCAGTCACTTCAAAGTCGTAAGCGATAGAAGCACCCTCGGTGCTCTTCGTGTAGGGGAAGAGCGCCACGCCGCACTTCCACACGCCGAGGTCGGGCACCACCTGCCAAGTGGCTTCCTTGGCATCGGTCTTGCTGACGAAGGCATCGGCTTCGATGACAGCAATCATCTTCTTCGGCACAGTCACCAGTTCCTCGCCCTCCACGGCATCGGCAGCCTCCACACGCTTCACCTGCGGCATGGTGTTCTCCCTCGGGTTGTTCCACGAGCGGTAGCCGATGTAAGTCTCGTTCATCATGTGGTTCCACTTGCCTTTGGCCAACTTGTGGTAGGCATCCACCAGTTCGGCAGCACGCTGGAAGCAGTATGCCACTTGGTCGGCGTACTCGTTGGCGCGAAGGTCGTTCTGCTTGGCATAGTAGTCGTTCATGGCCACAGCGTAGTACATATTATAGAGGTTGCAGAACACGCGAACAGGCGTGTAAATCAGTTCGTCGTAGGTGGTGCGGTATGCCACAGGCAGACGCTCGCGGAGCACGTTTGCGTCATATTCCAGGAGCTTGTACTCATCCACACGCTCCTTCCACTCGCCCGAAAGCAGGTCGAAGGTGTTGGCGGTGAGCTGCTCCGGCGTGCGGCGATGCGCATATTTGCACTGCAGATTGAGGAAGCGAGCCGCCTCCTTGGCGCACTTCTCGCCGAACTGCTGGCGACAGAAGTTCTCCGTATATTCCATCAAGTTGCCAGCGTTGAACTGCGACGGGTTCCACGCCATCTTGAACCAAAAGTCGATGGGGAACTCCATGGGCTTGAGGTCGCCCACGTTGAGAATCCAGAGCTGATCCACTCCGTAGGTATAGGTCAGCTGCAACTGCTCCCACATTCTCTGCACTTGGCTGATATTCTGGAACTTGCTGTTACGGGGCGCACCCACGTAATCTACGTGGTAGTACATACCGTAGCCACCAGGATGCCGCTTCGAGAAGGCACCAGTACCCTTGTTCCACTCCTGCTCGGGCAGCACACGCACGTTGCCCCAATTGTCGTCGCACAGCAACAGAATCACGTCATCCGGCACCTTCATCCCCTTCTCGTAGTACTCCTGCACCTCCTTGTAGAGTGCCCACAACTGCGGCGTCTCCTTGGCTGGCTTGCCCGTGGCCTCCTCGATGAGCTTACGCTGGTTGCCCACGATGCGCTCCAGCAACGCCACGTCGGCATGGTCGCCCATCGCCTCGTCGCCGTCGCCACGCATTCCGATGGTCACCACATCGTCCGTCGCCTTCATGCGTTCCACCCCACCCTTCCAGAACTTGTCGAGCGTCGCCTGGTTCGTATCGTAGTTCCAAGCCCCATATTCCTTGCGGTTGCGCGTCCACTCCTTGTGCGCCCTGGCCATCGGTTCGTGGTGCGAAGTGCCCATGCAAACCCCCATATCGTCAGCCGTCTGCATGTTCAGCGGGTCGTCGGCATAGAAGGCGGAGTTCCACATGGCAGGCCACATGTAGTTACCCTTCAGGCGAAGCACCAGCTCGAACACGCGAGCGTAGAACTCGTGGTTGTACACCCCGCCGTAGTTCTCGTCTATCCAACCCGAAAGGCAGGGAGCCTCGTCGTTGAGGAAGATGCCGCGATACCTGACGGCTGGCTCGCCGTCGGTATAGACACCATTCTTTATATAGAGCTGTTCGTGCTTCTCCACCGGCACGTCTGCCCAGTCGTACCACGGGCTGACACCTATCTGCTGGCTCAGCTCATAGATGCCGTAGATGGTGCCTCGCTTGTCCGAGCCGGCAATCACCAGCTGTCCCTTCACAAGCGTGATGATGAACTTCTCGCGCTTTCCCTGCAACGCCTTCGCGTCGATGAGCTTCTTCTTCGCCAACTGGTTGATAGCCTTGCTCTTACCCAAGGTACCCACTACGATGGGGTAGTTACTCCTACCCGTCACCTTCTGCAGGTCGGTCTTCAGGTTGCCCACGGCAATCTGTACGCCTTTCCAGTCGTTGGGGTCACACACTATCTCGCCTTGCTGGTCGGTCAGACAAACGGCATCAGCCGTCCACGAGAAAGAAACAAACGCATCGGCAGCTTGGGCAGCCTGTACCATGCCACAAAGCACAGCAACAATGAGGGACAAAATCTTTTTCATGTTTATTTTTGGATTTATGGTTGCAAAGGTACGGCTTTCTCCTTTCATCGCCCCTTCCCCTGCGTTACATCTTTTTTTCCTTTCGTTACATCTTTCTTATACATATTTATATATAATAAAAACTTTTTTCGTACCTTTGCCCACTGAACGAAAACCGCATGACCATGAAAAAGTTTTTCCTCACCTATTTAGCGGTGCTGCTGTCGCTGACGATGGCAGCACAGAAGACTCCGCGCACCATCGAATGTTTCGACTACGACTGGACTTTCCACCTCACCATGGAGCCAGGAGCAGAGGCACAGGCCGGACCACGGCTCAAGGAAGCTGTTGAGGGCTGGGAGACTGTACAGCTACCCCACGACTGGAGCATCCACATGGTGCCCGACAAGCGACTGACCGGTTGCAACGGCCACCTGCGCGGCGGTGTGGGAGAGTACAAGAAGACCTTCCATGTGCCCGCCAGCGACAAAGGTAAGGCCATCGCTGTGGTGTTCGACGGCATCTACAACCGTTCCGACGTCTATCTCAACGGCCAGCATCTCGGTTTCCGTCCCTACGGCTTCGTCCAAATCGAGTACGACCTCACGCCCCACCTCAAGTTTGGCGAGGACAATGAGCTGTACGTCCGCGTGAACAATCCCTCCCACAACGACTCCATCGCCCGATGGTACACTGGCAGCGGCATCTACCGCCATGCCTGGCTCGTCAAGACCCATCCCACCCACATCGCCACCAACGGCATCTACGTCGTGGCTAAGCCCAACGGCACCGTGACCATCAAGACCGACATCGTGAACGGATTCGATGGACTGACCGTAGGCCACGCCATCCAGAACCACCTCGGCAAGGTCATCACCTGGGGATTCGGAGAGGCCGAACTGAAGGTGCCCAACCCCCGTCTGTGGGACGGGCAGAAAGACCCCTACCTCTACAAAGTCGTCTCGAAGCTGATGGACGGTGGCCGCGTCATCGACATCGTCGAGACCACCTTCGGCTTCCGCTCCATGGAGTTCACGGCTGACCAAGGTTTCTTCCTGAATGGCAAACCCTTGAAGCTGAAAGGCTTCTGCCTGCACCAGGATGACGCTTGCCTCGGCACCGCCCTACCCCTCCGTTCGATGGAACGGCGGTTAGAGCTGTTCAAGCAGTACGGCGTGAACGCCATCCGCTGCTCCCACAACCAGCCTGCGCCCGAGTTCCTCGACCTTTGCGACCGCATGGGCTTCATCGTCATCGACGAAGCTTTCGACAAGTGGAAGTCGGGCTATTACCGCCAGTACTTCGTGCAATGGTGGAAACGCGACCTCCAGAACATGATTCTTCGCGACCGCAACCACCCCTGCATCGCCCTCTGGAGCATCGGCAACGAGCTACAGGAGGCGTGGGACACGGCGGAGGAAGGCATGAACCGCGCCATCATGCTGCAAGACTACGTGCATGAACTGGACCCCACCCGTCCCGTCTGCATGGCTTGCCAAAACAACCACCAAGAGCACTTCGCCGGAGCGACCGACGTGGTGGGCTATAACTATCTGGAAGCCCGTATGTTGAGCGACCACAAGAAGTTCCCCAACCGCCGTTTCGTCGTCACCGAAGAACTACCCTACTTCTGCGGTGCCGAGGGCAACATCCGCGCCTACGACACCAACAACCCGTGGAACATCATCGCCGAAAACGACTTCATCGCCGGCGGTTTCCTCTGGACGGGTCAGGACTACGTGGGCGAGGCGGGATGGCCTTCCTGCGGATGGCCCACGGGACTCATCGACCTCTCCGGCACAGAGAAGGCACAGGCTCTTTGGCACCGTGCCGCGTGGAATCCCGACAAGCCTGTGGTGGGTATCGCCGTGCGCGACGAAGGGTTGGACATCGACCACGGTCGCGACCTCTGGCAGTGGCCACGCATGGCTGCCATCTGGAACTTCCCCTCCCACTACGAAGGGCTCGTCATGGAGGTGCAGACCATTACGAACTGTGAGCGTGTGCAACTCCTTATCAACCAGAAAGTGATGGGCGAGAAGGCGGCAGCCGACTTCCCCAACCACACCATCGTCTGGCACGTGCCCTACACGCCCGGACACATCGAGGCGAAGGGCATCAACGGCAAGGACACCGTGGCTTACTACGACATCCGCACCGCCTCCGACCCCGTCGCACTCCGTGCCACCGCCGACCGCACCACTTTGAAGGCCGACGGACAAGACCTCAGCTACATCCAGTTGCAGCTCATCGACCGCCAGGGCACACCTGTCCCCCACAAGAACCTGCGCATCCGTGGCTCCATCGAGGGTGAAGGAAAACTCATCGGCCTGATCAACAACGACCTGCGCCGCACCACCCCCTTCACCTCCACAGAGGACATCACGCATTTCGGTCGCGCCTTCGCCATCGTGCAGAGCACCCGCAAGGCAGGCCCTCTCCGCCTCCGACTGGACGTAGAAGGGTTCAGCGAACCCGTGTACGTGGACATGGTGTCGAAGTGAGGCAGCGAGAGGCAAGGGTTTTTTAAATAAAAAATATCTGACCTAAATCGTCTCTGCGGTCACTGATCGAGCATACCCGTCAGTGTCACGAGGGTGGCGTTCCAGTTGATGGCAATCTCGTTGCTCGCGTAGCTGTTCTGGTCGTCCATGTAGGACTCGTCGGCAAAGTCGCTGGTGTAGCGGAGGTTGTCGCCCTTGTCCTGCTGACCCGGATTGGGACCACCCACGAGGAAGCCAGGCAAGGCTCCACAAGGCGAGGTGGCGAGACGGTGGTGGGGATGCTGAGCGGGATGCGTTCCGAAACCCGTCACGTAGCAGTAGCCCGTGGCATTCTGCCCCAAGAGGTAGTTCAGGCACTCCTGCGCCGCCGTGGTGTAGGTCTTGTCGCCCGTCAACTGAGCGGCATACGCCATTTCGGTGCCGCGCCATGCCGTGCCCTCGGAATTGCAGCCCCAGAAGAAGTCGCTGGCCTCGTTGCCGCATGGCGACTGGAAGCACGACTCGGCACGCTGTGCCAAGTAGGGCTGGAGGTGGTCGATGAACATCTTCCGCATATCGGTGGAAATGTTGCGGTCGCTAATGGACGAGGTCTGCATGAATGCCCATTCGAGGAGACCCAGTTCAGCCACGTTGCCCCAGGAGGCGACGGTGAACTGGCGTGGCAGACGCTCCAGCGCATCGGCACGGTAGTCGTTCTTGCCTGTGGTGATGTACAGCTCAGTGGCTGCCCAGAAAAACTCGTCATCGAAGTTGCGGTCGCCATACTCGCCCGTCACGACGTCGGGGTCGAACTGCTGGTTCATCGCCCCCTGGTTGTAAGCCACGTTGGGGTGCTGCTTTGCCCATGCGTAAGCCTTCTCAGCCTGAGCCAATGCCTGTGCCGAGAAGCCTGGGTAGGCCGCTTCGAAGTCCTTGTAGATGCGGGCAGCCATCGCCATCGAAGCGGCAAAGTCGAGTGATGCCGCCGTGCTCTTCATCACCACATAGCGTGGCTGGTGGCAGTCCTGCGGCAGGACGAACGCCTCAAAATTGGGCGTGGTGAGCTTGTGGTAGAGACCTCCGTCGGTGTCCTGCATGGTCAGCATCCATGCCAAGTTCCAATACACCTCGTCGAGCAGGTCAGGCACGCCGTTCCTGCTTTCGGGGATGTTGACCACGAGCTGGTCGAAGTAGTCGCTCCTGCGCTCGTAGGCTTGGAGCATCACGCCCACGGCGAATCCCGAATTGACGATGTATTTGTTGTAGTCGCCAGCGTCATACCACCCCTTGCTGCTGCTCAGCACGGTGCCGGCAGGTCGCTCGGCGGTGGCGGCACTGGGATGAACCAGCACCACGGTGTCGGGATGGCCAGCCGGACGGGTCCAACAGCCGGCGTAAGGCTCTTCGATGGGCATGGCGGTCCGCTGGTAGTAGAAGGCTTTCAGTGCCGCCTTCGCGAGGTCGGTCAGTGGTAATTCAGTCACCACAAACGGGACGGAGGTGGCGGTTTTGCCTTTGCCCACGATGAGGGTGTAGTCACCCTCCTGCTGCACGGCGGAGAAGTCCACCACTTGCCGCACCTTGCCGGAGATGGTCGAGGTGGCGGTTCGCTGGGCGACACCTTTCCACACTTTCTTTCCTTTCTCACGAGTGACCACCGTCACGGGCACAGGTTTTGCGCCCTCCGTGCTCTCGATGGTGGCGGTCTTCTCGGCATCGGGAGCGAAGCCCACCTGATTGAGGCGGATGCCTGTTTCCTGCGCCATGCTCACCGCACTGAAGGCAGCGGCCAGCATAAATAGATTTGTCCTTTTCATTTTCTTGAGGGTTTAGGGGTTAGAACCTCACGTACATTTCCGCCCAAAGCTCGTTGTAGTCCTTGTGGGCGAGCTTGCGGTTGTGGACATGGTTGTACTGCACTTGCAGCATCAGGTTCTTGTGTAACTGGAAGTTGGGGATGATGCTGTAGATGGTCTTCATCGACTCCCAAGACTTGTCGGCACGGTAGGCATCGTACTTACCATAGACCTTGAGCCAAGGAGTGCAGGGCACACCCACGGTGGCGTACCAACCATCGGCTTTGCCCTCGCCCGTATAGTTGGCGAGGATGCCTTGTGCATGGGCATACTCGGCTCGCACCGTCCAGTCGTTGTGCTCGTACTTCACGGATGCAGCCCAACGGTTGCGGTCAATCTCGGCACCCGTTCCATCCACATAGTCGCCTGTCCATCCGAACACACCGATGAAGAGGTCCTTGACGGGCTGTATCTGCAAGGAGCCGATGAAGTCCTTGTGACCGTTCTTGTCGCCAGCATTGATGCCCTGACCGTTCATCACCTGCAGCTGGTAGTGGATGAAGCGATGGCCGTCGGACTTGGCTGGGAAGAGGTCGCCCTGCACCTGCAAGCCCTGGTCGCGACCGCCATTGCCACCGCCTGTGTCCTTGTCGCTGATACCTGCAAGGCAGTTGGTGATTTGCGCATAGTCGCCAGCACCCACATCCCAGGGGTTGTAGGGGTTCTCGAAGAGGAAAGCGCGTTTGTACTGACCCACTTTCACGGCCAGCTCCTTCCAGTGCGACCACTCCACGAAGTAGTCCTTTATGTGGAAAGAAGAGTTATTCACCTGTGCCTGAATGCGATACTTGAAGTCGGTGAGGATGGTGCCATCCACATAGAGACGGGTGAGTCGCTGGCTGAAACCCGTGCCACCCTTCGCTCCGTCCTGGTCGCTGTAGGTATATTTGCCGATGAAGTAGCCACCGAACTTGGGTGCCGAGGCGTAGTCGGTCAACTTCCTGCCCACGGCGGGCTTGCTGGTGGAAGCAGGGGCACTCTCCATCGCACTGGAGAGGCTGTTGTTCACGAGGCTGGTCATGAAGCCCGAACCAGGTGTGCCGTTAGGCTCAAACTCGCTGGTTTCAATTCTCTCCTCGGAATAATCCTTAACTTCCTGCACTTCATCATTCTCTGCCATCATGGGCAAAGCGGCTAAACTTGCCACCAAAAGGGTCGATAAAATCTTTTTCATATTTTTTCCTGATTATAAGTTCTTTCTTTCATTTTTTCCTTTAGCCAGCTGCTTCTTCAGCTTCTTCAAGTCCTTCTGTGCATGATGCCCAGCCTTTTCGCCGATGGCTATCATCTCGGCGATCTTCCGAGGCATAAAGTCCTGAGCACCATAGCCTTTCAGGTCGGGGTTGATATAGACATCGGCATCCTCGCAGTTCTGGCCGTACTTCTTTAGGTCTGGCCGCAAGAGCGCGTTCAGCCCCGAGAGTCCGTTTTCGTGCTTGTTGACGGTCAGGTCAACCGCTATCACGAAGTCGGCTCCCATGTCGCGTGCCACATCGACGGGCAGGTTATTGAGCACACCGCCATCGACAAGCCTCATGCTGCCCATCTTCACGGGCTTGAACACGAGCGGGATGGCCATGCTGGCACGCATCGCCTCGGCCAAACTGCCCGACGAGAGCACCACCTCGCGCATACGCAGCATATCGACCGCCACACAGCGGAAGGGGATGGGCAGGGAGTCGAAGGAGAGGCTGTCGCTTTGGTCGCCTTTGCCGCAACCATGTTGCGGCATAGAAGACAGGGCTGCAGCGGTCATCCCTCGGAGAGTTCGCACGATGCTGTCGCCCATGAGCGAACCAGTGAAGAGTTCGAGCCACTCCTGCGAGCGGAACATGGAGTCTATCTGCTCGCTGCGGTAGCCCAACGAGTAAAGCCCACCCACGATGGAGCCGATGCTGGTGCCCACCACCATGTCGATGGGCACGCCCGATTCTTCCACCGCCTTGAGCACTCCCACCGTGGCGGCACCCTTGGCACCACCACCGCCGAGCACGAGGGCCACCCGTGGGCGACTCGCCGTCTGTGCACAGAGGGACAGGGAAAGCAGGAGGGAGAGAAGAAGGAGGGTTGATTTTTTAGTCATAAGCTGGTTGTTCTTTCGGTTTCTGGGGCGTTCCGTTTGTTGCGACCGAGTCGCAACAGACAGGACGGGCCTCACTCCGCTTCTATTTGGAATTGCGGCACAGGCACTCCGTAGATATTGAAGAGGGTCGGCTCTGGATAGTCATCCCAGCAGTAGCGCACGGTGGTGGCAGTCACGCCGGCGGGCAAAGCCACCTTCACGGTCTTGCCATCCTGTAGGCTCGCCTCCGCCCACTCGTACTTATCGCCCACACGCACGGAAAAGCCCTTCAACTTTCCATCCTTATGGAGTATGTCGCTACCCTTTATCGAGATATAGATACATCTCGCTTCTGCATCAACACGTGCGCTATCCGGCAGTGGCACCGCATAGGCGGCACTGGTCTCGCCGTAAGCCAAACGGCTCATTTGCAGGGCGGCGCGATGGCCAGCTGTCTTCTTGTCCTGCGGATGGATGTCGTTGGCCTCACCCGTGTCGAGGGTCGGGGCAATGGCGGCATTCGGAATGCGCTCGGCAGCCAACATCTGCTGCTGGCGAATCTGCGTCCAGCCCGTCTCCACCGGCTGGTCGTGCTTCGACATATACCCTGGCAACTGCATAATCACCACGGGGAACTCCTTCTTGAACTGTTCGCGCCAAGAGGACACCATCGCCGTCAGCAAGTCGGCATAGATGGACGTGTTGCCCAGGTTCGACTCGCCTTGGTACCACAACATTCCCTTCACGGGGAAGTCCTGCAAGGGAGCTATCATGGCGTTGTAGAGACCCGTCGGCGTATCGACGAAGTAGGTGCTCGATGGCTTGCGGTTCATGGCACTGCCCACCGCCATCTGCAACTGCTGCGAGAGAGGGAAGGTCTGGTCGCCCACCTCCAGCTGGTAGAGCTTGCCACGGGTGAAGTTGGGTCGTCCGCTCTGCGACATGAGGTGTACCATCACCTCGTTCTCGCCCTCGCGGAGGATGCCTTCCTTCACGTTATAGACACGGGGAGGATATTCGTAGGTGGTGTTGCCCACATACTGACCGTTCACGTAGATGGTGTCGGCGTCCTTCATCGCACCGAAGCGGAGCACCGCCTTCTGCCCTGCACAGCTCTTGGGCAGGGTCACGGTGGTGCGGAACCAGTAGGAGCCGTTCTGTCCGTGGCTCCAGTCGGAGAACATATCGACGAGTGCCCATGTCGAGAAGTCGTAGCCCTCTGTGCGCCAACGGTTCACGATGGTGTCCTTCTCCATCATCAGACGCTCCCAAGCCATCGCTGCCCTACCCTCCATGCGAGCGATGCTGTCGGGCCAGTTCTCCTGGTGGTACTTCTGCTTCGCCAGCTCCTTGTCGTAGCCGTCGAACTGGATAAGTGTCTCGCGAGGCATCCACGCCTGTACCTGTGTGCCACCCACAGCGGAGTTGATGATGCCGATGGGTACCTTGTAGCGCTGCTGCAGCTCTCGTGCCATGAAGTAGCAGATGCCGCTCACCTCGGCGCAGTTCTGGGGCGTGATGTCCTGCCAAGGCAGGGTGCGCACGTCGTCGTTGGGGCGCACATAGTTGTACTGGTGAGGGAACTTCAGGTAGCGGATGTTCGGATTCGAGTAGTCCTTCACTTCGTTCTTCACTACGTCCATGCAGCGACGGATGGGGAGTTCCATGTTCGACTGCCCCGAGCAGAGGAACACGTCGCCAATGAGGACATTGCGGATTTCCTTCGTCGCCACGTCCTGACCTTTCTTGCTCGTCACGACCAGCTCGTAAGGCCCGCCCGCATTCATCTTCGGCAGATAGACCTTCCACGTGCCGTCCTTCTGCACCGTGGTCTTGGCTTTCTTTTCGTTCAGCGTGACGGTCACCGCATAACCTGGCGTACCTTTGCCCCACAAGGGAATCTTTTCGTCCCGTTGGAGCACCATGCCATCGGCAAAGAACCGTGGCATCCACACATTAGGCTCCTGTGCCAACACGGTCAGATTCGCCAGCAGCATCAGTGCCCAAAATAATGCTTTTTTCATATTACTTCACTCTTTTTGCCACAAAGGTACACTTTTTCCCTCATACACACAAAACATCTACCTAAAAATACACAAAAAGCCCCAGCATCACTGCCAAGGCTCCCTTACAATTTTACATCTTAACTAACTAAATCAAACTTTTATTAACCATCTTTACTTTTTAGACGCACTTTGGAGAGTGAGTCGGTAGAGCACCACATCATGGCCACCCACCTGCACCGTGGCGACCTTTTTTGTCCGTGCCGTCGTGCCCACCACTTTCTGAGGATTTTTCGCCCAAAGGTCGCGCAACTCATAGACATGGGATTCGAAGTCAATTTTTCGACCTGACACTGTCGAATCGTCCGTGCTCCATCGCCGCCAATCCAGCTTCACGTCTAGAGGTTCCAACGTGCGGTTGAGCAGACAGAAAGCCCAGTCGCTCCCTGCCAATGGCTTCAGCCACACCTCCACGTCGCCACGTTCCACTCTCATACCCTGAATGCCGAGGGTGTCCTGGTCGATGGCTATCACATCACGGTTCATCAACACAGCCTTCACTTCGGGCGACATGTTCACGATGTCGTTGCCCAAAATCAGCGGAGCCGCCATCATGCACCACATCGTGAAGTGCGCCCTGTCTTCGCTGGGGGTCAGGCCGTTACCAACCTCCAGCATATCGGGGTCGTTCCAATGGCCAGGACCAGCATACTGCCTCAGAGGCTCGTTCATGTCGAGAATCTGCAACACGCCATTCTGCACAAAACCGTTGCCATGATCCCATGTTCCATCGAACTTCGCCCAGATGTCGCCAGTGGTTCGCCATGAGTGCGCCACATCCTTCGCCCATTCCCAAGGGCGATTGCTGCCCCACTCACACATACTGAATAAAATGGGGCGGCCAGCCTCACGCAATGCCTCTGACATCAACCCATAAGCACCTTTCGCATTAATGTCGTAAGACTCGCACCAGTCATACTTCAGATAGTCAATGCCCCACCGTGCATATTGTAGCGCATCCTGATACTCATGCCCGAAGCTGCCTGGACGACCACCACAGGTCTGGCGTCCAGCATCAGAGTAGATGCCCAACTTCAGCCCTTTGCTATGTACGTAGTCGGCCAACGCCTTGATGCCGCTGGGGAAACGTTCGGGGTCGCAAGTGATGAAGCCCAAACTATCGCGTTTGCTGTGCCAGCAGTCATCCATGTTCAGATAGATATAGCCCGCATCCCTCAAGCCCGACTCCACCAAAGCGTCGGCTGTGCTTCGAATGAGCTGTTCGTCGATTTTATCGGCAAACTTGTTCCACGTATTCCAACCCATCTGTGGAGTGCGTGCCAAGCCTTCATACTTCTGTGCTGTGGCAGGGAGTGTTGCCACTCCTGCCATCAGCAAACAAACGAATAAAATTCTTAACTTTCTCATATACACCTATATTACTTTATCCATACTTTTCTGCCATTCACCACGTAGATACCACGGCTCAGCACACTGCCCTCGGCCATACGGCGACCCTGCAGGTCGTAGATGCCAGTGCGTCCACTTGACTGTGCAACTTTCACGCTCTCGATAGGGGTCACATACTCGAAGTCGGTGTTGTCGCCAGCAATCAGGTAGGTAAGTTGGAAGTCGTCGCCCGAAATCAAGAAGCCCTTGTAAGCCTCCTCTGCTCCCGTCACGTTCATGTCGCAAGAAATACCAATCGTCAACTGATGCTCCTTGACCTCGATGCCCTCTACGGTCACCCAACTCCAACCCTTGTCGGGCACGTTGCACTCATACAAATCATCGTCGTACACTTCTTGCTTCGTCTTGCCCAGACGCTCGGCAGCCTCCGTCAGTGCCTTGTCCAGAGCCTCGTTATAAATTTCGCCCAACTGGTCGGAGTAGATGGGAATGGCGGTCTTCCACATCGTGCCGTCGGTGTTCACTGCATAGAGATAAGCATCGGCAGCGTCGGCACGGCAAGCCGCTTTCAGACGGTAAATGCCGTTCGGCAGGTTCTCCACGATGTTGTAAGCCGTGAACTTCATGTTCTCCTCATAGCCACGACCATCGAGGTAACGGTTCTGGATGTCACCCGAATAATGGTCGCCTGTGCGAGTCTGCTGTCCGCAGTTGTGGTCGGTGTACCAATAAGGGGTCCACCACTCATGACCGTCCGTCACGGTACCATTCTGGATACGGAAGCTCATGTCAGCATTCTCGCCTGCCTTTCTGCCCAGACGCACATTCTCCACAACTCTGCCCAACTTATCCAACTCAGCCTTAGCTATCTCGCTGTCCAGCGTCTCGCCCATGCGGTTCCACTGCTCAACCACCAGACCCTGTAGGTAGGCCACAGCATCGGCATTATACTCCCCAGCCTCTGCCATGATGGCCATCACATCCTTTACGTAGCTATCGGCGTAGGCACTGTAAGCATTCAGCAGAAGAGTCAGGTCATCCAGTTCTTCATAGAGGATGTCACTACTTCCCAAACGTTGCTCGACATACTTCACCGTCTTCTCCATCACAGCCTTCATGTCCTCGCTCTTCGCATAGTCGGTGTTCTCCTTGATAGGTGTTAGCACGTTGTCCATAAACTCGGTATAAGCATCCGTCGAAGCCTTCGAACGGCTTACGGCATTGCCCAGGTCGAAGATAGCCTGCTTCATGCTCTCCACGTCGGATGCCTTGCGAGCCTCTGCCAAAGCTTCTGTCAATTTCTGCTGGTCTCCTCCCAGCGGAGCGGTCAGCGTGTCGCCCTCAGCCACCAAGTTAGCCAAAACATCCTTCAGGTCGTCGGCCACGATGCCACCCGTATAGAGCAGACGGAAGTCGGTCACCAAGAAGCTGCCTTGTGCTCCAGAGCCAATCGGGTTGCTCGACGCAAAACCGATGGTCAGTTCGCCGTCATACACAGCCACCTCGTCCGTTATCTGCGTTTCCCACTCGAACGACTCGATGGCCTCAGAGGGGATGCCCGACGTTACTTCCAGACCCGAAGTTGTCCGTGCAAAAACGTGTTGGTCGGTCCGCAGTCCTGACCAAGTGAAAGCCATGCACTCCACGCGGTAGCGTCCTTCGGGAAGCCCAGAGAGCTGCTGACTCAGTTCCATGGTCTTGAACGAAGTGTTCCAGCCGTTGTAGCAAGTAAGGTTCTTGCCCGTCTCCCAGTCGTACTTATGGCGTGCCCCTACATCGTTAGCATCGTTGGGCAGACACACCAGATTCCAGCCTTCGTTGGATGGTGTGGATTCGGCGGTGTAGGTTTTCTCCACCCTGAACGATGGTGCCTTCACCCACATGGTCAAGTCGGCGGGGTTCTCCTTCGTCGCCACGGGAATCTGGCTCTTGTAGTAGTCGTTCACGCTCTCTTGCAAATTGGCAGGGGTCTCCAACAGCCAAGTCAACGTCAAGTCTTCGCTTTGGAGCATGGCATAAGCATCTGTCATCACCTTGTGAAGGTCTGCCTTGCCCGGATAACCCGTCTCCTCCAGCAACTCGTCCACTGCATACAACTCGTTCTCTATCAGTACAATGTTCTTGCAAGCCTGGGCAATCCGCCCCTGCAAGGTTCTGAGTGCCTCGATGCCGGCAGCGTAGTCACCCGAATCGGAGTATATCTCCTCATATTGCATCAGGATGTCGCCCACCTCCTCGATCAAGCACGGCCAGTTCGCCAGATTCTCCTCGGCATAGGCCACTATCGTCTGTACCATTGCCTTATACTCCGACTCTGGACCCTCGCTCAGACACACCAGCTTCCAGTAGCCGTTGGCACTTGGCTGTTTGTCCAGATACACCCACGAGCCATCGGTCACACCGTCAGTGCCCAGATACTTTCCATTGCTCATCAGTTTGATGGCCATCCACTCACCGTCCAAGTCTTCCAGCTGATACTGTGCCGTGACTGCCTCCGAAGGCATCGACACAAAGAACTGTGCATCCCAAGCGTTCGCCGTTCCCAGCCCGACATATTCCTGTGCCCCTTCGTTGTAAAGCGCATAGGAACCGTCTTCTTGGGTGACGAACACCCACTGCTGCATGGGGTCTTCGCTGTTAGGTGTGGCGATGACCAGATGCCCGTCTGCGGCCTTTGCCATGGCGAGTTCCACGGAATTCATGATTTGATACTTCAAGCCAGGAGTCACTTCCTGAGCCATAGCGTGGGCGGCCATCCCAAAGAGGCATACGACCCACCAAAACAATCTCTGTTTCATACAATAAATAGGTTTTTAAGTGGTTAATTAGGTAGTCATGGTTGTCCTTCTTATTCGCCAACACGGAGTTCGTGGATGCCTGCAGCCTCCATGTCGATTTGGTCTCGAGAGAGGACGAAATCCTCGCTCCAGGTGTTCTCCCACCAAGTGATGTCGCAGCAACTGTGACTGGTTTCGGCGAAAGCTGTCGAATTCGGATTGTTCGTTCTCGAATAATCGTACCAAGGCATGAAGAACAGCCACTTGGCTCCGGCTCGCCACTGCCGACCCATGGTGGGCACTCCGCCACACTCCGTCAGCGCCACCAACTTGTCGGGCGAATATTCACGCAGGAAGTTGTAGCAATCGTTAGCCACCTTCCGCACGTCCGTCGTGTTATACACATCCATCCCCACAATGTCCACATACTCGTCGCCCGGATACCACCGATAGCCATCGCTGTAGGGTTTGCCCCACGCCGACGACTGTGTCCACACCCAAATCAAGTTATTCAGTCCAGCGGCCTGGAAGCGTCGATACATCACCCTCCACAGCTCGTTGCAAGCCTCGGGGTCGCTTCCCCACCAAAACCACATTCCGCCAGCCTCATGCAGCGGTCGCCACAACACAGGGATTCCCTTCTGCTGGAGCAGCTTCAAGTAACCCGCCACCTGGTCGATGTCCTTAATCATTCGCTGATACTCCGCAGAGCTTTCATCGAAGATTTTACGCACGTCAAACTTTGTGTCCGATTCCTTGTCGCCGTAGTAAAAAGAGTAGTCCTTGCCGTTGTTGGCTGGCACGTTCCAATGCCACATGGCTGCCACGATTCCTCCGTTTCGGTGCCAGTTCTCCACTACCGTTATGTTGGAGTAGTCAATCCATCCGCCCTTCGACGAGAAGACGTGATGGATATAGTCGAAGCAGTTGATGGCTGGCCATCGACCCGTGTGGCGATGCACCCATTCCGCCTCGTTCGTGTTCCAGTTCACGGTGGCCATCGCTCCCGACAGTGTCTTCTCCCCTTCAATATTCTTCAAGTACGTCAGCAACTGTTCTGCCTCCGTCGATCGACGCGAGGTAACCACAACGGGGTCGGATGCATCCGCTTCCCCACCCTCGCGAGTGTTCTGCATCTCCACTACTTTTTCGTCAAACACCTTTCCGTTGGCTTCTTCCTGGTCTGTGCATCCACAACACAGTAAAAGACCAATTAGTAAAAAATGACTCGTTTTCATACCTTTTTCCATTTCTTGTAATAGGTTATACTTCTTATTTTGTCTCTATCTGCACCTCGCTTCCCTTGTGGGCTTCGGCGGTACAAGTAAGGCGCAACACACCGCCCTGCTTACCGCTCTGCACGAGCACTTGGGCCAATCCGTTGAAGGCTGGTACCTCGAAATCCTTGCAGTCGAGCTGCTTGGGGTGGTCTTCTCCACGGAAGGATGGGTCACCGTTGCCCACACCCAGGATGCGTCCGTCACCCTCCAGATGCAACTTCACCATCGGGCACGCATCGGGTACAAAACGTCCTTTCTTATCCTTCAGTTCCACCGTGATCACCGACAAGTCGCGTCCGTCGGCACTGATGACGCTGCGGTCAGCCTTGGCCTCGATGAGCGATGAAGCCCCTGTAGTGGCAATGGTTTCGGTGAGAATCCGCTTGCCACCCTTATAGCCCACGGCCTTCACCGTGCCTGGCTGATAGACAGCTTTCCACTTGAGGTGTCCATTCTTCGGCATCCTCTGCCGCCCCAGCGAACGACCATTGACAGTCAGCTCCACCTCTTCGCAGTTACTATAAGCCCATAGCTCCACTTCCTCTCCCTCATGGCCCTGCAGGTTCCAATGAGGAAAGATGTGCAGGGTCGGTTCGTTGGTCCACACCGATTTCAGATACCATGCCTCGTCCTTCCAGAAGCCACAATAGTCGAAGATGCCAAACTCTGAATCGACAGCCGGATAGGCCAAAGGATTGGGTTCGCCGCGATAGTCGAAGCCCGTCCAATAAAAGAGGCCCGACGCCCAGTCATTCTCGGCGTAGAACTGCCATCCACGCTCAATCACATTCTCCACCCCAGGCTCCGTGCCTCGGTTGATGGAGGGCATGTGACCTGGCTGCCTCTCATCCTTCCAATAGACACCGCGCGTACCACAACCCGTGCTCTCCTCGGTGCCCACAATCTTCCAATCAGGATGCTGAAGGTGACGGTTCATCACATCATTCTGTGCAATATAGTTGAAGCCCACCACATCCAGCGATTTAATCAGTTCCACACCTCCGGCGTTGGCCACGGTGGAATGGCGAGTGGGGTCGAACTGACGGGTGTATTCGCGCATGGCAGCAGCGACGCGCACACCCATCACGTTGTTCTCCAGTCCCCACTCCTCATTACCGTCGCTCCACAGGATGACAGACGGGTGGTTGCGGTCGCGGCGAATCATGGCTTCCAGCAGCCGTAGATGCTCGCTGTTCACTCCCATGAGTCGGTTTTCGTCAATCACAAGAATGCCCTCCTCGTCGCACACGTCAAGCATGGCGGGTGTCATGGGGTTGTGGGAAGAGCGGTAAGCATTGCAACCGATTTCTTTCAGCCGCTTGATGCGATAGCGCAAAAGGGCTTCGGGCATGGCGGCTCCCACTCCAGAATGGTCTTGATGCAGATTCACACCTTTCAGCTTCAGGGGTTTCCCGTTAAGCAGGAAGCCACGCTGAGCGTCAAACTCCACCTCTCTCAAACCGATACGGGTGGTATAGACATCTACTACTTGTCCTTCTGTCAAGACCTCAGTCTCCACCGTATAGAGATAGGGGTCGGTTGTACTCCACAGATGAGGGTTGGAAAGACTCATGCGCAGCTTGCAGCCCTTTGTCTCCTTGGGCGAGAGGGTTAGCGAGGAGGCATCCGAGGTGGCCACAGCCTTGCCTTGCGCATCCTTCAACGTCTGGCGCACTTGGCAGCTGGCAGAGGTTTCGGTCGATGCATTGTGTACCTCTGTCTCTGCATATATAATAGAAGATGTGTAAGGAGCCTTCAAGTCGGCATAGATGAATGTGCCCATAGGAGCGACGCTGACAGCAGCCGACTTTTCGAACCACACATCGCGATAGATGCCTGCACCTTCGTAGAACCAACCTTCTTCAAGGCTGGCATCGGCACATACGCAGATGAGATTGTCGCCGCCATAGTTGGCATATTCTGTCACGTCGTACACTTGGGTGGCATAGCCGCTCGGCTCAGTACCCATGTAGATGCCGTTGAACCACACGGTGGCATTGCGGAAAATGCCGTCGAAGCGGAGCCGGAGCGTCTTACCGAGGTCGGAGGTTGGGACGGAGATAATCTTGCGGTACCAACCCACACTGGTCTCAGGATACTTCCAGCCGATGGTCTTGTAGCCGTGGGAATGGCTAGCTCCAGGAGCAAAAGGCAAGGTGTTCACCCAGTCGTGAGGCACACGCACATCCTCCCATGCGCTGTCGTCGAACTTCATCACGTAGGGGCCTAAGTTGTGGATGGAGTTGGCCTTGGTCAAATAATTAAAGTATTCGGTGCCGCTGCCAAAATTCTTCTTCGGGTCGCTGGCATGACCCAGTGCGAAATGCCATCCTTCATCGAGACGGAGGGCTTCACGCACGTTCTGTGCATGAGCGCCGAGGCTGGCGACCAAAAGGAGTGAAAATACAATGTTCAGTTTCTTCATATTTTTTCGAGGTTTTGGTTTTCGGCTGCAAATTTATGAATAATGTAGCCAAACAGTATGACCCGTTTGGATTGAAAAGGTGAACCATTTGTATCAAGAATACATTTGGGACACAAAAAAGATACATTCGGGAGGGTACGGCACAAAAAAAGAGGGAAGAAGGTGAAAATAGTGAGGGGAAAATGGAGAGGAAATGGAAAAAAGTACTTAACTTTGGGATAGCAATAAAGTTTCCTAAAGAAAAAAGGAGGTAAAGCGATGATGAGAATCCTGCTGTGTTTGTGTCTGTTGTGGCAGACGTTGACGCTGAGAAGCGAAGGGTGGACGTTCCACTGGTTAGGTGCGGGCAATGGTCTGCCCGACGAGAATGTGAAGGGAGTGGTGGACGACGGTTATGGGTTCGTGTGGTTTGCCACGTCGAACGGACTGGTGTGCTACGATGGTCACGGGATGCGCCGTTATGTCTTGCCTGGGGTACATCCCAGCAACAACGACATCGACTTCGTAGGAGCCGATGGCGAAAACCGCGTGTGGGTGAAGGCGTTCGGACGAATCTATACCTACGACCCTCGTAGAGATGTGGTGAGTGCCGACGGCGAAGAGCTGTTGGCAGAATGGGGTGTGCCGAAGAAGGCCCACCTGCTGTGGGGGCATGGCGACCAAGCGGTATGGGCAGCCGACCAAGATGGACTGTATCGCTACGATGCGGCAAAAGGAATACTGACCAAAGTGAGGAACGTGACGGGGACGGACATCGTGGCACTGGCACGACGGGGCAAATGGACGATGGCACTCGACGGTCGAGGCGGCATGTGGCGCGTCAAGGAAGGAGAAGGACGGCTCGTGAAAGTGACGAAGGTAGCTTTATCGAACTATGAGCACCACTTCCTCTACGTGGATGGAGATGAACGACTTTGGATATACACCAGCCACTCGCCTGTGGACGAGCTGCTGTGCTACGACCTGCGAGAAAACCGATGGGTTGACACTCCGAAGGTCGGAAGTGCCTACGGCAGCATCGTGACCGCCCTGAGCGACGACGGGAAAGGGAATGTATGGATAGGCACGGAAGACGGTGGGGTATGCGTATGGAAAGCCGATGCGACCACCAACGGAGAAGGACAAACAACGTGGCTAAAGGTGGGAGCGCACGGAGGGTTGAACAGCCGACATGTTGGATGCCTCTACCGCGACCGTCAAAACGTGATGTGGGTGGGGTCGAGCAAGCATGGTGTGGCCTACACTGACCTCGACAGTGCCCCTGCGGCAGAGCGCACGGTGCTGAAAGGCAAGGAGGATGTCAGCTGTCTCGTCGAAGATGCGTCGGGAACACTCTGGGTGGGTCTGGACGGCGACGGCATAGCCCGCATCAACAGACAGGGGAACGAGCCCCTCTACCTGAACAAGGAAAACGGAGCATTGCCCACCAACTTGATTACCTCGCTGCTGTGTGAGCGCAACGGCACGATGTGGGCCGGCACGTTCGGCGAAGGAGCACTTAGGTTGGAAGGGGGAAAATGGCATCGTGTGACAGAGAACAAGGCGAACGGTCGGGAGGCCTACATCACCTGCATGGCAGAGGATGACGAGGGTAACGTGTGGATGGGCACGGTGATGAGCGGACTGGTGTGCCAGCAGAAGGACGGAAACAAGCGCCGGTTGACGTCGGAGAATTCCGACTTGGCAACCAACAGCATCGTGTGCATACGGGGCGACGAGGAAGGACATCTCTATGTGGGCACAAGCACGGGATTCTACCTCTACGACACGAGAATGCGCCGGTTTGAGCGACGCGGACAGGCGATGGAACGCTTGGGAGAGGAGTTTGTGACGGCACTCTACAAGGACGGACGCGGACTGGTGTGGATTGGCACCCGCAGCGGACTGAAAGTGTGGGACGAACGGAGGGACTCGCTCTATGAACCGACCACCGAGGAGGTGAGAGGCCGAGGGATAAGGGTGAAGAGCATCGTGGAAGACCGTGAGGGCAACATCTGGATGGGTACGGACGTTGGACTGATGGCGGTGAGCGTGAAAACAGCTGAGGGTGAGAAAGGCAAACGAGGTGGCTGGCAGTTGGTGTGCAGCCGCTTTGGAGAGGACGACGGCCTGGAAGGTGTGGTGTGGAGCAACGGAGCTTGCCGCCGACGTGGAGGTGACTGTCTGGTGGGATGCAGAGACGGATTCGTCGTGGTGAAGACTGGCATGGCAAGAACTACATTGCCCAAGACACAAGTGTTGCTGACCACGCTGAGCATGGATAGCCACCCCGTGGAAGTGGGCGATAGCACGGGCATTCTGGAGGAGAACCTTCACTTGCTGAAGCGACTGGAATTGGGCTACAGCCAAAATAGCTTCACCGTGGGGGTGTCGGCCATGCTACATCGGGGCATGAACGGAATCCGCTACTTATATCGGCTACGGGGCGAGAAGGACGAGTGGATGCCGATGGTTGGCAATCTTGTCAGCTTCAACGCCTTAGCATCGGGCATCTACACGCTGGAGGTGAAGGCTGTGGACGGCAGAGGCTGGGAAAGCAAGGTGGGAAAACTCGACGTGGTGGTGCGGCCACCCTGGTGGAGATCGGGCGTGGCCGTGGTGGTGTACGCGCTGGCCGTAATGGGTGGCATGTTGTGGTATGTGAAGCGGATGAAACGTCGGCACCGCCGCAACCTCAGACGGCAACTGATGGAGCAGGAAATGAGCCAGCAACGGGAGATGGAAGAGCGGAAGATGCAGTTCTTCACCAATGTGAGCCATGACCTGAAAACACCGCTCTCGCTAATGAGCGCACCGCTGGAGAAGGTGTTAAAGGGAAAGCTGGAAGAGGGGGTGAGAAAGGAACTGGAAGTGGTGTGGCGACAGACGAGGTTGCTGATGGAGGGGGTGACACAGCTGCTGGACTTCCGACGGATGGACGTAGGGGCAGAACGGCTCAATCTGAAGCATGGCGACATGGTGGCGTTCGTGCAGGAGATGGTAAAGAACATGCAGTTCTACGCCGACAACCGAGGGGTGAAGCTAAATGTGAGGATGGATGCGCGGAGCATTGACATGAACTTCGACGAGGGAAAGATGCGACGCGTGATGATGAACCTGTTATCCAATGCGGTGAAGTATAACCGCCGAGGCGGCAGGGTGGACGTGACGGTGGGCACGACATGGAGAGAAGGCAAGACGTGGATGCGTCTGACCGTGGCGGACACGGGCATCGGCATCAAGAAGGAAAATCGAGAAAGAATTTTTGAGCGTTTCTTTCAGGAAGGGAGAGAAACAGAGTATGTGGGTAGCGGCATCGGACTCTACATCGTGAAGGAGTATGTGGCCATGCACGGCGGAGAAGTGAGGGTGGAAGACAACCACCCAGAGGGCACCATCATGGAGGTGATGCTGCCCATGGATTGCGAGGAAAGAAAAGCTGCAACTACTGTCATGTCGGCAGAGGAAGAGACCAGCACGGACAGGGAGGATGCAACCATCAAGGCATCGGCGGGACGAGAAAGGAAGCGACTCTTGGTGGTGGAAGATAACGATGACATGAGGGAGTTTCTGCATCGCTCGTTAAAGGATGACTACGAGGTGGTGACCGCCGAGAACGGGCGAGAGGCACTGGAACGGATACAACAGGAGGATGTGGACATGGTGGTGAGCGATGTGATGATGCCCGAGATGGACGGGCGGCAATTGTGCCACCGCATCAAGACGGACATGAGGTGGTCACACATTCCTGTAGTGATGCTCACGGCGAAGTCGGCTGAGCAGAACGTGGTGGAGGGACTGAGAGATGGTGCCGACGACTACATTGCCAAGCCCTTCAACCTCGAAATCCTGAAGCTGCGCATCGCCCGAATACTCGAATGGACGAAGAAGAACCATCGGGAGTTTGGCACGAAAATGGACATCAAGCCCAGCGACATCACCGTCAGCTCCATCGACGAACAGTTGATAGCACGCGCCACGAAGGAGGTGGAGGCACACATGGACGATGGAGCGTACTCGGTGGAGGAACTGAGCCGTGCCGTAGGCATGACGCGCGGACACCTCTACAAGAAGTTGATGGCCATCACGGGACGAAGCCCGCTGGAGTTCATCCGAACGTTGCGCGTGAAGCGTGGACGCGCCTTGCTGGAGCAGTCGGGAGCGAGTGTGGCTGAAGTGGCTTGGCAGGTAGGGTTGTCACCCAAGTTGTTTGCCAAGTACTTCAAGGATGAGTTCGGCTGTCTGCCTTCGGAATGGAAGAAGAAATAACCTCGGTATCGCAGCAGTCGGGTTCGGTGATGGAGGTATATGCCTCCATCCTAAAGATACCTTATGTAAAGGAAAACCCCGAAAGTTCGGCAAGGAACTTTCGGGGTCTATTATTGTTCGGTGAGAGATTTCTCGCCTTTTTCGTTTGGAGAATGCTTAACCCATGATTACCTCCACGGTGTGAGTGCCTGGAGTGTGGTTAATAATGCGTCCCTCGATGGGCTGGCCATCTACGGTGATGGACTTCACGCCCTTCTGCACGCCGTCGGGGTTCTTCACCGTGATGTCGAACTCGGCTTCACGGAGCACACGACGGACGCGGTACTCCTTCATCGTCGAGGGGATGCAGGGGTCTATCTCGATGCCCTCGTAGGTGGGCTTGACTCCGAGGATGTACTGAGTGATGGTCAGCCAGTTCCAGGCAGCGGTGCCTGTCAACCACGAGTTCTTGCCCTCGCCAGGCTTGGCGGCATCCTTGCCTGCCACCATCTGGGAATAGACGTAGGGTTCTACCTTGTGGAGCTGCTGATCTTGAATCCATGCAGGGCAAATCTTGGTGTAGTGCTCCCAAGCGTCGTTGCCGCGTCCAGCCACGGTCTCGCCGATGATGACCCACGGGTTGTTGTGGCAGAAGATACCGGCGTTCTCCTTGTAGCCAGCTGGGTAAGAAGAGATTTCGCCCATTTCCACGTGGTAGGTGGTGTAAGCCGGCCAGTTGAGCACCATGCCATGCTCGCAGTCGAGGTACTTCTTGCAGGAGTCGAGTGCCTTATCCACCATGCCGTCCTCCAAGCCGATGGCGGCCATGGTGCAGAAGCCCTGGCTCTCGATAAAGATTTTACCTTCCTCGTTCTCCTTCGAGCCAATCTTGTTGCCGTAGAAGTCGTAGGCACGGAGGTACCACTCGCCGTCCCATCCGTCTTTCTTCACGGCAGCGACCATGGCGTCGATGTGGCCCTGGGCGCGGGCGGCCTCTGCCTTGTATGTTGCGGCATTGCCGCAACACACGGGACGGGCGGCCAACTGCTCGCACAGCTCCACATACTGCTTGCCGACCATGACGAAGAGGCCGGCTATCATCAGGCTCTCGGCCTTGCTGCCTTCGGTCTTGTTCTCCGTTGTCTGGAAAGACTCGTTGGGGTCCCAAGAGAAACAGTTCAGGTTCAGGCAATCGTTCCAGTCGGCACGACCGATAAGCGGAAGGGCATGAGGGCCGAGGTTCTCCACCACGTGGTTGAACGAAATCTTCAGGTGTTCAAAGAGGGTCACCTCGGTGCCAGGTTGGTTGTCCCAAGGCACCATCTCGTCGAGGATGGAGAAGTCGCCCGTCTCCTTCACATAGGCCACCGTTCCGAAGATGAGCCACATGGGGTCGTCGTTGAAGCCACCGCCAATGTCGTTGTTGCCGCGCTTCGTGAGGGGTTGGTACTGGTGGTAGCAACCGCCGTCGGGGAACTGCGTGGAGGCGATGTCGATGATGCGCTGACGGGCACGGCTGGGCACCTGATGCACGAAGCCCACGAGGTCTTGGTTGCTGTCGCGGAAGCCCATGCCACGGCCAATGCCGCTCTCGAAGAAGGAAGCGGAACGAGAGAAGTTGAAGGTAATCATGCACTGGTACTGGTTCCAGATGTTCACCATGCGGTTGAGTCGCTCGTCGTCGCTCTGCACGGCATACTTGTCAAGCAGGTCATCCCACATCTTGTGCAGTTCGTCGAAGGCGGCATCCACAGCCTCGACCGTCGAGAACTTCTGGATAGTCTCCTGTGCCTTCTTCTTGTTGACCAGGGTCACGTCGCTGGCTTGCGAAGAAATCAGCTCACCCGATGCCTTGCGGGCGATGTCCTCCTGCGAGAACTTCTCGTCCTGCTCGTTCTCCACATAGCCCAACAGGAAAATGTAGTCTTTCGACTCGCCTGGTTGCAGCTCCACCTCGATGTAGTGGGAGGCGATGGGCGACCAGCCGTGAGCCAAGCTGTTGCTGGGCTTACCAGCCATGACGCACTGTGGGTTGGCAAACTCGTTGTAGAGTCCGATGAAGGACTCGCGGTCGGTGTCGTAACCCTGAATGGGCACGTTCACCGAGTAGTAGGCATAGTGGTTGCGACGCTCCTTGTACTCGGTCTTGTGGTAGATGACCGAACCGTCAATCTCCACCTCGCCCGTTGACCAGTTGCGCTGGAAGTTCTCCATGTCGGTGGCAGCGTTCCAGAGGCACCACTCGGCGAAGGAGAAGAGCTTCAGCTTCTTCGGCTTGTCGGTGGTGTTCTTCAGCGTCACCTTCTGCACCTCCGCCCAGGTCTTGAGCGGTACGAAGAAGAGGACGGAAGCCTCGATGCCATTCTTCGAACCCGTGATGCGGGTGTAGTTCATGCCGTGGCGGCACTCATAGCTGTCGAGCGGTGTCTTGCAGGGTTTCCAACCGGGGTTCCACACCATGCCGTTGTCGTTGATGTAGAAGTAGCGGCCACCGTTGTCCATCGGCACCCCGTTGTAGCGGTAGCGCGTGATGCGGCGGAACTTGGCATCCTTGTAGAAGTCGTAGCCACCTGCTGTGTTGGAGATAAGCCCGAAGAAATCTTCGTTGCCGAGGTAATTAATCCAAGGGAACGGAGTCGCTGGATGGGTGATGACGTACTCGCGAGCAGCGTCGTCGAAGTGTCCAAAAGACCCCTCCCTCACCTCCCCTACAGGGGAGGAGTAGAATGTTTTCTCCATCATGTTTTAATTTTTTATAGTTTTATATTTTTATTGATAGTCTCTAATACTTCATCTATCTCGTACAAGACCTCCTCGTTCGTGAAACGGAGGACATGAAAGCCTTCAACAACTCGTATCTGTCTGGGGCAGCTGTCCTATAATCCCACATCTTCCTGTCTCTTTTCGTTCATTCCACACCAACAGACAGAGTATCTACTCTCCCCCTTGGGGGAGTGAGGAGGGGGTCTTCAGATGTTGCAGAAGGTAGGCATTCCACTCATCCCATTGTTCCTGGTACCAGAAGTGGGCAGTTTTGGGATAGGGGGAGAGGGTCTTGTCGCCACCCGCCACGTTGTAGGTGCCGTAGGCGGTGGTGGGGGGCACGACATTGTCGTTGTAGCCAAAGGAGAAGTAGCCAGGGACGGTGATGCGACGGGCGAAGTTCACACCGTCGTAGTAGCGAGTCTGCTCCACCACGTTCGGGTCGGGATGGGCGATGGGCTGCTGCTGACCCTCGTCGTAGAAGTAGTGGGGCCATCCGCAAGCCTGCCGCTTGAGCGAAGCTTCGTGGTCGCACAGGGCGGCATGAACCGCTCCGTAGCACGACACGCGCTTGTCGAGGGCTGTCGTGGCGAGGGAAAGGAATCCACCCTGAGAGGAGCCTGTGACAGCCAAATTACGACCATCCCAAGCCCCCACAGACCCCTCCCCTGCCTCCCCAAGGGGAGGAGTAGATACTTGGCTCGTTCGTCTCCCATTAGCAGAGATACCACCCTCCCCCTCTAGGGGGAGTGAGGAGGGGGTCTGGAGTGTCTCTATAAAGTCAATCGCCCTAATGCAGCCCGTGATGACGTGCTTGTAGTAATTCTCGTTGCGGTCGTGCAGCCCGTGATGCCAGTAGCCAGCGAGGGCAGCCGAATAGAGGTTGTCGTAGTAGGCCTGGGGATTGGTGACGGGGATGCCGTGGATGCCGATTTCGAGGACAATGCAGCCCTGCTTGCAGAACCACTCGTCGCCCGTGTAGGGACGCACGCCGGCACCAGGCACACGCAGCAAAGCGGGATACTTGCCGGGCTTGGTGGGCACATTGAGGATGGCATAGACCCGACGACCCCAACGGTCGTTCTGGAAGGAGACGTGGTAGGTGTTCACGTCGGGGGTGCTCCGTTCTGGCAGGAACTCAATGTGGGGTTCCAGTGCCGTCCAACGCGC
This sequence comes from uncultured Bacteroidales bacterium, assembly GCA_902800305.1. Classification (GTDB taxonomy): domain Bacteria; phylum Bacteroidota; class Bacteroidia; order Bacteroidales; family Bacteroidaceae; genus Minthosoma. The sequence continues at coordinate 66,624 of CADCDP010000007.1, forward strand.
TTCCTCGATGGCCTTCGCCCAAAATGCATCGAAATCCTTTGGACATTGTGCCGTGGGCTGAATCTGTTCGGGCGAGACGGCGGCACTGCACCATCCCTCGTAGTCCTTGCCAGCCACGTGCGCCGTGACCTTCAGTTTGTAGAAGCCAGGCTTCGTCATCTTACCCTTGATGACCGTCGTGCCCTCCTTCAGCACCATGTCCTTCTTCACTTCGGGGTACAGCTCCGGCCCCATCTCGTAGGTGATGGCTGCATCGTCGAGCAGGGTGCCCGACTTGCGCACATCGACCGTGAAGGTAATCGTCTCCCCCGTCTTATAGACCCAGTCCTTGTGGTCGGGCGTGACGGTCACGGTGATGTTCGTGCCGATAATCTGCGCCTGAAGACCCCCTCCCGTCCCCCTGAAGGGGAAGGACAGAATCCCCAGCAAAAGTAAAATTCGCAATAGTCTTTTCATCTCTTCTTCTGTTTTATTAGGTTTGTAAAAGCCAGCCCCTACACGATGCCCCTCAACCGCACCCGTCGGGTTCGATGTGCCGTACCCGACGGGTACGACGTGCCGCACCCGACGGGTGCGATTTTGAGGCTGTTTTTCGAGGGCATCAAAATCCATCCGCTAACGCTGCGGATTGGGGTTCTTGATTTGTTGTGTCATCGACTGGATAATCTCCATCGTGGACGAGTCGGCGGCGAAGACGGAGTTCAGTCCCTGTTCCTCTTGGGCAGGGTCGCACACGTAGTCGTCGTAGGGTTGCCAGATGGTGTGGGTGACGTTGGCACGTCCACCCCAGCCCCAGAAGTTGCAGCCGGCAATCTTGCCCGAGTCGCGGATGATAGCGAAGACATAGCGATAGTAGAAGTCGCGACCATTCGTTGGCGAACCTGGTGTGAAGACGAAGCCATCGCGCGGATAGCCAAACTCCTCCAGCACCATCGGCCGACCGGCACGGTGCATCAGCTCGTATGCCTCGTCGATGTAGGCGGCAGTGCTGTCGCAAGCAGCATCCACCTTTGTCACGATGGGGTCGTCGCCCGCCACCGTCTTGTCGGCGTCGTAGTTCTGATTGTACTGCCCCAGCCAACCCCAGTTGTAGGGCCAGATGTGGATGCAGGCGTAGTCGATGTTGGGCAGGGTGTGGATGGCTTCGAAGAGCTTCATGTCTTCCTCGCATCCGTGCTTGCCCTCGCTGCCTGTGGTCACGAGGTGGTTGGGGTCCAACTGCTTGATGAGGGAAGACTGCTCGTCAATCCACTCCACGAACTTCGCCTTGTGGAGCGAGTCGTTCACAAAGCAACGTGGTTCGTTGGCAATCTCCCATGCCATCAGAGCAGGAGTCTCGGTGTAGGGCTTGCCCGTTACGGTGTTCACACGGGTGACGATGTTGCGCACATGCTGCGCCGCCAGTGCCTTGGCAGAGTCGTTGAGGACGAAGTTGCCCACATACTGCATATATTCCCACCAACCCTCCAGCGTCGGAACGGGGGTCTGGTCGAAGTGCTTCATCTCGCCACTTCCGTCGCTGCTCTGCACGTCGCCCGTAAAGCCCACCCAATCGAGGTAGGCTCCATAGCCGCCGCTCCACTCCCAGGCGTTGTTGAAATAGAGCACCGCCTTCATGTCGCGCTTCTCCAACTCTGCCATCAGGTAGTCGAGGCCTCGGAGGATGGTGTCGTTATAGACACCTGGCTCCGTCTGCAACTTCGGGGCGATGTGGCTGGGGATGCCCTCGCGACCATCGCCGCCAACCAGCACACGCACATTGTCGATGCCCACCGCCTGCATGTCGTCCAACTCCTGCAAGAGGCGTTCACGGTTGCCTCCCCTACCCTCGCTGGCAAGGATGGCACCGTACCAGAAATTCGTGCCCACATAGCGGTACTCTTTCTCACCGATGTAGAACTTTCCGTCCTTCACGGTCACGAAGCCGTCACCGCCTTCCTTGGACGACTGGCAACCCACGAAGCCCAGTGCCGCCAGTACACATATTATATATATATAGTGTTTCATCGTCTCTTTGCCGTAAAGGGCACCACGGGCAGTCCGCGCATACCGTGGAGCTTGCCGGGTGCGAAGTTCTTGAAGTTATAGCGCACGCTGACCACGTCGGGCACTTCGGGGCAGACGAGCTTGAGGAAACAGCCCTGTGGCTGAGTGCGCCACTCGGAAGCCGCCCACACGATGGCAGGATGCCACACACCGTCGTCACCTGCTGCCTCGAAACCCTCGATGCCGTCCATACGGTCGAAGCCGTCCTCGCAGTTGGTGAAGTAGAGGCACATCACCATGCCCTGGGCATTGGGGTTCTCCTTCACCACCGAGCCAGCGATGACCGCCTGATCCTCTTGCGTTGCCTTCATGGGACGCATGTGTTCAAACTCGGGTGCATCCGCCACGATGCCCTTGATGCCGTAGTCGCGCACGGCTGCCATATACGCCAACCGCTGCCCTATCTCCAGCTTCTTCGTACCGTGAATCTGCTTGGACTCGTAGTCGTAGATGAGGTCGTTGGTGCAGACACAGCCGCAGTTCTCCACCATACGTGTGATGAAGTGCTGTGCCGCGCGGAACTTGGCTCCCCAGTCGCCTTCAGCGTCGTCATACCAGTAAGGGGGCAGCTCCACGGTATAGAAGGGGAGCTTGTCGAGTGGTTGGTTCCACAGTTTGCGCCACAAGTTCACCATCGTCGTGAAGCGGTCGATGTATTCTGCCTCGCGTCCCATGTTGCTTTCGCCCTGGTTCCAGAGGAAGCCCTTCACGGTGTAGCCTGCCAGGGGATGAAGCATACCGTTGTACATGACCATCTTCTGGAGGTAGTCGGCATCGCCCGTCGGAGTCAGCCCGTCGGGATAGGTGATTAGGATGTCTCTGGGCAACCAGCCTTCCACGCAGCTGCCGCCCCACGAACAGTTGATGATGCCCACTGGTACATCGAGGATGTCGGTCAGGGTGCGGGCGAAGAAGTAGCCGCAAGCCGAGAAGCCTGGCGCGTTCTCGGGCACACACTCCTGCCACTTGCCGCTCACTTTCTCCTGGGGGGTCTGTGCTGCTACCTTCGGGATGGTCGCCACACGGATGGCTCGCTTATACTTGCCCGACATGGCGATGGCCTCGTTGGCACCCTCCACGGGACAGTTCCAGAAACCTCCCAAGGGCATCTCCATGTTCGACTGCCCCGAGCAGAACCACACCTCGCCAATCAGCACATTGTCGATGTTGAGGGTGGCACCGTCGGCCTTCACGGTGACGGTCTGAGGGTCGTAGCTGGCGGCTGGCGTGAGAAGCTGCACCATCCACTTGCCGTCGTCACCAGCTGTGGCAGTCTGCTTGTCCTTGGTCCAGCTGGCGGACACTTCCACCTTGCTGCCAGCCTTGGCCCATCCCCAAATCTTCGCTTGGGTCTTTTGTTGTAACATCATGTTGTCGCCGAATATCTCCGGCATTTCGAGCGCATGGGCAGCGGTCATGGCTGTCAGCGCGAGGAGGAAAAGGAAGATTTTCTTCATGCTATACAAGGATTTTAGTTTTTCGGTAGTTCTCGCGGAATGCGCTGGGGGTGCATCCCTTCTTCTTCTTGAAGATGCGGTTGAAGTTGCTCACGTTGTTGAAGCCGCAGTCGTAGCAGATTTCCACGATGGAGTGGGTGCTGTCGGCCAACATCCGTGCGGCATGACCCAGACGCACATCGATGATGTAGTCGCTGATGCTCTTGCCCGTGCGCAACTTGAAGAAGCGGCTGAAGGCGGTGGGCGTCATGCTGGCGAGGTCGGCGAGTGTCTGGAGGCGTACTTCGTCGCGGTAGTGGCTATCGATGAAGGCTTCCACCTTCTTCACACGTCGGCTCTCGGTCACGTTCTCCACATGGGCGAAGGCGGAACTGGTGAGCAGGTGGTAGCTGTCTTGCAGCGATAGCTCGTAGAGTATCTCGAAGAGTTTCAGCACCCGATAGAAGCCCGGTTGGGTGCGAGTAATCTCGTGGATGCGGTCGTAGAGGCGCATGATGGCGGAAAGGTTGAAAGCGATACCGTTCTGGGCGTTCTGGAAGAGTTTCCGCAGACTGCTCATCTGGTTCTTCTCCAAGAGGGTACGTCCGAAGAGGTCCACGGAGAACTGCACCGTAATCTCATGTACCCCCTCCATGCGGCACTCATGCTGCTCCCAAGCGTGTTCCAACCCGCCGCCGAGAAGCACCAGGTCGTAGTTCTGCAACGTCTCGATGGAGTCGCCTACGATGCGTCGTGCTCCCTTGCAGTTCTCGATAAAGTTTAGCTCCATCTCGTCGTGCTTGTGCAGCGGATAGGTGAAGCTGTCCTTCTGCCTATCGACAAGGTAGAAGCAGTCTTTCTCCGACAAGGGCGTTATTTCGGTGATGACGCTGTTCATAGAGTCTTATTCTTCTTTATAGTCTGTAATGTTCTTCACGCCTTGGATGTCGCGCACCTTGGTCTCTGAGTAGAGCAGTTGGCGCAACTGGTCGAGGGTCAGCTCCGTGGTGGGCTGGAAGTCGGGGCTGGCGGCATAGCGTCGCACGGCATCGATGTAAGCCTTGCCCTCCACCCACGGCTCGATGGACTCGAAGTCGGTGGTCGAGAGGAGGAGCTTGCCCTTGCCCACACGAAACTCCATCAGGATGCCTAACTTGTGGTTCCTCTCCACATTATCGACCACCTGTATGAGCGGTCGGTAGTCCTGGGGCAGGGCGTTGAGGATGAGGGGACGCGAGTGGAGGGCGATGCTCCACCACTGCCAGTCGCTCCGTCCCTCGGTGGGGAAGTGTTTGAAGAGAGGATGGGCAGGATTCATCAACATGCCGAGCGTGCCGGGCGACACGGGCTTGTTGTTGTTCTCGCTGATGGTCTTGAACATGGCGTAGTTCCAGTAGTCGGGCGTGAAGAGACCGCCTACACTCTGCCGCTCGATGCTGCTGTGGCGGGGGGTGAGGAGGACGGTCTTACCCTGGCTCAGAGCCTTCAAGACAGACGCATCCAGCCCAGACCCCTCCCTCACCTCCCCAAGGGGAGGAGTGGATACTCGGTTCGCTTGATTTCCATTAGAAGAAGATACTGCTCCTCCCCTTGGGGAGGCGGGGGAGGGGTCTGTGTAGGCCCAAAGCTTATAGTAGTTCTTATAGTCGCCCGTCTGTAGCTCCAGCCGCAGTTGGGTCGATTCGGCGATGTCGCGGAGCGGAAGGATGATTTCCCCTACCTTCGTCACGTCGCCTTGCCACACGTCCACGTAGTCCACCTCGCCTTCCCGACGGAAGAGGTCGGTGGCATTGCCTTCGCTATCGACACTGAAAAGCCGCCACTGCAACGGACGGTGGTAGTCGTCTTCGGTGTAGTTGCTGATGGCCAAATCGATGCGGAGCGTGTCGAGGGTGTTCCAGCAGTAGGTGTCCATCTCGGCCAGCGGCACCACAGGCGCATTCCATCCTCGGAAGTCATCGGGCGTGACCAGTCCCTTACTGTCCATGAAGGCATCGAGGATGCCGCAGAGCGCACTGCCCTGCCCGGGGTAGTCCTTGATGTCCAAAAGCTGATAGCCGCCGAAGCCCGGAGTGCGGAGACAATACTCCATGTCGGCCTTGTAGCAATCGACCGCCCAGGTGCCCGTAGCCCAATGGAAGGCATCAATCTGCGGCGTAAGGCCGTTCTCCTTCAGTCGGTCGCGGAAGATTTCGAGGTTATAGGGATGAAGCACACCCGTATATTTGGGCAGCTCCTTATAGTCGGGATAAATCTGGAACTGGCAGGTCTCGTGGCTCACGATGGGCACTGGACACAGCGGCACCACCCCGCTGAAGTCAGCGCGGGTGGTGGGGCGGTTCCAGTTGAGGATGCCCCCGTGGTCGGCATCGGCAAAGGAGAACGAGGTGCGGGCATGAGTGGAGAAGCCATCGCCACCCCCCACGCGGCAGGTGATGTAGAAGTCCTCGGCAGACCCCTCCCCCGCCTCCCCTATAGGGGAGGAGTTTATACCTTGCTCGTTAGCAGAGTAACTACTCTCCCCCTTCAGGGGGAGTGAGGAGGGGGTCTTTCTTTTCGGTCCCCGCCATCCCAAGTCGTTGTTGCTGCCTTGGCTGTAGAGGTGGCGCGGATCAGCCTCGCGGAACTCGTCGAGCCAACGCGCCATCATGTTGTTGTCGCCCCACAGCTCGTTGCCCAAGCCCAAGCCCATGAAGGAGGGGTGGTTGCCAAGGAAGTCGAGCGTGGTGAAGGCTTCGTGGCGCAGGAAGTCGTTCAGCTCCGTGGTGGTCGAGTCGATGGTGCCCCACATGGGAAGTTCGGTGTGGAGGTACACGCCCAGCTCGTCGGCAGCGGTGAAAGCCGCCTCGGTGGGGGTGTAGGAGTGGAAACGGTAGTGGTTGATGCCGTACTGCTTGGCGATGATGAAGAGCCGACGCCACGAGTCCACGTCGGTGGGGCAGTAGGCGGTGAGGGGGAAGACGCAACCGTCGTGGGTGCCACGCAGGAAGGTCTTGTTGCCGTTGATAGTGAACTGGGTGCCCTCGGTGGCGAAGCGTCTCATGCCGAAAGTGCTGGCCACGCTGTCGGTTGTGGTCTTGGTCTTCAGCACCGCCGAAAGGGTGTAGAGGTCGGGGTGGAACTCACTCCAGAGGTGAGGGTTCTCGCCCATGTCGAGGCGCATCTCCACCGTGTTCTCACCTGGTTCGAGGGAGAGCCGTTGGGTGAAAGCGGTTTGCACCCCTATCTCGTCGCCGTATGCACTTCGAACCAGATGCAGGGAGCACTTACACCTTTTGGGAGCGATGGCCGTGACCCGCACCCCCAGTTCGTTCATCTCCACGTCAGGGTAGAGCTGGAGGTCGCTGATATAGACCTGTGGCACAGCCACCAGCTCCATGCGCCCCAAGATGCCGTTCCAGTTCGTCTGGGTGGCATCCGTCCAAGCATGGGAACCCTGCACACCGTTGGGAACGGCCTCGTTGCGGTTGTCCACCCGAATCTTCACCTTGTGCCGACCTGCCGACAAGCGTGGCAGCGCATACACATGAGGCGCATACAGCTGGCGGATACTGCCCACGCTGTCGCCATCCACCCACAGGGTGCTCGGCTTCGTGCGTTCCAGCTCCAGCTTCAAGAGCATCCCCGCCATCTCCTTCGGGATGTCCACCTCACGCTCGTAGGTCACCACACCCACATACGGCCACAGCCGTGTCAGCTGCGCCGTCACATTCGTGGGGTGTTCCCCCGTGCCCAAATGGTTTTCGTCGGTTGTGCCCGGCAAGCGACATTCGCCCAACGACGACTGCCACACGCCCGACAAGTCGAGGGTCTGCCGTTGAGCCAAGGCACCTGCCCAGCCCAACAACCACCCCAAGGTCAGTATCAGAAGTTTTTGCCTCATGGTCTTCGTGTTTGCTTCGTGCCACAAAGGTACACATTATTTGCTAATAATTAGCAATACTTAACCATGATTTGTGGGGAAAACCACGCGGAAAGGATAAAAAAGTATCACTCACACCCAAAAAGCTCCTCCTTTTCGCTTTCTTTACTAAAAAAACGCTAACTTTGCCACCGATAAAAATCAGCCATGACAACACCTTGCCAGACATACCATTTATTCGGCCTCGCAACGACCACTGCCCTCCACTTCCTTGTGGATGGGCTGTGTCTCTGTTGCCTCTATCTGCTCACAGGGTGTTTCGGCACGGAGCGTCTGCTTCACATTTTCCTGACCTACAACCTGCTGGCGTTCGCCACCCAGCCACTCACGGGCTTCTGCATCGACCGCATGAGGCAGCGCCATTGGATGCTGCTGGCGGCGGTGGTGCTGCTGGCACTGGCTGTGCTGACCGCCGCCTTCACAGTGGAAGGCATCCTGCCCACCGAGGCAGCGACGCTGACGGTGGCCACCCTGCTGGGCATGGGCAACTCACTCTTCCACGTGTGGGGCGGCAAGCAGACCGCCTTGACATCGGGCAACGACCTCAGAGCCTTGGGCGTGTTTGTCTCGACAGGAGCTTTCGGACTGGCCTTCAGCGCGGTTTTCTGCTCATGGGTATTGCTTTACGTCTTCCTACTGACTATCTGCGTGTTATCTGTTACTTACCTGCACTTCGATGTCCTCCCAACCGCCTCCGAAGAAAGAAATTCCCCCACCCCACCCTCTTCCTTTGGCAGGAAAGGCGTATGGATGGTTGCCATTCTGCTTGCGCTAATGGCCTTCGTGGGGTTTCGTTCGTGGATGGGGGAAAGCCTCGCCGCCGACCTCGTGAGGACGCACCCCGTGGTACTGGCAATAGGGCTGACATCGATGCTGGGAAAGATGGCGGGCGGATGGATGGCTCGACGTTGGGGCACCGTGAAAACGCTGCTGACCGTGTTGGCCATTGCGCTGGTGGCACTGATGAGCAAAGGGACAGGCATGGCCACCGTGCTGACGGGGTTGTTTGCCATCAACTGCACCATGCCCGTGACCCTCTTTTGGGCGAATGCCACCCTGAAGGGGTATGAAGGTCTGGCCTTCGGACTGCTGGCTGCGGCACTCATGCCTGGCTACCTGCTGGCCACCATTTAGAAGGAGGAACAAGATGATACTGAGACTGCTGACAGCACTGGTACCCACCATCTTGATCGAGCTGGGGGTGCTGTGCCTACTGAAGGAACATCGACCGAAGGTGCTGCTGGCATCGGTGGCCATCAACGTGCTCACCAATCCCCTGCTCAATCTCTACCTAAACTGCATCGACGGAGGGTGGACGAGCATCGGAGTGGGCGAAGTGGTGGTGGTCGTGGTCGAGGCGGTGTGCTACTACCTCCTGCTGCGACGCATCGACACCGCCATCATCTACAGCCTCCTGTGCAATGCCATCAGCTTCCTTACAGGTTGCCTCGTGCTGCTGCTGGCCGCACTCGTTTAGACACTATTGTTTTTAACCTCAAATACTGTATTCATGATGCAACTTTTAGACATCGCTCTTCCTGGTGAAGAGTATCGTCGTCCCCGACGAATCCTCAACTTTGACGACCCTGACACACTCATCGACCTGCCCTCGACCGATACGGTGAACGTGGACACGGTGACGGCAACGGACTCGCTGTCCACGCCCGACAACGTGATAGACACTTTGCAGGCGGGCATCCAGCAATTCGGTGACTTCGGCACAGGCAGCGGCTCTTCGTCCACCATGCTGTGGGCCATCGCCGCCGTGCTCGTCGCCCTCGGCCTCTGCTTCTACTTTGTGCGCCGCTATCGTCAGTCGCTACAAGGATAGACACACACTTATCTTCGCTGCGACACCGAGGCAAGCAGGTCGTAGCGGATGCCGTCTTCGAGCACGGAGACACCGACGTGCTTAGGCCTGTCGGAACGGGTGGAGGCGGTTATAGGAAGTGGGCGCACAGGGTGATGGGGGTCGGTGGTCTGGTAGATGGTGTCGCGCACCACTTCACGCACATAGACCGTGTCGTGCTTCACCACCGTCTGCGCCACGACCTGCTGAGGGTCGGCGGTCGGAGCGGATGGCCGCAGCCAGAAGCCGATGGCGAAGCCGACAAGACAGGCGGCAGGGAGGGCGACCCACCAAGCGTTGCGGGTCTTGCGTTGCCACGGACGGACGTGCAGACGGATGTTTTCATCGTCGCGGAGCTGACGGGCGGCACGGATGAGGTCGTCATCAGTGAGCGGCTGGGAGGGTGTCTTAGGGGTTGTCATATTGCTGTAAGTTTTTACGGATGATGGTCATGGTTTTATGAAGTCTCGATTTCACCGTCCCTTCGGGCAGATGCTCGATTTGGGCAATTTGCGGAACGGTCAGTTCTTCTTCGTAGCGGAGAGAGAAAATCAGGTGGAGCGGCGGCGGCAGCGACTGGAGCACGGCATGAAGAGCCTCGTGCAGACGTTCTTGGTCTATCCGCACCTCCACGTCGGCCTCGGAGAGCGGTTCGTCGTCGAGGGTGGCGAGGTAGGCGGTCACATGGTCGTTGTGACGGTAGAGATTCTTGCAGAGGTTGTAGGCGATGGAGAAAAACCACGTGGCGACATTGCTGCCCTCGGCATAGCGGTCGCGTGCCTCGTAAACCCGCAGGAACACATCGTGGGTGAAGTCGGCTGACGTCAATTCGTCGCCACCCAGTTGCCGGAAGAAGAAGCCCTGCAAGCGGCGGGCGTAGCGACGGTACAGCTCTTCGAAGGCCGACTCGCTGCCTCGGCTCGCACGCAGCATCAGCTGCTCGTCGGACAGCTGACGGTTCGATTTGAAAAGAAAGATGCTCATGGTGCTTCGAATGCTGTCGCCTCATAAAAGGGGCGGATTTCCGATTCACATGTTTCCCAATACTCCTTTTCGTCGTCATCCTTCCAGCGTTCTATCGTCTGGAGCAGCAAACCGCTCAACCAATGGCAACGTTGAGGATTGTGCTTCTGGTAGTAAGGCAAAATACCTTGCAACAAGACGATGGTGTTTCGGGCATAATCTGTCACTTCCGAAAAATAATCCCCATTGGCCTTCGGGATCGGAGCGAAGTGAAGGTACAGGTAGTCGAGCACATAGCGCTCCTCCACATTGCGGCAAGTCACCGACATGTTGTCGTATGGCTTCGGTGAGTAGCGCATCAGCAACCCTTCGTTGTAGAGATTCTGCAGCAGTTCACGAGGCACTTTCTTCTTTCGATATTCGTTCAGTTGGTTAGCAGAATAATAGACCGGGTGCTGGCTGTGTTCCGCTATCCAATCCATCATTCTGAAGGTTTGGGTCTCGAAATAATCGTAAGTGCTGTCTCTCAATGCGGTCTCTGCCCAATTAGCATCAGGTGCAGGGATTTGGCATTGCTTCCAGATGATGCCCCAATCACCGTTTCGGTTGAGCAGAATCTTGTCGCGGTGCAGTCCGAACACCTCCTGAATCATCTTCTTGGGGATAAGGTCTGCCTCCAATGAGGCGAGATAGATGCCTCCCTCTTCCATGCCCTGCATCTCGTTGTAGTGGTAGTAGAGTATCTCGGGCGGCATCAAGCCGCTCTCGTAGTAGCGGGTCAGCATGTCCTTCAGACGTTTGCCTCCTTTTTTGTACAAGAACGTGCACCAAATGTCGTAATCTTCTTGCAGCATCTTTTCGGGCAATCGCTTGAGGGCCTCGTTGCCATATTCCCGACGCTTCGACCACTCGTTGCTGGTCTCCATCGCCAACAGATAATAAGTATAGGTGTCGGGGATGGCTTTCTGGATGCGCTCCATGAATGTCTTCCCTTCCTCGGTCCACATAGAAATGTAATTCTTTGTATAATGGGAGAAGAGTTGCTTTGCCCCATACAGGTTCCGCCACGCCATCTCGTTGTCGGGATGCTTTTTCACATAGTCTTCCCACTTCTGGACATGCTTCAAGTCGGTGATGGAATCGTGCAAGACATTCCATCTTTCATATTCCAATCCTTCCGTTTCTTTCTGGCTTTCTTGCTGAGCCTGGCCACACGAGCACAGCAGCCCTGCCACAACCATGGCAGCTCCCACTACTTTCTTCTTCATGCTTCTTTCCATGTTTCGTTCCTTGTTTTAAGTTTTGTTTTTACTTGTTTTAAGCCTTTTCGCTACAGCATACACCCGAAACTCGGAAGCGTTCACCGAAAAAGGACAAAAAGGACAAAAAAGAATCACCCCATTCTTCCCAGCCCCATTTTTTTCGCTATCTTTGCCGCCAGAAAGTATGTTTGCGGCAATGCCGCAACAAACAACAAAACACCTGCGGCATGCCGCAACAAACAAAACGCACCCCCAAAAAACACCACCTACACCCCATGAAAAAAGAGACCTACGAAAAACAAAAAGCCTTTGCCGGAGCGAAAAAGCCGTCCATGCTCCGCCGATGTCTCGACCACGACTACACCGACCGCCAAATCTATATGCTCACCCTTACCACCGAAGGGCGGCGACCCCTTTTCGGCCAAGTGAAAGGCGACCCGCAAGCCCCGAAAGGCTCAGCCAACAGCGCCCACATCGAGCTGAGCGAACTGGGAGAGGCAGTGCGCCAAAACTGGTTCGCCATTCCCCGACACTACCCCAAGATGAAGGTCTTAGCGCTCCAGATGATGCCCGACCACCTGCACGGCATCCTCTTTGTGACGGAGAAGATGGACAAACCCCTGGGTCAAGCCATCGCCGGCTTCAAGGCCGGCTGCAACAAGGCCTACCGCGAGCTGCTGCTGCACCAGCCAGTTCAGTATGTTGCGGCAGTGCCGCAACAGACACAACAGGCAGTGCCGCAACAGACACAACAGGCTCGCCCCCCTCGCTCCACCTACGACCGCTCCCACGGCCTCCTCTTCTCCCCTGGCTACAACGACCGCCTCCTCATCCGCGCAGGACAACTCGACACCTGGCTCAATTATCTCGACGACAACCCGCGCCGCCTCCTGATGAAACGCCAGCACCCCGACCTCTTCCGTGTCCGCTTCGGACTCACCATCGGCCACCAGACCTACTCTGCCCTTGGCAACCGCTTCCTCCTCACCTATCCCGACCGACGGCAAGTGCAGTGTTCGCGAAGCCTGACCGAAGGGCAAATCCAGGAGCGCATCGACCAAGCCCTTGCCGCCGCACAACTCGGAGCAGTCCATGTGTCGCCCGCCATCTCGAAAGGCGAGAAAGCCGTGATGCGTGCCCTGCTCAACGCCCAATGCCCCCTCATCTACCTCGAAGAGAACGGCCTCACCCCCTACACCAAACCCAATGGGGAGTTCTTCGAGGCCTGTTCACGAGGCCAACTGCTCATCCTCGCCCCCTGGGGACACCACAACGAGCATCTCCTCATTACTCGCAACAAATGCCTCACCCTCAACGCCATGACCCGCCAAATCTGCGAAGGTGAGCCGCATTTCACGGGAAACGACCCCTGTTAGTAGAAAAAAGAGGCGGAAGTTATCGCCGAATGACCGAAAAACGCTAACTTTGCCGCCAAAAACGAAAGAAGACACAGACATGAAAACAGGACTGGTGTTGGAGGGTGGCGGGATGCGCTCGCTCTTCTCTGAAGGATTTTTCGATGTGATGCTGGAAAAAGGCATCAGGGTGGACGGCATCATCGGGGTGTCGGCAGGAGCCTTGTTTGGCTGCAACTTCAAATCGCGCCAACCAGGGCGAGGACTGCGCTACAACATCCGTTTCAAGGACGACCCTCGCTACATGGGCTGGCGGTCGATGCTCACCACGGGCAACTACGTAGCACCCAAGTTCGCTTTCCACACCATGCCGATGGAGCTGGATGTGGTGGACATCCCCACCTTCGAGACCGACCCCACAGAGTTCCACCTTGTCTGCACCGACGTGGAGACGGGACAGGCGGTTTACCACCGCGTGGAGCGCATCGACGACCACGAACTGGAGTGGTTTCGCGCCACAGGATCCATGCCCATCGTCTCCCGACCCGTCCGCATCGACGGTCGGCAGTTGCTCGACGGAGGCATGGTGGACTGCATCCCCCTGCGCCACTTCCAAAGCATCGGCTTCGGGCGCAACCTCGTCGTCCTGACCCGTCCCGAAGGCTACCAGAAAGCCCCTTCGCGCCTCACTCCCCCACTCTGCCGACTCTTCCACCCCCACCACCCCAAGGTGGCGGAGTGCATGAAGCGGCGGCACGAGATGTACAACGCACAGCTTCAGTACCTCGAAACCGAGGCACAGAAGGGGAACACCCTGCTGGTTCGCCCCGACCATCCCCTCGACATCGGCCGCATCGAACTGGACGAACCCAAGCTCCGTGCCATCTACGACCACGGTCGCCAAAAAGCCCTCGCCATGCTTTCGCAAGTGCGTGACTTCCTCGGGTAGCACCCCACCCGCACAAGCCCACACTATGCCATCAGCACCTCGCTCACCGAATGTACATTGTGCCGCTGCTGCACATACTTCTCGAACTCGTCCATGACACACTCCGTGGCTATCTCCACGTTCTTCACACGTCCGAAGTCCTCGCGGAGGCAGAGCGAATGGACATCGTCGGCACAACCCCACGCCACCCAAATCTCCACCTCATGCCCCTCCCACGCTTCGGCATAGCCCGTCGAAGCCAGCGCATAGTCGGTGTGGAACAAGGCACAGGCTCCCCGCACCATCTGCTCCGCCACCTCGCGCGACACCACTCCATAACGCTCAATCATCTCATGCGGCACTCCGAGCATCTGCTCCTTCACCGCATTCTGGTAGGCCACCACCCCACCCTCATAATACTTGCTCGCGCCGCTCCTGGCGGTGATGGCGGCGGCAATGCGTCCGCCCGTGCACGATTCTGCTGTCGATATGCTCATACGTCAGTCCTCTCTTTGGGTTTGCAAAGATACAACATTTACTTACTCCTTTCCTCCATGGAGAGCGGAGAGGGGGCGTGTCAAGGAATGAAGAGTTTCTTGCCTCCCTGGATGTACATGCCCCTTGCGCTGGGCTTGCCGCTGAGACGGCGCCCGTCGAGGGTGTAATAGACGGCAGAGGAAGGAGCATCGACTGCCGCGTGCAGAGGAGTGATGCTGGTGGCCTCGCCATCGAAGTTCAGCACGATGGAGCGGACGTTGGCTTCGCTGGCATCGTTCAGATGGAAGTAGGCGCGGAAGGCGTTGACCTTGAAGCCTTCCTGCGATGGATAGTAGAGCGTGTTGCCGGCTCCGAGGTAGAGGTTCACCTTGTCGGCAGAGTAGATGTCGGTGTGGTCATAGGTGCCGATGAAGGTGAGGCTGCCATCATCGGTGGTGGCGTCGTTGGTGGTGGCGTCGCTGACGGTCACGCCGTGGAACATGGGGTTCACGATGTTCGTGGAGCTCTTGTCCCACTTGATGATGAACGGTGTGCCAGCAGGGATGGTAGCCGCACTGACGAAGTTCAGCGTCAGGATGCCTTTGCTGCTCAGTCCGCTCGTCTTGGTGTTGAGCGTCATGGCCTGCACGCCCTCGCCATCGAGCACACTGCCCTCAATCGTCACATCGAACGGCAGGCACAGCGTGTTCCATGCGCCGTCCTTGTAGAGCGTGCGGCCGTTGAGGGTCAGGTCCACAGCGGTGCTCAGGGGCGTGGTGCGCTCCTCGGCGGTGAGGGCGGCATTGAGCTGGGCCATCAGGGTGAGGAAGCCGCTGTTGTCCTTCGTGTCCTGCGGAGCGAGGCCAGTGGCGGTATCGGTGCTGCCATCGTTGCAGCCTATGGCACTGGCAGCGTTGTCGAGAGCGTTGCCGTTGTTGTCCTTGCCGCTAATGGCGGTGTCGGTGTAGTAGCAGTTCTTGACGGTGCTTTTGTTCCAGCCGGCGATGGCACCGATGAATTTATTGCCTTCGAGGATGGTGCCGAGGTAGAGGCAGTCGCTGACTGTTCCTTCTTTTTGGCTGGCGATGCCACTGACTCCTTGATCGCCTTCGATGGTGACATCGCTGAGGACGTGGCAGTTAGTGACTTTGCCGCCACCATAGATATCGCCAACGATGCCACCGAGGTACCATCTGCCTTTGATAACGGCATCGGCAAGGATGACGTTCTTCACCTCGGCACCATTGATACCGCCGAAAAGGCCGCGATAGTCACCGTCCCCATTTATGCGGATGCCGCTAATGACGTGGTTCTGTCCGTCGAAGTTGCCACTGAAGGAGTAGTTGCTGGTGCCGATGCGCGTGTAGTTGCTCTCCGTTTCACCGAGACCGCTGTAGTTGTAAGTGATGTCGGCACCCAGCTTGAAGTACTTGCCGCTGTAGCTCGTGCCGCCGTTCACGCGTTGTGCCAGCATGTCGAGCTGTTCCTTATTGTATATCATGTAGGCTGTGGCCTCGGTGTCGCCAGTGGTCTCCTTTTCCCAGTCGATGAGGGTGAGAGTACTGATGGTCACGTTCTGGTCGGGCATGGCGAGGGTGTAGTAACTATTGCCGGGTGTGAGCGTGCCGCCACTGGCGGTGTAGTCGCCGAACTGGTAGCCCGCAGGTGGTACGTTGGTTCGGCTGAGCGTCAGGTACACATACTGGGAATCGCCAGCGTAGAGCACGTCGCCGTATTTCATGCCGTTCATAAAATTCTCTTCGCCGTCCTTATAGACGGTGATGCCGCTCACGTTGTATGTATAGGCGGTGCCATTGACGGCCACGGTCATGGCCTCGCCCGCCGTGATGCTGAGAGCCGGCTTGCCCTGGTTGTTCGTAGAGCCGAGGGCGCGGGTGTAGTAGCGGTTTTTTTTCTCTGTTGTACCAAAATTTTTATAGTATGCAAAGGTTTGGCTGTCCTTGGTCGCCTCGTTCTCACCCTCGCCGAGAGCAGCTGGGGCGTAAAGTGATTGGGTGATGGAGAGACCTGTAGCGTTGTTGCCATTGGCATTGCCCACGAAGCCTCCGCAGCAGGTGGTGGCAGCGGTGTCCAGTATCTTGCCATCGAAGACGCAGCCCTCGATGGTGAGTTGGCTGCCTGAACCATTGTTACCTACGATGCCGCCGTGGTAGCCTTCGCCCGAGGTATAGCTGTGGATGACGGTGCTGACGCGGCAGTTCTCAATCTTTACTGTGCCATACTGGGTACCGACGAGGCCCCCAGCGTATTGCTTCGAGGTGTGGATGTGGCCTACAACGTGCAGGTTTTTAATCAAACAGCCGTTCTCCACGTTGCGGAAGGGCGCAGCCTTGTCGTTGCTGACGGGTTCCGATGCCGAACCGTAGCTGACGGTGAGCATGTGGCTGTCGCCGTCGAAGGTGCCGGTGAAGTCATGATAACTGCCGCCCGCCATGCGGGTGACCTCGATGTCCGCACCGAGCTTCACGGTCTTGTTGTCGAAGTAGCCTTTGGTGTTTTCGGCCAGCAGGTCGCAGAACACGCCCCAGCCCTCGGCGGTGTGGATGGTGTACTCAGTGCCCGCGTCGTTCACGGAGAAGTGCGCAGGGTCGGGAATCCAGACCGAATAGTCCGTGCCGTTGAAGGTCACGCTTGCGGTCTTTCGGTCAGCTGATGTCGTTATGGTGGCATCGACCATCGTTGAGATGTCCGGGTCGTCTGTGCAAGTGAACGTGGCCGTGCAGGTCGAACAGTCCTCCGACCAGTACCACGTTGGCGTGTTCACTTCCATGCAAGTGACGGTACAGACCTCCACAAAGACATTATCAGTATTTGAGGCACCTTGTGCAAAATTCGGGTTCCATGAAAGGCCCGAAGAGCTCTGCCCTGGTGTGAGGCTTGTTATGCTGGATAGCTGCCATCTGTCGTCTTGTGTCGCCGTTGCATACAAGTCAACCAGAAAATTTTCATATTTTGCTTCCAAGACCTTTTGGTCGACATCGACCCCAGACACTGTTTTCCAATACAATTGCACGGAACCGACTGTATTTTTAATATTCTTCCACTCCACTTTGTAGAAATGGTTGCTGTAGGTGAAATAGCCCGTGGCGGTGCCCGACGAGACAGGGAGGAAGTCGGTAAGATACTCGTCTGCCCACGCCGTGGCGGTGGTGAACACCATGAGGGCGAGGGTCATCGTCACTCTCGCAAACATTCTTTTGAGCGATGCCCGCAATGGCTTACGCTCGGCAAAGCTCAAGCAGGCTTGGGTCCGCTCTCTTTCGACTGTCTTTTTCATTGTCTTCTATCCGTTTGTATCGTTTGTTTGATTCCGGCTGCAAATTTACATAAAAATGTAAGATTTATAAGCCAGTCGTCATAAAAAACTTCAATTACTGGGGGCAAATTATTGTCAATTATTGAATGACCACTTTCTTCCCTCCGTGGATGTATATGCCCTTCACGCTGGGTTTGCCGTCCAGTTTGCGACCGTCGAGGGTGTACCACGCATCACTCTGTCCTCGTACATCGTACATCTTCCCATCGTACATCTCCTGAATTGCGGTGGTCTCGCCGTCGCCGAAGTCCAAGCGGAAGGAGCGGGCTTTGGCGACAGGGTTCCCCTTGATGTAGGGCACTGAGAAGTAGGCGCGGCAGGAGCGGATGTTATTGTCGGCGGACGAGTAGTACAGGGTGTTCGCGCTGCCCAGATACAGGATGCTCTTGTCGTTGGCCTCTACCGGCACGGGCGAGTAGCAGCCCACCATCTGTACCTCCGTCAGTCCCTCGTCGTGATCGCTCACCGTGGTTGAAGCCGTGGCGTCGATGGTCACGCCGTTGAACGTGGGCGAGGTGAAGTCATAGTCTGAAGCATTGCTGTCATAATCCGCTGCCTCATCCCACTTCACGATATACGGCACTCCCGCCTCAATCGCCGTAGCCGTCTTGAACGTCAGCCAGAGCGTGCCGTCCGTCGGGTCGAAGCCGTTCTTGCCGTCCGTGTCCAGCTCCATCAGCGTGGCACCAGCGAAGTCCGCGTGCGCTGCTATCTGCTCCGCCGTGAGGCCAAAGGGCAGGCACAGCGTGTTCCATGCGCCGTCCTTATAGAGTGTGCGCCCTGTGAGCGTCACGTCGGCGAAGTACCTGGCCATGCTGGTCACGTTGTTCGACGAAGCGTCGGCCAGGCTCATGGCCTCGGGCGTCATATAGTACAGTCCGTTGTAAAGCAGGCCCCGCGTGTAGGGCGTGATGCCGCTCGTGGTGTAGGCCGTGCCCGCCGTGCCGATGTTGGCGGGGGCGGAGGCGAAGCTGTAGCCCAAGCCCTGCGCCGTGCCGAATGTCTCGGTGTAGAAACTGTTGGTGATGGTGGCGGCATAGTTGGCGTGCTCACGGCTGAAGGTGGCGCTGTTGCCGTCGGCCATCGTCTCACCGTTGGCAAGGGCAGCGGGGGCGCAGATGCTGTTGGTGATGGTGACGGTCTTGCTATCGCCCTTCCATCCGATGAAGCCGCCGTTGTCTTTACCGTTGCCATTGACCTTCAGCAGTTTGCCGTTGAAGAGGCATCCCTCGAAGCTGATGGTATTGTTGTTGGAACGGCTCCAGCCCACGAAGCCGCTGTTGCTGCCGCCCGCGCTGCGGATGGTGGCATGGCTCACGCAGTCGGTGAAGCTGACGGTACTCTCGCAGTTGCCCACGAAGCCGCCCGCGCCGCCGGTCGAGGTGATGCTGACGTTGCTGGTGCAGTGCTCGATGGTCACGGTGCCGTAGAGTTTGGCGATGAGTCCGCCGACATGATGCTCCCCGCTGCCCGTGTAGGCTTCATAGATGCTGCCGTCGATGGTGAGGTTGCGGAACTTGGGCTGGCTCCCGTTGTTGTCAGTGGTGTAGAGGAAGGGGGCCACGTACTGTGCGTTGATGGGATTGTCGGCAGTGCCGTATCTAACGGTCAACGTATGGCCTTGGCCGTCGAAGGTGCCGGTGAAGTCATGCTGGCTGCCGCCCGCCATGCGGGTGACGGGGTTCTGAGCCGTGCCGATGTCGGTGCCTAACTTCACCGTCTTGCCGTCGAAGTAGCCTTTGCTATTGTTGGACAGCAAGTCGCAGAAGATGTTCCAGCCCGCGGTGCTCATGATGGTGTAGGTGCCGTCGCCGTTGTCAGCGAAGTGCGTGGGGTCGATTGTGAAGGTGGTCGTGACGGTGGCGTCGGCGGTGCCGAGGGTGACGGTCACGCTGCGGCGGTCGGCGCTGACGGAGCCGATGGTGGCGCCGCTGCCGCTGACGGTGGGCGTGCCGCTGATGAGGAGGCCGACGTCGGTCGAGAGGGTCGCCGTGGCGCCTGCGGCGTAGTAGTTGGCGGTGCCCACGGTGGCGGTGGCCGTGCCGCCGGCGGTGAGGCCGCTGGGGCCGGTGACGGTATAGACGCGGGCTACCCAGTTGTTGTCGGCCACTACGTCAAAACTCGTGTTGTTGGGTTTGTCGCCGTATGCGGTGAGGCCATTGGTGCTGTGGTAGTAGTTGACGCTGGTGGGCGAGCCGCTGAAGGAGGTGCAGTGGCCCACGACGATGCCCTGACGGTAGCCGTAGATGGGTGTGATGCCGTTATAGTTGTAGTAGTACATGGCACTGCTCACATTGGCATCGACCACGTTGCCGCTCATGTAAGTATTGTAGTTTATTTGGCCTGCGAGTCCGCCGCAGATGCCGCCGCCGCTGACGGTGGTGCCGCTGACCTTGTTGCCCGAGAGCATGGCGAGGTTGGTGATACGGTATTCGCCCACGACACCGCCGGCGTAGCTGTTGTTGGTGTTGTAGTTGCTGGCGCCGGTGAAGCTGACGGTGCCGCCGATGACGGTGTTGTCATACACGCGGCTACAGTCGGCAGCATAGCCCACCACGGCTCCGGCGTACTGCGCGCTGCTGCTGGCGGTGACGGTGACGGTGGGGCTTTGGAGCACCACGCCGTGTACCTCGGCAATGTTGGTGTCGTTGCCGCCGTAAGCGCCGCCCTGGATGTAGCCGAAGAGTCCGGCATACTGGCCGTTAGTGACGGTGACGCTGAGGCCGCTGATGGTGTGGCCGTCGCCGTCGTAGTGGCCGCTGAACTTGTGGTCGGCGTCCTTGCCGATGGGTGTCCAGTCACCGCTGAGCGTAATGTCGGCGGTCTGCTTGAAGTACTTGCCCTCGTAGGTCTCGCCGCCGTTCACGTGCTGTGCCAGCAGGTTGAGATGGTTGGGATTGGCGATAATAAAGGGGTCGGTGCTGCTGCCCGTACCAGTCCAGGGAATAGCGACGACGGTGATGTCAGTATCGGGCATGGTGAACGAGTAGTTGCCGTTGGCGTCGGCTGTAAATGTGTGGTCTCTGCCGTCGTAGTAGCTGACCGAGCCGATGCTGTAGCCGTCAGCCGTGGCGAGGGTGACGGTCGCGCCCTGCGGGGCGTAGTAGCCCGCGTGGGCGCCGCTGCTGATGCGCGCGCCGCTGTCGTCGGTACCGTCGCCGCTGTAGGCCGTCACTACGTCGAGGCCTTCGCTGAGCGTCACCTTATAGACGCGGGAAACGTTGGTGCCGCTTCCAGCGCCAAAAGCGTTGTCCTGATTGCCGCCGTAGAAATAGCAGTTCCTGCAGGTTCCTTTTGTTTTCCTGCCGACGATGGCTCCGCGGTAATTATCATCGCCCCCGGATACCGAGGGATTGATGACCAGACAGTTCTCGACGGTGGAAGAAGCATTTTCCACAATAGCCGAAATCGTACCGACGTGATCAGTGGTACTCGAACTTGTCATGCTGGGGCTAACGAGGCGCACATTCCTGATGGTGCCATCTCTTAAGAAGACGAAGAGCCCGGCTTTGCCATATCTGTTCACGGTGAGGCCGCTGATGGCATGGTGGCCGCCGTCGTAGGTGCCGGAGAATCTGTCTCTGTCGCCGTCTTTGCCCAAACCTATCGGCGTGAAATTTCCGTCACCGCTGAGGTCGATGTCGGCGGTCTGCACGAAGCGCTTGCCGCTGGCGTTGTTGCCGGCGTTGACGGCAGTAGCGAGGTTGCGCAGGTCCTGCCCGGTGGCGATGACGAAATAGTCGCCGGCGCCATCGGTGCCCTTCACGAAGGTCTGTCCGCCGAAGGTGCCCGTGCTGCTCTGTACCGTGTAGCCCACGGTTGCCGAGCCCGTGTAGCTGCCGATGCCCGATACGGTCAGCGTGTAGTCGCCCTCCGCCGCGCTCACCTCGTTCCAGTGGAGCACGTAGTCAACGTCCTTGGTCAGCGTGGTGCTGCCGTCCGTCACCACCGGTTCGGGGTGTACGGGCTCGGCTTCTAACGGATAGATGGAGGCGATGCCGCTCACGCTGCACACCTTGTCGTAGTACGTCGCGCCGTCGGCTGCCGAGACAATCATCTTGCAAATGCCGGCGGGCGCCGCGGCGGTCACCTTCGTGCCCTGCTCCGCGCCGAAGGCCGTGGTGTAGTAGGTGCGGGTGAAGTTGGTGGTGCTGTTGGTGCTTGTCTGAACGAAGGTGCCGCTTTCGTTGGTGCCCATGGTGACCGCTGCGGGGGCAAAGAGGCAGTCGGTGAAGGTGGCGGTGGCGTTCTGATTCCATCCCACGAATCCGCCACAGAGATAGGTCTGGGCGCCGAGCAGACTGCCCTTGAACGAGCAGCGGTCGAAGGTCAGTGTGCCATTGTTCCTCCCCACGAAGCCGCCGTCGTAGCTGAAGCCGTTCCTGGTGCAGTTGAGCGTGGCGGTGCTGTGGCAGTTGGTGAACTGGGTGTTGCCATCGCTCTTCGCTACGAGGGTGGCGGCATACATTTCGTTGCTGGTGACGCTGCCCGCCACGGTCAGGTCGCTGATGGTGGCGCCGTTCACAGAGGGGAACGGGGCGATGTAAGAAGTGCCGCTGATATCGACCGTCAGCGTATGGCCGCCGCCGAGGAACGTGCCGTTGAAGCTGTGCGTGTCGTTGCCCGCCATGGTGGTGACGCTGATGTCGGCGGTCAGCCTGACGTACTGGCCGCTGTAGCTGTTGCCGCCGGTCACTTGGGCGGCAAAGGCGTCCCACTCCGCCGGGGTGCCTATCAGGTAGGGATACTGCTGCGTTCCGTTGCCCGCGCTCACGGTGAAGGTCTTCGACACGCTGCCCGCATAGTCGCCCTTGCCCGTGACGGTCACGGTGTAGGTGCCGGCGGCGGCGAGGCTGCTGACGACGGCATTGCTGCCGTTGCGGAACACCACGTCGTAGTGGGCGGCGGCGAGCGCCGCGCCGTCGAACCTCACGCCTGCCGTCGGCAGGTCGAGGCTGCTGCCCGTATATGCGTAGGCATCGTTGACGCCCGTGATGGCGGCATCGCCATCCACATAGATGGTATTATCGCCAAAGGCCGTCCGCTTGGTCAGCGGCGTGGCGGGCGCCTCGGTATATACGCGCGTGCCCTGATTACGCCATTCGTAGCTGTCGAAGGTGCGATAGGCGCGGGTCAGCGTGCTGCTGCCCCAATCGTTGCAGAAGCTATAGAGATATTTTGCCGCGATGCTGACGGTAGAGGGGTCGAAAAAGCAGTCGGTGATGCTGACCGTACCCATGTTGTAGCCCACGAAGCCGCCGCAGGCCAGCGTGACCGAGCCGGTGAAGCTGCCGCTGAAGGTGCAGCCGCTGATGGTGAGCGTTGCGCCGCTCTCCACCCGGCCCACCAGTCCGCCGTGCCGGCCCGAGCCGCTGCCACCGCTAAGGATGGTGCTGCCGACGGTGCAGCCGCTGATGGAGCTGCTGCCCATCGCATAGCCCGCTATGCCGGCGGCATAGATATTGCCGCTGACGGAGACCTGGCCCGCCACGCGGAGGTTGCTGATGGTGGCGCCGTTGATGTAGCGGAACGGGGCGCCGCCGTAACTACTTGTCGAGAAGTTGAATGTCAGCGTGTGGCCGCCACCGTCGAAGGTGCCGCAGAAGGCCTCGCCTGCACTTTGGCCGACAAAGACAAAAATGGCATCGCTCCATGTACCAGTGACTTCGATGTCGGCCGTCAGCTTGTAGCACTTGTCGCCGTAGGTGCCGTTCGCTGTGTTCACCATCGTGGCGAAGTCCTTCCATTGCTGGGCCGTACTGATCTGATACGGGTCGTTAGCCGTGCCGTTGCCCGGAGTTCCCCATGGGGAGTCTGCCCACGCCGTCATGGTCGTGAGCAGCATCATGAGCAGCACGGTGGCCGCCCGTCTCGCTGTGAGGGCCACCCTGCCGATGGGCTTGCGCAGCGAGAGGGCTGGCCAGCCCATGCGGGCGATAAGGGTGGAGATGGTGATGCGGTTGCGCACTGGCGCTTCGTAGCCTTGAAGCGTATAGGTAGAAGCAAGTTGTCTCATATCTTTCGTATTGTTTTTGGTTGCGGAAAAAAGCGTTGCAAAGGTACGAAATTTATATTTATATATGTACAAAGAACGGGCACTTTTTTAAACTCCTTCACTCGTTTGCTCCTTAGACCCCAGAAAACACGTATCCTCCATGGAGAGAGGAGTGAGCGGGGAAAGGCTGAAGGTGTGAAGAGGTGGCGTGCCTATTCAGATGCGGGTAGGAAGATATCTCTTCTGCGGCTCATCCTTGATTTCATAGCTGCCTCCATGCTTTCTGGTTTGCAAGAAAACTATAAAGATAGGATTCTTGTTTCCAATAAGGCATGGTTTCTTGTTTCCATGTTATCTGTAAAGCATGGTTGCCATAAAATTGTCTTTCTGTAAAAGATGTTATATACTTTTATTGTTAGATAGGTTTATTGGTGCATAGTTTCCTATTTTTATAGTTTCCTTGTTTTCATCGGACGAATCGGGACGTTTTGGTACGTTGAAATACGGTAAAAATGGGAGAAAAATAGAAAAAGAGGAAGGTAGAAAGCATTTTTTCGGGGTTGATATGAAACTTTTTTCCTAAAAATCATTGGTATTTAGGAAAATATAAATAAATTTGCCACGGAAACAAGAAAACTGCGTTTACAAAAAGGCAGGAAACTGTGTTGCTGGAAAACAAGAAACACAGAAAACAAGGAAGGAAGAAAGCAAGAAAAGCAGGAAAATACCTTCCAATAATGCAAGGAAACAAGAAAACTATAAAAATATAAAGCAAGAAAAAGAGAAAAAATGGCAAAGACGATTGCAATCTTGAACTTCAAAGGAGGCGTTGGGAAGACGACCACCGCCATCAACCTCGGTGCCGCCCTCCATCTGCTGAAGAAGAAAGTCCTTCTAATTGACCTCGATTTCCAGTGCAACACTACTTACACGCTCAACTTCGAGGTGGGCGACGGAGAAACCATCTACGACTCGATGACCGCAAAAGAGGAAGCCGAGTTGCCCATCTACGAATACAAGGAGGGATTTGACTTCGTGCCAGCCAGCATCCAGCTGGAGACCATCGGGGAGCAGCTGGTGAACCGCCTGCGCAAAGAGGAGATTCTGAAAAGGATTATCACCCCCTACTCCGACCTCTACGACTATATCCTCATCGACTGTCCACCCAATGGCGGCATTCTGAACATCAACGCCATGTCGGCGAGCGATTCCCTGTTAGTGCCCATCGACTGCGAGGTGTATTCGCTGCAGGGCATGAAGGTGATAACGGACAAATTCAAGGAGGTGAAGGAGTACATCAACCCTGAATTGGAAATTGAGGGTTACCTGCTGACACGCTATGATGGTCGATTGCAGCTGCACAAGATGGCGGCGGCACAGATGCACCAGAAGTATCCGGGCATGGTGTTCAACGCACGGATTCGCCGCAACACCGACTTGTCGAAGACTCCCGCGGAGCATCAAACCATCTTCGATTACAATCCGCAAGCGATTGGGGCTGAGGACTATATGCAGTTGGCAAGGGAGATTACAGGTATCAAGCGTAGATCCACCAGCAAGAAATAACAATCTTCATATAAAACTAACAACCATGTTTCCTGTAAAGCAACTAAACAATCTTTCTATCAAACAAGTTAAATAGCTTGCGAGGTTTACAGAAAGATGTTTTTACAGAAAACTATAAAACTATTCAGCTTAGCTATGGCAGTGAAAAGAAAGACCATCGACTTGGGCAAATCCATGCAGGAGTTTGACGAGCGGATAGAGGCACAAAGAGCGACTGCGCCCTCCATCCTGGAGACCCTTGCCCCTATCGAGGAACATCCGAAAAAGAAGGAAGTGAAGGTGTTCGACCGAAAGAAAGAACGCCCTGACCAGAAGTGCATCCACTTCGACCGCATGACGACGTTGCGTGTGAACGAAATCAAGAACTGGAAGAGCATCATCGGGGAGAAGACCACCGTGGAGGACATTGTCTATGACGCGGTGCAGGAGTACTTGACCAAACACTACGACGAGATTAAGGCGAAAGCCGAACAAGCGTACTAACCGACTGCGCTCACGACGCCAAAGAGGCGGCTCGTAAGATAGGGAACACGCAACCCCAAAAGGACAATCCGATACGTTCACATATATTTCAATACGTTCATACTAATTTGTCCGACGAAGAAACCCCAAAATGTACATTCAAAGATGGCACTCAACGGACAAAAAAGCAAGAAGATAGACCCAAAGAAGGAAAGAATTCGTTTAAAGAAGCCCAAAAACCCTTCGAATCGATATTTATTTTGGAGAGTCTTATAAAAGAATAAAAAATATATGAGGAACGCTAACCAACTGAATCTCTGCAAGAAACGACACCTGTCGTCGGACAGCTCAGTTAGTTTCATCGGACAAATTAGTTGGAGTCCGTCCGACAAGATAGTGACACCCATCCGACAAATCGGTTAGTTTCGTCCGACAACTTAGTGAAAACGGCGTGCTTCGTCCGACAACTCAGTTACTCGTAACGGACAAATTGGTTAAAAACCAGTCATATATGACAGATTAGTTACTTGGGGCACAGGGGAATGACGGTTGCCGTCGGACACATTAGTTACTTGCGCCGCGGTAAGTCCCTCCCCCGTCATCGGACAGATTGGTTACTTTCGGCAGACAGCGATTCGTCGGACAAATTAGTTAGAAGAGTCCATCGGACAGATTAGTTAGTGGGTGGCGGAGCGGGTAGGAGAGTCGGGTGTTTCGTCGGACAAATTGGTTGCTTCGGCAGCAGCGAGACACTCGTCGGACAAATTAGTTACATCTTTTATACATATAATCAACTTTCGCAAGTTCTTTATTTCTGAACGCAGAGGCGCAGAGAGAAAAAGGAATATATAAACACGTATATGGCGAGAGGACACGGAGAAATGCCAAGGCATTTCGCAGAGTGCGCAGAGCTGTGCGCAGGTCTCTGTGTCCTCTGCAAGCAGCAAGGCGGGGCATATAATGTACAATTTATTTTTTTACGATTACTAACGATAAAAAAATAACTTGGTATGATTTGCCGCTTTGCGGCATTAAAAAGAAAAATAAATAAAAACAGATAAAAACATGAAAAAAATTTTTTATATATTTTTGCCTATTTTTTTCTATTTTTTCTTTCCACGCCCCGCAGGGGCATAGGTTAAATTTTAAATGTTAAATTTTAAATGTTAAATGTCAAATGTAAAGTTTTGAGTTATGATTCTACTTAGTTTTGACATCGAAGAGTTTGATGTGCCCCGTGAGCATGGGGTGGATTTCTCTTTAGAACAGGGGATGAGGGTGTCGGTGGTGGGCACTGACCGCATTCTGGAGGTGCTGAGACGGAACGGGGTGAGGGCTACGTTTTTCTGTACGGGCAATTTCGCGGAGAATGCCCCGGCGGTGATGCAACGCATCATGGATGGGGGGCATGAGGTGGCCTGTCATGGAGTGAACCATTGGCAGCCAAAGGAGACGGATTTTGCCCGGTCGAAGGAAATTGTGGAACGGGTGACGGGAAGGAGGGTGTATGGCTATCGCCAGCCACGTATGTTTCCGGTGGTGGAGTCGGAAATCAGACGGGTGGGTTACCGTTATAACTCTTCGCTCAATCCTGCTTTCATCCCTGGGAGATATATGCACTGGGGGGAACCTCGCACTTGGTTCGTGAAGGATGGGGTGATGCAGATACCTGCTTCGGTCACTCCCATCGTCCGTTTCCCTCTCTTTTGGCTATCGCTCCACAACCTGCCCGAGGGGTTGTACCATTGGATGGCGCGCCGTGTGCTGAAGAAGGACGGCTACTTTGTCACTTACTTCCATCCATGGGAGTTCTACGAACTAAAGGAGCATCCCGAGTTCAGGATGCCGTTTATCATCAGGAATCACAGCGGCCAGCAGATGTGCGAACGTCTCGACCGTCTGATCAAGATGCTCAAGGTGGCTGGGCATGAGTTCATCACTTATAACGAATTTGTGGATTTAAAAAAAGGGTAAAATATGATGATAAGACTTGCTGCTGTGTTGCCTTGCTATAACGAGGAGGCTGTGCTTCGGCACTCTGCAGAACGGCTGACGAAGCTTTTCAACCGTATGATGGCCGATGAGCTTATCTCGCGGGACTCCATGATGGTGTTTGTTAACGACGGCAGCCGTGACCGTACTTGGAGTATCATTAGTGAACTTCATTCCGAGAACAAGTTGGTGAGAGGCATCAACATGTCACGTAACGTGGGCCATCAGAATGCCATTATGGCGGGTATGATGACCGCCCGTGAGTGGGCTGATGCAGTAGTCACCATCGATGCCGATTTGCAGGACGATATCGAGTGCATCCCACAGATGGTGAAACGTCTGGAGGAAGGTTACGACATTGTTTATGGGGTCAAGGTGTTGCGCAAGGCCGACTCGTTCACGAAACGCATGACGGCACAGGCCTTCTATAAGTTGCAACGTTTGATGGGCGTAGAGAATGTGTATAACCATGCAGACTTCCGCCTGATGAGTCGACGGGCGCTCGACATGCTCAGTTCCTACGAAGAGCATAGTCTCTACCTGCGAGGCTTGATACCGATGATAGGACTTCCCTCCACCACTGTCGATGATGTCATCAGCGAGCGTTTTGCTGGTTCTTCAAAATACACACTGGGCAAGATGCTGCATCTGGCCATGGCTGGCATCACTGCTTTCAGCGTTCGTCCCATGTATGCCATCTTCCACATTGGCATGACCTTCCTCGTCATAGCCTTCGTCATAGGCATCTATGTGACATGGTCCATCATCGCAGGCACGGCTGTATTGGGTTGGTCATCAATCATCTTGTCCATCTGGCTCGTTGGCGGTTTCATCATCCTCTCTATCGGCATAGCGGGCATGTATATCGGCAACATCTACAATGAAGTGAAGCACCGCCCGCGCTACCACATCCAGGACATCTTGGAATAGGGAAACTTAAATCAAAAACTTAAAACTCAAAACATAAACCCTCAAAACGTCATTCTCACCTTCAAGCGCACACCCCACTTGTTGGTGTTAGGGTCTTTCTGGTAGTTGAGACGACGCACATAGTCGATTTCCACCAGTTTGAATATGTTATGGATGCCGACACGCCACTCGACGTAGGGTTTCCGTTCGTCCATGCGAACCGTGTTCTGTTCGTAGGTTCCATCGGGGAGGAAGTGACCAGGGAAGTAGAAGAGGTCTGTGTCGGTGTAGTCGAAGGTGGCGGGATAGTTCTTGTTGGAGAGTTGTCCCCACAATACATGTACGCCGATGCACTCACGCCACTTGAGTCTCTTCAGGAGCGGTATGCGATTGAAGAGCCAACCGTTCAAGTCCCACTCGGTCAGGAGGGAGGCGTAGCGGTCGTTAAGAAATTCGAGGTTGGAGATGAGGTAGAAAGTATTGTCTTCGATGATGTAGGATGTGTTGGCAGCAGGGTGAATGAGCAAGGGGAATGGCACTTTGTTCCACTGCACCCCGGCTTTGAGGTTGGCATCGAATTTACCGAATTGCCCCAACCAGAAACGTTTGTAGATGCCCAGCTCGGTGACGTTGTAGTTGTATTGTCCTCCTAAGAAGCCATTGATGCCTTTGGTGTAGCTGAGTGAAAGAATCGGAGCGTCGTGGTTCACCTTGATGCGTCGTTGCTTGGTGTTGACGTAAGTGGCATGAGGTTCGTAGGTGATGCCCATTTTGAACTCTGCCGTAGTGATGCCCGACAGCCATCGGGAGGGGGAATTCGTGGGTGTGCCCACTCCGTCTAAACGCTGGTAGAAGAGGGCATCGACAGGATGGTTTCGTGTGTGTGAAAACTGAGCATTCAGCTTCAAGCCATCGGCATACTCGTGGGTGTAGTCGATGTGCAGTTCACGGGTGTGATGGTATTGATCCACTTTCGAGGCATGAAGGGCTGTGAACATGTTGTCCTTGTCGGTCGGTATAAATTTGTCGAAAGGCGAAACGATGTCGTCTAACCAATAGACGATCAAATTTTTTTGTGGAAACTCTCGGGGCAGGTAGGCTTTTTTGTTGAGGGAATAGGTCAGCTGTCCGCGCCAATATACATGGTGCGTCTTTGAGCCGTAAGCCACATAACCACTACCGAAAAGATGTGGGGAAAGATTGGCGTTGGTCAAAGCGGATGCACGGAGACGGAAACCGTCGTAGTGATTGGCAGACAGGATGGTGTTGATAGGGCCAATATCCACATAGTTTGGGTGGATGGAGTCGCCCGTCTCCACAAAATTTTCCACCAATGCCTTGAAGCCGAAAAGCACGTACTTGAAGCCTTTGATGTGAGTGAGGCGGTCGAGGAAGCTATCCATCTTGCTTTCCGACTTGGATAGTTCCACCTGCCGATAGTCGTTCCAGAAACTCTCGTCGTGCATAGCGGCATCTGGCTCTCGGAATACGTCGCCCTTGATGTTTTTGAACAGTGAACGCGGCAACTCGTTGAAACTGACATCAGTCAGGCGGGTCAGTCGCTGCACATGGAATTTTCCCAACCATTTGGTCAGCTGCAGCTCCACCATCATGTCGTTGGTCGAAGCGATACGGTCACCTGTGTCCAACTCGGTGAAATCTTGCGAAATGAGCATGTTCTCCACAAAGTTCACGTCGCTACGGCGAGGTATGGTCAGCTCCACACGCCGTACCTGAAAGGTGGAATCGGCGTCGAGCAGAATGTACAGATGTCCCGAAAAGCCGAAATCCTGCTGGTTGTTGGGCAGGAAACCTACATCGACGACTTTGTCCTGCTCGATGAAGAGGGTGTCTTGGAGGTAGTAGCGGTAGAAAGAGATGGCATTGTCGGCGATGGGGGAACGGAAAGGGTATTGCAATAGTCGGCATTCGTTCTCGTAGATGTCCACATCGGTAAAGATATCTTTGAGCGTGGTCGTAAGAATCTCACCCGTGTTCACCAGTTCGGTCACCCCCTTGCTGCTTTCGCCTTTGATGACGCGCTTTTCCGATTTCGGGTCTTTGCGGTAGAATATCTCCGACAGCGTCTCGTCCACCGTAAGCGGCAGGATGAGTTTTCCCGTCTGAGGCGATTTCTCCACATGGTCTTTCAGGAAGGCGAATCGCTTGTATTCCCCCTCTTCAAACACTTTGTCACTCACCTCATTGAGTGAGAAGGTCATTTTCTCGTATTTCGTATAGGTGAAATAATCTTTTGCATGGAGGTCACTGTTCCGTTTTTTGGCAATGACCTTCTTCATCAGTTCCACCGCAGGGTTGTTCTTGCGGCTGTATCTCTTCTTCTTTGCGGAAACT
The DNA here is from genome assembly GCA_902800305.1 of uncultured Bacteroidales bacterium. Classification (GTDB taxonomy): domain Bacteria; phylum Bacteroidota; class Bacteroidia; order Bacteroidales; family Bacteroidaceae; genus Minthosoma. The sequence goes on from CADCDP010000007.1 coordinate 97,478, forward strand.
GTCACTCCGGTTAGCGTTTTGTCTTCTGGCACCAGCCTGATGGTCAGGTTTTTATTCTTGCCAAACTCCTTCAGTTTGACTTTCTGTGTCTGATAACCCATCGACGTGATGGTCAACTCTTTCCATGTGCTGTCTTCCTTAATGACGAACATACCTTCCTCATCTGTCTGTTCGCCCGTGTTCTTACCTTCGTAATAGACATTCACGTAGTCGAGCACCTCACGTGTCTTGCTGTCAATGACACGTCCTGTGACCTGCGCCTGTACCATAAGGCACAGCATGAGAGATAATATGCCTAAAAACGTTCTTCTCATTCGTCTTCTTTCACGTCCACAAGCTTCACTAAGTCCTTTATATTATATATAATGTGTGTAGGTACGGATTCGTCCACTTCTTCATTGCTCCATCCTACGCCTTTGAGCCACACCGTCTGACAACCTATCGTCGTGGCTGGAAGGATGTCCTTGGAATAGCTGTCACCTACCACAAGGATATTGCAGACAGGAAGTTCTTCTGCAGTCTTTCCTGTCACTTTCCTCAAAGCCTCTACACCTAACTGGAAAATCCGAGGGTCTGGTTTCCTCACTCCTACAACAGCACTCTCCACGATGTATTGGAAATACTCCAACTGGAAGTCGTTCAGGATGGTTTCAATGTTGCCGTAGAAGTTGCTGACCAGCACGAGGGGATAGTTTTTTGCCAACTGTGCGATAACGGGACGGCTCACTTCGAGCACTTTCAAAACATATTGATAGCAATACTGTGCAATGGCATCGCTCTTCTTTTTCCGTTCCTCATCTGCCACCCTCCACGCACCTCTGTCCATCAAGTCCTTTGTCTCGATGTCGCACTTGATGGTGAGGAGGTCAAGGAAATTGTGCTTGGGACGTATGTATGGGTGCTTTGCTAAAGCACGTTCAGCAAAGACGTAACTGGTACGAAATTCTTCTTTGCTAACAGGGATGCCTACTTGCTGGTAGCCCTCCCACAGCACCTCGCTCCAATGCTGAGCATTGGTGTCGATGGTGCCACCATAGTCGAATATGATGCCATTAATCATTGCCAATCTTATTGTTCAGTTGTTTGCAGAAACCCTCATGGGTATGTCGCATATAGAGGTAGAGAGCTGTCATCACCACCATTTCGAATACAAAGTAAAGCCATGGGAGGTCAATCAGGCAAGAGACATAAAGGGCGATGGAACGAGTGTTGAATGTCAGTATGTTTGCCCACTTCATCAGCGGGAGGCTCAAGCTGCGGAACTCGTCACGAAATGCTTGTGGTATATTTTCCACTACTCCATATTTCCCCTTCAATCCCTGCATGAGTCGTTGAAATTCTGGAGTCTGTTTCTCTTGTCCCTTCGTGTAATTGACGTAAGTCATTAGGAAAAGTTTCTCCACCACGTTACCCTTCCATGGCGTTTCGTCGTAGAGTCGCTGCTGTTGCACCGAGTTGTCCAGTTCGCTTCCAGCCTTCCCGTTAAGGAAGAAAAGGTGAATTTGACGGTAGTAGTCGGAAAGTCCACATTGACGGGCATGACAGACGATGCCAGAGAACCATGCGAAGGCATAGAAGATGAGAGTGAGGATGAGGGCGTTCTTTTCTGTATCTTCGATACAAAGCCTCTGAAATTCGAGGTCGTGGTGGAAATAAAAGCGGAGGGTCAGTGCATGATAGATGGCAAAGAACCACACATCGCCAGCCGCACCGTCCAAGATGCGTCCCAATCGTGTTTTCTTGCCTGACATTCTCGCCAGCTGCCCGTCGGCACTGTCATAGAAGTTTGCCCATGCCAACAGCAACACCGCCACCACGTTGTAGCTCAAGCCTTCCATGCCTTCTGTACGCCAACTGCCATGAACGAAAAAGCATGCAGAGGCTACTCCAATCACCATTGACAGAATGGTCACCGTGTTGGGATGGACTCCGAAGTGGTTGAACAGACGTGCCCACTGATAGCCGATGGGACGTGTCCAGACGGTGTCGAGCCACTCTTCTGTATCGTTCGATTTGAATGTGGATGCTATTGCTTCTTTCATAGTCCTACGATTTTTTGTGCGATGGCCTCCGCAGCTTCCTTACGGCAACAGGAAAAGCTGGGAAAGTCGTTGAAGTCAATAAACCAAAATTCCCCATCTTCGTCTATGATGACATCGCCTCCATAGATAGGCACATTCAGCTTCCGAGCCAACATATCGGAGTAGAGTTTTATTCTTTCTGCATCAAACGGATAACCTTTCTCCTTGCCATTTACAGCCTCCAGACCAAACTTCGAGTGCCCTTCGCTGGCATATCTCCAATGGAAGAAACTGGTTCCTTCCACGCCGTAGAACTTCACTAAATCGCCTTGTTGATGTTCCTGCAAAACCCAGAAGTCTATATCGCGTTTCTCCATTCTCTTGAAAGCCGCATCCAGTTCTTCTTTCGTTTGGCAAAACACCGTATCATCCTTCACGACTGCACTGCCGTCGCAATTCTTCAGCCAGAATGGTGGTTTCAAATCGTTTTTGTCTTCCACTGAACAAAACAGTAATTTACGCCTTTCGCCCACCAAAAAGTCTGGCTGCGGAATACCTGCCTCCAACATCTGCGATGCCACGGATGCTTTATTCGTGCAGGTCAAGATGCCTGCAATGGAGTTAATGAATTTAGCCTGTGTTGCTACGTCGGTATTTTTTTCTAACATAACCAATCCATACCCGTCTCTTGCCATCGTATACACACGGTCATACGGCACATAGTTACACTTTAGCATTTCTGCCTCACTAATCACCATCACTTCATGCCCCCACGCTCTCAAGCGTTCCGTTACTGCCCTAAAAATCGCAGCGTCGTTTTCTTCCAAGTGAGGCGAAAATACCTCACTCCTGCTAATACCCAAAATCTTCATATTATAAAACGTTTTTCACTTTTTCATTTTTATTGCCTATTTTCATTAGCAAGAGCCCGAGGGCGGTGAAGAAGAGTTCACGGACACGGCAGATGATGCTAACAAAGAGGCCTATGTCGGCGGTCATGCCCATTTGGGCGACAGACATGGCAAAGCCGCCTTCACGTCCACCAAGCTGGAGAGGAAGGAAGAAAAGGAGGTTGGCGAAGAGGCTTGTGAAAGAGAGTATCAGGAATGCATAGACGAAAGTAAGTCCGCCACCTGTTCCAGCATCGAAAAGCAGGAGCATGAAGTAGATTTCGAGGCTTTGGAGGACTCGACCTACATATTCGAGAACGAAACTGGTGTAGAAACTGCGTCGGTTTTGCGATTGGAGTTCCGAAATCTGACGGTCTATCTTCAGAAGGTCTTCCTGATGACGCTCAGCGAAGGAGCATGCCCATTTCTTCAAACCAGGAATATGACTGAGGAAACGAATGAGTTTGACCACCATGCCATGTTTGTATCCACGAATGAAGAGATAGATGCCACCACCACAAAAACATAGCATGAACAGAAGAACGACTATCATGCCACCCCCCAAGGGAAGAAGTCTGAAAGAGGCGATGACCATATACACGATAATGCTGCTTGCCCAAAAACAGAAATGGGCAAAAATGTGCATCATGGCGAAGAGGAGCACACTAGAAGTGGCTCTTTGGGTGCCGATGTAAGGCTTCAATTCCATGATTTTATAGGGTTCTCCTCCCATAAGTCCTGCAGGAGTAGCGTAGTTGAGAGCAAAGCCCGTAATGGTGAGTTTCAGAATCTTCCAAAAGGGGATGGGGCAGGGACCTGAACCCTGAATGATGATGCGCCAGGTAAGGGCATTCATCGTGTAGAGTAATATCCACAAAGCCAATATAGCCCAAAGCCAATAGCCAGCGTGAAGGATGTCTGCCCACAGTTGGGCGAAGGACACCTTGAAGGTGAAGAGCATCACGATGACGGCAATGAGTCCGAAGGCGAAGAATATGTTTCTGGTCTTGTTCTTCAACTTTCTTCTGTCTCTTGGTCAAGCTTCAGTTTGTCCGAATCGTCGCGCTTTTCGAAGTATTGTTTTTTGAGGGGATTGCTGCGCTCTGCCTCGAAACGTGTGCGGTTTCGGACGGTATCTACAGCCATGTAGAGAGCCTGTCGGAGGGATTGTTCGTCTGCGATATCCTTTCCTGCCATTTCGTAACATACCCCCATGGCTGGTGCAGTACGGACAATGGGGAGACCTGCGGTATAGTTGGTGCCATCATTGAGGGCGATGGCCTTGAAGGGGGCTACACCTTGGTCGTAGTACATGGCCAGCACGGCATCGAAGTGTTTATAGGTTTCGTTGCTGAAGAAAGTATCGGTGGCGTATGGCCCGACACAACGTACACCGCGCTTGAAAAGTTCTTCGACAACGGGAGCGATGATGTCTTTTTCTTCTTGGCCATCTGCATGGGGGTTGAGAGCAAGGACGGCTATGCGTGGATTGTCGATGAAGAAGTCTCGTTTCAGAGTGTTGTGCAGCATGACGAGCTTTTCAGCGATGGATTCCCGAGTGATGTGTGCTGGCACCTCTGCCAAGGGCATGTGGTCAGTCACGAGCGCAACACGCAGATTGTTGTTGATAAAAATTTTAAGTGCGCTTTTCCCGTCGCCTACAGCGTTCTCTATGTGTGCCGTCTGACCGATGAAAGCATCTCCATCTGCGGTCTTGATGGTGTTTCGGTTCAGAGGAGATGTAACCAGCGCATCTATTTTGCGAGCTTTTAAGTCTTCGAGAGCCATGTCAAGGGCAACGAGTGCTGCTTTTCCAGCCTCTTCTGTTGCTTGTCCAAGCTCTATCTTCTGTTCTTCTTCTCCAAAGCAGTTAATCATGTTGACGATACCGTCTTTTACCATGTCGGCAGAGTCAACCACTTGAAAACTGGTTTGGTAGCCCAAAACTTTTCTGTGATAGATGGCTGCTTTGGGGGAGCCATAGATGACAGGGGTACAAAGCGTTGTCAGTTCTTCTGCCTCAAGAGCTTTAAGAACCAATTCGTAACCAATTCCGTTAATATCACCTTGCGTGATGCCTATTTTAATCTTTTCCATTTTCGTCTTTTGGGGTTTCTAATGTGTATAATGCAGCTTCGAGTCGTCGGAGCATAGTACGTTTCATTTTGTCGGGGGCATAGACAAAACCTTCCACAACAATGACACGGCCGTTTTTCTCGTCAATCCGTGAATGACTGATGAAGGGACCACCCATTGCGTCGTTTCGCATTTCCCAGAGTCCGCGAGCTTCCATCGCAAACTGACCGCCGACACTGATGTTCTTTGTATATACAAATTCGGGATTGGTTTGCATCCACATACCGGGCTGTCCTCCAGGAATATTGTGCTTCATCACAGTGTCACGTAAAGCGATGTAAGGCTTCTTTGTGAACATCTTTTGGCTCACGTAGGGTAGGGAATAGATACAGATGTTCTGGATAGAGGAAAGACCGTCGTCGCTCGCCCAGATGAAGTCTTCGCCTATCTTCATTTTTCGGATGTCAACAGGAATATAGAACTCGCAATCGAACATCTCTTTCACAGCTTTAGCAAACTTTACGTTATGCTTGAAATAGAGGTCGTTGGCTTCTCTGTTTATTTCTTCGCTGGTGAAAAGGCTTTCGATATCCTTGGTGTGTTCGGTGATGTAGATGGATGCCTCAAACTGGTTGGGGGCATGAAGGGTAATAATCATCTGTGGGGTGGAATGCACATCTTTTTCCACCAGCATTTTGGCCTTTGTATATTCCTTGCCAATCTGGATACGGAAAATGTTGCGGAACAGATTGGTGATGTGGTCGTAATGCTTCTCTGTGATGTGGCTCTTGTGGAACTGCGGTTCATCTTGCGGAAGCCCACGCAAAGGCTTGTCAAGAATCGTCTGAATAGCCTTGCCTGCATATCCCGTCCAAACACTATCGTCTGCCACCACCATCACTTCGTAGGGGTTGCCAGATGATACGGGAGTGAGCAGGTTGCCGCTTCGACGATGCCGCTTGCTTATGGACGGATTGTCTGTACAGGCAGAAAAAGCACATACGGCTAATAAAAGTAACACAATGTATCTCAGTCTCATAGTGATAGGTTTTCAGATTGTTTTTTCGTTGAAAGTAAACCACAGGCTGCCCAAATGTCTTGTCCTCGTGAGGCTCGGATGGTAGCGGTGATGCCGTGGTTGTTGAGGTAGTCGCGGAAGTTCACCATCTTTTCAGGTTTCGTTTCGGACAAAGGCACATCATTAACCTTGTGCCAACGAATTAAGTTCACGCGACATTCCATGCCACTCAACAGTTTCACCAGTTCTTTGGCGTGAAGGGTCGAGTCGTTGGTGCCGTCAAACATCGTGTATTCGAAAGTGATGCGCCTCTGGTGGCTCCAGTCGTATTCTTTCAGCATTTCCACGATGTCGCTGATGGCAAACTGCTTTTCGGCTGGCATCAACTGAAGGCGTTGTTCATGGATAGGAGAATGGAGCGATACTGCCACATGACACTCGCTATCGTCGAGCAATCGGCGCATGTTGGTCTTTAGTCCCACCGTTGAGATAGTGATGCGTCGCGGACTCCAAGCCCAGCCATCATCAGCCGTAAGTATCTCTGTCGATTTCAACACATTGTCGAAGTTGTCAAGCGGTTCTCCTTGCCCCATATAGACGATGTTGCTAAGCGGTGTCTTTCCTTCTTCGGCCACAAGTTGTTCTACCGTGTAAATTTGGTTGAGGATGTCTCGCACCGTCAAGTCGCCCTGCCATCCTTGTTTACCTGTTTGGCAGAAGAGGCAGTTCATTTTGCACCCCACTTGGCAACTTACACACAGCGTGGCGCGGTCTCCTTCGGGAATGTAAACGGTCTCCACAAACCTTTCGTTTTCCGTGGGAAAGAGATACTTCTCCGTGCCGTCCTTGCTCGTCGTTTTCTCTATTGGAGCCATACACCCCACACAAAACAAAGCGTCCAACTTCTCGCGGTTTACCTTCGAGAGGTTGGTCATTTCGTCGATGGTATGCACATGCTTACCGTAAATCCACTGCGCCATTTGTTTCGCCGTGAATTTAGGCATAGAGAGTTGCAGGCACACGTCCTGCAACTCCTTTAATGTCATACCTATGAGTGGGGTCTTGTTCATTTTACCACGCAAAGAGTGGGTAGCTCTTCATGGTCTCGTTCACTTCGCCGCGCACCTTGGCGATGACGGCCTCGTTCTCTGGGTCATTGAGCACTTCCTCAATCCATGCAGCAATCTTCACCATGAGATCCTCCTTCGCACCACGAGTGGTGATGGCAGGTGTACCCAAACGGAAACCTGAAGTCTGGAAAGCCGAACGAGTGTCGAAAGGCACCATGTTCTTGTTGATGGTGATGTCGGCAGCCACGAGTGCATTCTCTGCTACCTTACCCGTCAAGTCTGGGTACTTCGTGCGGAGGTCAACCAGCATCGAGTGGTTGTCAGTACCACCGCTTACGATAGCGAAACCACGCTTGGTGAGTTCGTCAGCAAGCACAGCGGCATTCTTCTTTACTTGCTTGGCATACTCCTTAAATTCAGGCTTCAAAGCTTCACCGAATGCAACAGCCTTAGCAGCAATCACGTGTTCCAGAGGACCACCTTGCTGACCTGGGAATACGGCAGAGTTGATGAGTTGAGACATCTTCTTCACCACACCCTTTGGAGTCTTGTAACCCCATGGGTTGTCGAAGTCTTTGCCGAGCAGAATGAGACCACCACGTGGACCACGGAGCGTTTTGTGCGTTGTAGTCGTCACGATGTGTGCATACTTCACAGGATTCTCCAACAAGCCAGCTGCGATGAGACCTGCGGGGTGAGCCATGTCAATCATCAACAAAGCACCTACCTCGTCTGCAATCTTGCGCATACGGGCATAGTCCCATTCACGGCTGTAGGCAGAACCACCACCGATGATGAGCTTGGGTTTGTGTTCCTTCGCCAGAGCTTCCATCTCGTCGTAATCCACACGACCTGTTTCCTTGTTAAGATTGTACCCCACTGGTTTATAGAGAATACCAGAAGTGTTGACAAGCGAACCGTGAGAGAGGTGACCTCCGTGGTCAAGGTTCAGACCCATGAACACGTCGCCTGGCTTCAGCACAGCCAATAACACGGCTGCGTTAGCCTGTGCACCAGAGTGAGGCTGTACGTTAGCATACTCAGCTCCGAAGAGTTGGCAAGCGCGGTCGATGGCCAGCTGCTCAATTTCGTCCACCACTTGGCAACCGCCATAGTAGCGATGACCAGGATAACCCTCTGCATACTTGTTCGTGCAGTAGCTACCCATAGCTTCCATCACTTGGTCGCTCACGAAGTTTTCCGATGCAATCAATTCGATGCCTTTCAGCTGACGCTGATGCTCCTTCTCTATCAGCGAGAAGATTACGTTGTCTCTTTCCATTTGTTCTTTATTGTGTGTTGATTATAAGTTTCTTTTTTTCTGGCTTTTATTTATTAAAGCTGGAATAAATCACTTCCATGTTCACGGAGTCGTTGGTACCGCCTACAAGTCGAGCGCTGCTCATGCTGAAATCGTGATTGAGCTTCACCACATTATTACCGGAATCGTATGTAGCTTCCACTGGTATAATAAGCACTTTGTTCCAGTTCTCGGTGGCTGTACCATCCTTTTTCTCTTGTGCCATCTTTGTCAACAAGCGAGCCACATTCGTGAAGACGTAGGAGTTTGTACTGCTGTCAAAAGTGGTGAGATACGATTCTCTACTGTCGTTGAGTTCGTAGTTCTCAAAAAATCCGTTCAGATAGTCATCCAGACGTACCAGTAATAAGGTTTTAGGAATATTGAGCTTAAAAGAACTTTGTACCGCGTCATTATAACGGTTGAAAGTCAGTTTGGCAGAGTTGATGGTGTCATTTACGTTAATCTGGTCAGCAGGAATGGTCGCTAAGGTGAAGATACCTGCAGGACTTTTCAGATAAGTTGCAGATGAGTCATCAAGTAGTTTTTCGAGGTTGGAATTTTCGAATCGCGTGGCCTCAACCACTTCTTCCGTCGCGGCAAATTCACACAAACCAAGCGTGTCTTTGGCGTATTCCTTGTCGTAATAATGGAAATAAAAGTTCATCTGTACAACATAGATGTAAGCCATCGCCCCATCACCTTGCTCCAGTTTGAAGTAAAGACCCTTGCTGCAAGGATTACCGCTGTTGACCCATGTCGAAGTGTTCTGAAAGTGTTCGGGGTGTTGGCGGTAATCGCGCAAGATTTTTGTTCCAAGCTGACTGGGAAGTGTTACACGAATGTTGTTACTGTATTTGGTGGACCAACGAGCAGAGTCTGTAATTGTACGATCATTTAACGTAAACCACTTAGTGGCAAGCGGTTCTGAGTCTGTGTTGTAGTAATCCTCTGGGTGGATATTGGTGTAATAATCCGCATTAGGATCAAGTTGCTTGTCCAGCTCGTACACACTCAGCTTGAACGTTGCGAGCGAGTCACCCACAAAATTATTGACAAATAATTTTAATTCAAAGCTGACACATGAGTCGTTCTGAATAGAGTCAGGCAGGGCGAAGTCTTCTGCACAGTGAAACTGGGCAAGGAAGTCACTCTTGATGGTGGTGCCCGTCTCGGGATCCGTAAATCGTCCCAAATACGACATGCTGGTGCGAGCCAACACTGAATCGCCCACAGGGTATGACTGTGTAGTAACAGGATAAGTTTGGTAGTTCTTGACCACAAAATCCGTGGTCGGCATCATATCGACACCAAGTGTGGCTGTACTGTCATCGCACGACACGAACAAGAGTAGTGCCATGACCCATACAAGTGGATATCTGAATTTCATGTATGCTCCTTTAGAAAAGTGTTTCGTAGAAATCGCTGTAAGCTTCCTTGAAATTGTCTCCTTTGACTGGAGCAAGCACTGGACGACCGAGAGATTTGGCATATTCGATGATGGAAGAATCAACATCGTCATTCTCGACAATCACTCCATCGGAGAACTTCACACCGATTTTTTCCAGTTCTGTGTGCCCGTAAGCTGTGGCACAAATGTCCTTGATGTCGTCGTAGTGTGCCGTCTTATATTCAACGAACTTGGCATTCTCCACTCCTAAATCTTGCTGAAATTCTTTGGGCGACACTTCCATCACCACTTTCACGTCGCGGAAAGAAGGCTCGTCGCCGTATGCCTGTTTAATGTAGAACGGAGCAAGTGCTGCCGCCCAACCATAGCAATGTATCACGTCTGGTACCCAACGGAGTTTCTTTACGGTTTCCAGTACACCACGCGCATAGAAAATAGCCCGTTCACCATTGTCTGGGTATTCCACTCCTTCCTTGTCTGTCAAGATGCCACGCTTCATAAAGTAGTCGTCATTGTCGATGAAGTAAATCTGCATCTTAGCCGAAGCCAACGAAGCCACCTTGATGATGAGTGGATGGTCGGTGTCGTCTATAATGAGGTTCATGCCCGAAAGTCTGATAACTTCGTGCAGCTGGTTACGACGTTCGTTGATAGTGCCCCATTTGGGAGAGAATGTCCTAATTTCGTGTCCGCACTCTTGGATGGACTGAGGCAACATACGCCCCTTGAGAGAATAGCTGTTCTCCGCAACGAAAGGAGCGATTTCTGTGGTAATAAATAGAATCTTTTTGGCTTTCATGCTTGGTTGCTTTCCGATGATTTTCGAAAAGTTATGCAAAGATAGTCATTTTTTCTTGATAAATGGAGTTTTTTTTGGTTTAATTAAGAATTTAAGGGCAGACAAAGCTCCATTTTTTAGATTTTGCAATTTACTTAAAGAAGAATGGGCCAGTGGGTATCTTGCGCCTTAGCACTTCGAGGCTGAAGTCAACCCCAGCAACGATGCCATAGCTGCGTAAAATGGTCTCCACCGTCTTTCTTGCCAATTCTGGATGGTTGTTCTCCTCGCTCAAATGGCAGAGCCACACCTGCTTCAGGTCGGGGTGGAAATTTTCTGCTAAAGCGTGTGCAGCTTTCTTGTTCGAAAGATGTCCATGTCCACAGGTGATGCGTTCCTTTAGAATCTCGGGATAACGTCCGTGTTGCAGCATCTCCTCGTCGTAGTTAGCTTCGAGAATGAGATGGGTACTTTGGGCGATGTAGTGCTTCACCTTTTCTGTGGCATCACCTACGTCGGTCATCACCGTAAAGCGGTGTTCGCCCACTTCAAGATGGTAACCCACATTTTCAGTTGCGTCGTGAGGCAAGAGGAATGCCGTGATACGAAAATCGCCAATTTGGAAAGGCTCGTCAGGCTCGACATTGTGCCGATTCTCTCGTGGAATCTTCACAGAGGATTGCCAATTCCGATCCATGCCCTCATGCACAAGGTAAGTGGCATAGACGGGCAAATTGTATTCCTTGCTGATTTTGCCTGCCGCCTTGATGTGGTCAGCATGGTCGTGAGTGACGAGAACTGCACGCACTTTGCTCATTTTCAAACCATATTCCGATATGAGCTTCTTGAAACGACGAATACCGACGCCACAATCAATGATAATGGCATCGGATTCCGTCGATATGTAGTAGCAATTCCCGCAACTGCCGCTTCCAAGGCTGAAGAAGGTCAGTGGCATCGTCTTATTCTTTAGGAAGGTTCAGAGCAATGTAATCTTCGTCAAGTTGTTTTTGGTCAACAAACGATGGAGCGTCCAACATCACGTCGCGTCCGCTGTTGTTCTTCGGGAAGGCGATGCAGTCGCGGATGGAGTCAAGCCCGGCAAAGATGCTCACCCAGCGGTCGAGACCGTAAGCCAGACCTCCGTGAGGAGGTGCGCCATACTTGAAGGCGTTCATCAAGAAGCCAAACTGCTCCTCGGCCTTCTCCTTCGTGAAGCCCAGAATCTCAAACATTTTGGCTTGCAGTTTCGGGTCGTGGATACGGATGGAACCGCCACCCACTTCGATGCCGTTGCACACCATGTCGTAGGCATCGGCACGCACAGCAGCAGGGTCGGTATCAAGCAAATGAATGTCTTCGTCCATTGGATGCGTGAACGGGTGGTGCATGGCCATCAAACGCTGTTCTTCGTCACTCCACTCAAACATCGGGAACTCAGTCACCCACAGCAGGGCAAACTTGTTCTTGTCGCGCAGACCGAGACGCTCGCCCATTTCCAGACGCAACTCGCACAGTTGCTTGCGGGTCTTCATGGCATCGGCACCGCTCAAGATGAGGATAAGGTCGCCTGGTTTAGCATCCATCTTCTCCTTCAATGCCTGCAAATCCTCCTGTGTGTAGAACTTATCCACCGACGACTTCACTGTTCCGTCTTCCTGCACACGGGCATAAACCAGACCCTTCGCGCCAATCTGTGGGCGCTTCACCCATTCGGTCAGTTTGTCGATGTCTTTTCGGGTGTAATAAGCACAGCCAGTGGCACAGATTCCGCCGATGTAAGCAGCATCGTCGAACACGGCGAATGTGCCCTTCTTCAGCACGTCGTCCAGTTCCACAAACTCCATGCCGAAACGCATGTCGGGCTTGTCGGAGCCGAAACGCTTCATACATTCAATCCATGGCAGACGGAGGAAGTCACCTTCAATCTCCACGCCTCTCAGTTCCTTGAAAAGATGCTTGGCCATGCCCTCGAACGTCTGGATGATGTCTTCCTGAGTCACAAACGACATTTCGCAGTCAATCTGGGTGAACTCGGGCTGACGGTCTGCACGGAGGTCTTCGTCGCGGAAGCACTTCACAATCTGGAAGTAGCGGTCGAAACCAGCCACCATCAGCAACTGCTTCAACGTCTGAGGTGACTGAGGCAGGGCGTAGAACTGTCCTGGGTTCATGCGCGAAGGCACGATGAAGTCGCGTGCACCTTCAGGGGTGGAACCGATGAGCATAGGAGTCTCCACTTCCAAAAAGCCGAGGTTAGAGAGATAGTTGCGCACGGCAATGCAGAACTTATGGCGCAATTCCAGATTCTTGCGCACAGCCGCACGACGCAGGTCGAGATAACGGTACTTCATGCGGAGATCGTCGCCACCGTCGGAGTTGTCTTCGATAGTGAAGGGTGGAGTGACCGACTCATTGAGCACCTTTAGTTCCGACACCTCAATCTCGATGTCACCCGTAGGGATGTTCTTGTTCTTGCTGTAACGTTCAGCCACGACACCCGTCGCCTGAATGACAAACTCTCGTCCCAGCTTGTTAGCCTGTTCGCACAGTTCGGCGTTTGTCTCTTCGTTGAAGACCAACTGCGTGATGCCATATCGGTCGCGCAAATCCACAAAGGTCAACGCACCCATCTTGCGCGAGCGTTGCACCCATCCTGCAAGCGTCACCTGCTTGCCCTTGTCGGAGAGTCTCAACTCCCCATTCGTATGTGTTCTGTACATATTATTATATATGTGTAAGGATTGATTTTGATGCAAAGTTACACATTATTTTTGAAAAATGTTATAACTTTGCAGCCGAAAATCAACAAAACGGCATAAAACAAGTATGCACACTGCCATTGGGCAGTAAACATGAACAAGCAAAACTGATTATAAAATATGGCAGCAAGACTTCGATTCAAAGTGGTGGACGAGGCGTTCATGCGCGCTCCCGTCTATGTGGAACAACCCAAAGAGCGTCCCAGTGAATATTTCGGCAAATATGTCTTCAACAAGCAGAAGATGTACAAGTATCTCCCTGCAAAGGTCTATGCGAAGATGTGTGATGTCATCGACAACGGTGCTCCTTTCGACCGTGCCATTGCCGATGCCGTGGCACAAGGCATCAAGACATGGGCCATCGAGAACGGCGTGACCCACTACACACACTGGTTCCAGCCACTCACCGAAGGCACGGCGCAGAAACACGACGGTTTTGTGGAGCACGACTGGAAGGGCGGCATGGTGGAAGAGTTTGAAGGCAAGCTCCTTGTGCAGCAAGAGCCTGATGCCAGTTCCTTCCCCTCGGGTGGCATCCGTTCCACCTTCGAGGCACGTGGCTACTCTGCATGGGATCCCACTTCGCCCGTCTTCATCATTGGCGACACGCTGATGATTCCCACCATCTTCATTTCCTACACAGGTGAGGCGCTCGACTACAAGGTGCCGCTCAAGAAAGCACTCCATGCGGTTGACAAGGCTGCTACCGCAGTGGCTCAATACTTCGATCCCGACGTGAAGAAGGTCATCTCCAACCTTGGATGGGAGCAGGAGTATTTCCTCGTGGACGAGTCGCTCTATGCCGCACGTCCCGACCTCGTGATGACGGGACGCACCCTTATGGGGCACGACTCCGCCAAGAACCAGCAGATGGATGACCACTATTTCGGCTCCATCCCTGCCCGTGTGGAGGAATTTATGAAAGACATAGAGATTCATGCACTTGAACTCGGCATTCCCTGCAAGACACGCCACAACGAGGTGGCTCCCAACCAGTTTGAATTGGCACCCATCTTCGAGGAAACCAATTTGGCTGTTGACCACAACATGCTGATGATGAGCATTATGAAGCGTGTGGCTCGTAAGCACGGATTCCGTTGTCTGCTCCACGAAAAGCCTTTTAAGGGTGTGAACGGTTCGGGCAAGCACAACAACTGGTCGTTGGCTACCGACACGGGCATTCTGCTTCATGCGCCAGGCAAGACCACCTTGGACAACCTTCGCTTTGTGGTCTTTACGGTGGAGACCCTGAAAGCTGTTTATGACCACAACGGCTTGCTTAAAGCCTCCATCATGAGTGCCACCAACGCCCATCGTTTGGGTGCCAACGAAGCACCACCAGCTATTATCTCATCCTTCCTTGGCAAAACGGTGACCGACCTTCTGGAGCATGTGGAGAAGGCTGACCAAGATATGCTGTCGGTGGCCGGCAAGAAAGCTTTCAAGCTCGACCTCCCCTCTATTCCAGAACTGCTCATCGACAACACCGACCGCAATCGCACGTCGCCCTTCGCCTTCACGGGCAACCGCTTTGAGTTCCGAGCCGTTGGCAGCGAAGCCAACAGCGCCTCGGCCATGCTGCTGCTCAATGCCGCTGTGGCAGAAGCGTTGATGGACTTTAAGACACGGGTGGATGCCCTCATCGAGCAGGGGGAGGCCAAAGAAGCAGCCATCCTGAAAGTGGTGCGCGAAGACATCAAGCACATCAAACCCATCATCTTCAACGGCAACGGATATAGCGACGAGTGGAAAGCTGAAGCGGCTCGTCGTGGCCTCGACTGCGAAACTTCGGCACCGCTCGTCTTCGACAACTACCTGAAGGACCGTTCCGTCCGGATGTTTGAGAAGACGCACGTGATGACCCGCATCGAATTGGAAGCCCGCAATGAAATCAAGTGGGAGACCTACACCAAGAAGATTCAGATAGAGTCGCGCATTTTCGGCGACCTCTGCC
This sequence comes from uncultured Bacteroidales bacterium, assembly GCA_902800305.1. Taxonomy (GTDB): domain Bacteria; phylum Bacteroidota; class Bacteroidia; order Bacteroidales; family Bacteroidaceae; genus Minthosoma. The sequence goes on from CADCDP010000007.1 coordinate 112,758, forward strand.
TTAACCACATCATCCCCGTGGTGACAAAATACCAGTCGATGCTCATCGACAACGTCCACAAGGTGCAGGACATCTTCCCTGAAGAGAAGGCTCAGAAGATTTCTCGCGAGAACCTTCACCTCATCGAAAAGATATCCGACCACGAATCCTTCATCATCGAGAACGTGGAGAAGATGGTGGAAGCTCGAAAAGTGGCCAACCGCATTGAGTCGGAGCGTGAAAAGGCCATTGCTTACCACGACACCGTGGCACCTCTGCTCGAAGAGATTCGCTATCACGTCGATAAGCTCGAAACTATCGTAGATGATGAGGCTTGGCCACTTCCCAAATACCGCGAATTGCTCTTCATCCGATAGAAGGACTCAGTGCAACATTTTTTGTCATTACCTCTTGACAAAGTCGAAATAATTTCGTATATTTGCACTGAAAAAGGGATGCCACCATGCTTTCACGGCTTCAATCAGTTGTTTCTGTGAGGGCACTTGATAATACTTTCAAACACAAGTAGGATTTGTACAAATACTTCTTAAATTTGTGCAAATCCTACTTGTATTTTTATAAATCCTTCTTATATTTGAAAGTCGTGACGGGCAAACGGTAAAGGGGAATACGGGCGTAGGGAAAAGGAGGTGGCGGGCTTCCTCTTGTTTCTCCAAGTAGCCAACAAGAAGAGGGTAAATGATAGAAGTAGATTTGGTCAAGTGGTGGAGGCTGATCTGAGCAGGTGGTTGAAGTCGATGTGGGTATAATTATTGGAACAAATGAACGGGAATTAACTGTATTTACAGATAATTTGTTCCAATAAATTAAGTTTTTTATCGTAACAGGCTTATAACTCAATAATTTTATCTACCTTTGTACCCGATTTCGGGGAAGTTCCTTCGGAATCGCATAGAAAAGAGAGTAATCACTAATTAAAAACAACTATGGACGATTATCCGGCGAATAGTATCAAGTGCCTGGGATAAGACTCACCTCTCACGCGGAGTTGCTATGAGTCTTTGCCCCTCCTTTTTATTGTTCACAATCAAAAAAAGCAAAGATTCAGAAGACAACCATGCGAACATTCTGGAATTTTAATGGCGGCATCAAGCATATTGATGCATGGGAGCCAAACTGCTGGGTGCAGGTGACTTGCCCAGTGGATGACGATAAGGAGTTTCTGGAGCAGGAACTCGGTATGCCTGACTACTTCATGGACGACGTGTCGGACGCTGAAGAGCGTGCCCGTTACGACATGGACGAGGGGTGGCTCATGATTATCTTGCGCATTCCACACTTGAAGAGTGTCTCTTCACGTAGCCCTTACACGACCATCCCGTTGGGTATCGTGTTGAAGGGGGACAAAATCATTACCATCTGCAATCAGGAGACGCGGATGATGCTCGACTTCGTGAACCATCAGATGCGGCGTGCAGAAGGTTTTACCGATGCGGCCGACTTGGTGTTCCGCATCTTCCTCAGTGCTTCGGTCTGGTATCTGAAGTATCTGAAGCAGGTGAATGGCATCATTGAACAGGCGAAGCGTGACCTTGACAAGCACATTGACAACAAGGATTTGGTGAACCTCTCTCGTTTGCAGGACTCTCTCACTTACTTCGGCACGTCCATTCGTGGTAACGAGTCGCTGTTGAGCAAACTGAAGTTCCGTCTGCCTGTCGATGAACTGGATGCCGAGCTGATCGAGGACGTGAACATCGAGATGAATCAGGCACGTGAGACTACAGCCATCTACATCAACATTCTCGACTCGACAATGGACACGTACGCGAACATTATTAATAATAATATGAACACGGTGATGCGCCTCTTGACATCGCTGAACATGATTATCCTCTTTCCAACGTTCATTACCTCTATGTTTGGCATGAACTTGAAGAATGGCATGGAGGAGTGGTCTATAGGCTTCCCGATTGCCATTGTTGCCTGTGTGGTTTGTACGGCGGTGTCGCTGTGGTGGTTCCGGCAGAAGAAGTGGCTATAGAGGGAAAATGCAACATGGATGTACCAATTTTCTAGAAACGGGTTCTCTTTTTTCTGCTTTTCGTCATAAAAAGAGTTCGTAATGTCGTGCATTTGACGAAAAATTAGTAAATTTGCAAGGATTTTGAATATGATTGGTAAAAAGAGAACGGAATTCTATTATAGAATATCATTTATCTAACTATAGCAACAAGATGAAAAAGTACAATTTCAATGCAGGACCTTCCATCCTTCCCCGCGAAGTGATAGAACAGACGGCACAGGCTTGTCTTGATTTCAATGGTTCAGGACTCTCTCTGATGGAGATTAGCCACCGTGCAAAGGATTTTCAGCCAGTAGTTGACGAGGCAGTAGCACTCTTCAAGGAACTTCTCAACATTCCAGAGGGTTACTCCGTGCTTTTCCTTGGTGGTGGTGCAAGTCTTGAGTTCTGCATGGTTCCTTACAACTTCCTCGAGAAGAAGGCTGCCTACCTGAACACGGGTGTTTGGGCAACGAAGGCAGAGAAGGAAGCCAAGGCATTCGGTGAGGTGGTGGAAGTGGCTTCTTCTGCCGACAAGAACTTCACTTACATCCCACGCAATTTCGAGATTCCTGCTGATGCAGATTATCTCCACATCACGACTAACAACACCATCTATGGTACAGAGCTGCGTGAAGACCTCGACTCTCCCATTCCTGTGATTGCCGACATGTCTTCCGACATCTTCAGCCGTCCTATCGATGTGAGCAAGTATGCCCTCATCTATGGTGGTGCTCAGAAGAACCTCGCTATGGCAGGTCTTACCTTCGTTATCGTGAAAGAGGATGCACTCGGCAAGGTGTCTCGCCACATTCCAACGATGCTCGACTACCGCACACACGTGAAGAAGGGCTCTATGTTTAACACCCCTCCAGTAGTGCCTATTTACTCTGCTTTGATGAACCTTCGTTACTTGAAGGCTCACGGTGGCGTTGAGGCTATGCAGAAGTTAGCAGAGCAGCGTGCCGAAATCCTTTACACAGAAATTGACCGCAACAAGCTCTTTGTGGGCACAGCCGAGAAGGACAGCCGTTCACTCATGAACATCACCTTCGTGCTGAAGCCAGAATATCAGGACTTGCAGGACGAGTTCTTGAAGTTCGCTACCAGCCAGGGTATGGTTGGCGTGAAGGGTCACCGCGACGTAGGTGGTTTCCGTGCTTCTTGCTACAACGCAATGTCTGTTGAAGGTGTTCAGGCACTTGTGAAGTGCATGCAGGAGTTTGAGGCTCAACACTAATTGAAAGTTAAATTTTGACATAAATTATCATGAATTGACCACGAATTATTCATAAATTATTTAGTTGCAAAACTATTTATGGTAATTCGTGGCTAATTTGTGATAATTCGTGTTTATAAAAAATAGAAAATCATGGCAAAAGTTTTAATTGCGACTGAGAAGCCTTTTGCGGCTGCTGCGGTTGCGGGTATCAAAGAAATTATTGAAGGTGCAGGATTCGAACTTGCTCTTCTGGAGAAATATACAGAGAAGGCGCAGCTCTTGGAGGCTGTTGCTGATGCGGATGCCATCATCATCCGCTCCGACATCATCGACGCAGAAGTGATTGATGCAGCTAAGAACTTGAAGATTGTGGTTCGTGCTGGTGCTGGCTACGACAATGTTGACCTCGAAGCAGCCACGGCTCACAAGGTGGTGGTGATGAACACCCCTGGCCAGAATGCCAACGCAGTGGCTGAGCTGGTGCTCGGTCTGCTCGTCTTCACCGTTCGTAACTTCTACAACGGTAAGGCTGGCTCAGAGCTGATGGGCAAGAAACTTGGTATCCTCGCATTCGGCAATGTGGGTCGCAACGTTGCTCGTATTGCAAAGGGCTTCGGTATGGAAGTGTCTGCCTACGATGCTTACTGCCCGGCAGAGGCCATCGTGGCTGCTGGCGTTCATGCTGCAGCATCACAGGAAGAACTCTTCAAGACTTGCGACATCGTGTCTCTCCACATCCCTGCTACCGACGAGACCAAAGAAAGTATCGGTAAGGCTTTGGTGGGCAGCATGAAGAAGGGAGCTATCCTTATCAACACTGCACGTAAGGAAGTCATCAATGAGCCTGAACTTATCGAGTTGCTTGCAGAGCGTACCGACCTCAAGTACATTACTGACATCAAGCCTATAGCTGATGCCGAGTTTGCCAAGTTCGAAGGTCGTTTCTACTGTACACCTAAGAAGATGGGTGCCCAGACAGCGGAGGCCAACACCAACGCTGGTCTTGCAGCTGCTAACCAGATTGTGGGCTACCTCAAGGAGGGCATCACCAAATTCCAGGTGAACAAGTAATGTATTATACCAATTTATAAAAAAGGCTTCGTTTCACGACGAAGCCTTTTTTGTCTGCGAATGTCTAAAAACTATAGGACGAAAGCGAAAGACTGAATAATTGGACAAAGAAATGTGGGCTTTTATGTGGGTATGTCGAGGAAAAGAAGTAACTTTGCAACTAAATTGTGTAACTTTGGAAGATGGGGAAGGGATATCTCTTTCATCCTCCGATAAATTGAAAACAACCTATGGCTATTGTAAAACCTTTTAAGGGTGTGCGTCCACCGAAAGAACTGGTGGAGAAAGTGGAGAGCCGCCCGTATGATGTGCTTGACTCGGAGGAGGCTCGTGCAGAGGCTGGCGACAACGAGATGTCGCTCTATCACATTATCAAACCAGAAATAAATTTCGAACCGGGCACAAGCGAGTATGACCCGCGTGTGTACGAGGAAGCTGCACGGCAGTTTGCCAAGTTCCAGAAGAACGGATGGCTGGTGCAGGATGAAAAGGAGCAGTACTACATCTATGCGCAGACTTCTTGCCTCCCTGCCAACGGCAACAAGGAGAAGACGCAGTATGGCATCGTGGTGGGTGCATACAGCGGCGACTATCAGACAGGTGTCATCAAGAAGCATGAACTGACCCGTGCTGACAAGGAGGAGGACAGAATGAAGCATGTGCGTGTGAACGATGCCAACATCGAGCCGGTCTTCTTTGCATATCCCGACGACGAGGTGCTGCTGCAACTCATTGACAAGTATGCTAAGACGAAGCCAGAGTATGACTTCGTAGCTCCGATTGACGGCTTCGGACACAAGCTTTGGGTGGTGAGCGACGATGCGGACATCAAGACCATCACGGAGCGTTTTGCGAAGATGCCGAACCTCTATATTGCCGATGGTCACCACCGCAGTGCAGCGGCTGCTTTGGTAGGTGCTGAGAAGGCGAAGCAGAATCCGAATCATCGTGGCGACGAGGAATACAACTATTTTATGGCGGTGTGCTTCCCAGCTAGCCAGTTGACGATTCTCGACTACAACCGTGTCATCAAAGACCTCAATGGATTGACGCCCGAAGAGTTCATTCAGGCATTGGAAAAGAACTTTGTGGTGGAGAAGAAAGGTACGGCTGAGTATCGCGCCCAAGAGTTGCATGAGTTCTCGCTCTATTTGGAAGGGGAGTGGTATTCGCTCAAAGCAAAGCCTGGCACGTATGATGAGAACGACCCCATTGGTGTGCTGGATGTGAGCATTTCTTCTCATTTGATTCTCGATGAGATTCTGGGCATCAAGGATTTGCGCCGCGACAAGAGGATTGACTTTGTGGGTGGTCTTCGTGGTTTGGGTGAACTGAAACGTCGTGTAGATAGCGGCGAGATGAAGACAGCTTTGGCGCTTTATCCTGTGACGATGAAGCAGATTATGGATATTGCCGACTCTGGCAACATCATGCCGCCGAAGGCTACTTGGTTTGAGCCGAAACTCAGAAGTGGACTTGTGATACATAAATTGTCGTAATGGACGCATACAGGACGATACGGGCACTCAGCGAAGGCACTTATAGCGAGAAACGCAGTAAGTTTCTCGCTTTTGCTATGCCCGTTCGTTCGGTGGATGAAGTGAAGCTTTTGGTGGCAGAGTATCAGAAGAAGTACTACGATGCCCGCCATGTCTGCTATGCCTATATGCTGGGAGCAGAACGTCTCGACTTTCGTGCTAACGACAATGGTGAGCCTTCGGGTACGGCGGGCAAGCCTATTCTCGGACAAATTAACTCTAACGAACTGACGGACATCCTCATCATTGTGGTGCGTTATTTCGGAGGCGTGAAACTGGGCACGTCGGGACTCATTGTGGCTTATCGTATGGCTGCTGCCGAGGCAATTGCCGCAGCGGAAATCATCGAAAAGACAGTGGACGAGGACATTACGTTCCATTTCGAATACCCTTTCATGAACGATGTAATGCGCATTGTGAAAGAAGAAAATCCAGAGATTGTTTCCCAAAGCTATGACAATGATTGTTCCATGACGCTTCGTATTCGAAAGGACTCGATGCCACGACTGAAGGCTCGTTTGGAGAAAGTGTCCTCTTTGTATATTCAGTAGTAGATGTGTCGATTGAGCCTATGTGTTCTTCGTTGATGGGCATAAAAAAAATTGCTTATCTCACGACAAGCAATCTTTACTAACCTTAAAATAAATCTAATACCATGAAAAACACGTTGCAAAGGTACGACTTTTATTTAAACTGACAATTGCTTAGGACGGTTTTTGACTGTTCTTTAGAATTTTTTAACAGAATAGGGGCAAAATGTAACTATTCAGCGATTAGCCATATTGCCCTATCCTCGCTTAAAATAAAGCGTGGATAGCTGCGTAAGTTGAGTTGTTGTGCTTCTTGGCCGTCTC
>CADCDP010000008.1 GCA_902800305.1 uncultured Bacteroidales bacterium
ACCTCTTCTATAACACCAACAGGGCATTGGCGGATGTTGGACATAATTTGTTTATTCAATACTCGCATATGGCAGCTTAATTTTGATTACCTACTTAAAAGATGCTCAAGGGAAAAATATCTGATATTCCCCTAAAAAATGAATAAATATGGAAGTGTTATTGCGAAAGACCAGAATACAAAATTTGGATTATGTTTTTTCTTCATACCCATCAAGGTCAGAAGAAAGTATGATGATTGCTTATAAATTTGTTAAAGAGTTGTTTTGTAGAGTCTGTAAACAATCATTACGTTTCTGTAATAGTAAATATGGTATTATAGAATATCCATTCTTGTTTAGAGAACGTCAACTGGATTCTGTTGTATTACCTGTTATATCCACTTTATGTAAGGGATTGGTAATTGCCGAGTATCCTATTGTAAGAGATAGTAATATGAAAGGATTTGAAAAAGACGATTCCAATGGTAGAGTTGATTATTGGTGCATTTATAAGGAGTATAGTTTCATAATTGAGATGAAGCATAGTTATGATGCTTTTAAAACAGATACGACAAATGATGCAAGGCTGATTCAAAGATGGGAAACAATGACTGTTAGCCAACTTCAAGATATCCGAAATGAAATTAAACATTTTGGAGAAAAAACAAAAGGGATGATAAGATTAGGGTTACATTTTATAACTCCTTATAGTGACTGTGATAGAAAAATGGATGATGTTGTTTTGTTTGAAGGTAGACAAAAAGACATTTTAAGACGATTGTCAAGAGATGTTTGTCGTTCAAAGCCTAAAACAACAATGCCTAATTTTATGGCCAGTTGGGTTTTGCCTAGAAAGGACAAATTCTTTGAAGTGCCTATAAAAGGCATATATCCTGGACTCATGTTGTTGGGAAAGTTTTTTCCTATGATTTCGCATGATGGATGTATAGAATATAATAATAGCAACTGATAGGAAAGCAACGACTATTGCAGAATTTGAAGTTTTCCTTTCACAAATTAAGGACTCAAATGAAGAACTTTTCATCACCTAACACAACATAATCCCATAAAATCGCACCAAATGTGCGCCACTTTTGCACAGCATTCCTCGAAAACACCATTTCGGGGCATGTCTTTTTCGTATAAGGGTTCAATCAACAATTAAACTCGATAAAAAGGGAAAAGACATTATGGCTAAAACAATTTCAAAATTAGAAGAAGGTCTTCTTTCTGTGAATCACGTATTGTACAAGATTCTGAAAAGTTCAACTGCGCCTGTATGGTGGAAAAAAGTTAAAAGAGATAAGGAGTTGTATATTGAGATTAGAAAAAAGAACATTATAGACATTTATTATAGAGGTGGGAGAATGGCTGAACTAAAATGGAATCAAGGGAAAAACGAAGTAAAGGCACATCCGAAATATCTCAACTTGACAAACGTAGATGATGCTCGTTACTACACGAAGAAGATTGATGAAAATGGGAAGCTGAAGATTACGCCTAAATACCAAAACTGTGAAGAGTGGCTTACCTTTAATATAAAAGGGATGAAAGCCAATATACGTACTCATTATTCAGGAGATATGAACGGTGAAGCCACCTCTGAGAAATTCATTCAAGGTAATTTGATCATTAATGGACGTGATAGATACCTTGATTCAGAATTTGCCCATCGGTTATATGATGGAGAACGTAAATCTGTCAGAATAGACCTCGTGAAAATTGAAGGGGAACACTTTGTGTTTGAAGAATTGAAGAGAATCAAAGATGGAAGATTGTTAAAAAAGGAAACACTCCCTGAGATTCTCACCCAAATAGATAATTATAGAGATTTCTTAAAAGAAAACAAAGATGAATTGACGGTGTACTATCGTACGTTGTATAAGATAAAGAAAAAGCTTGGCTTGCCAGTTCCTCTTGTAGATGATATAGATAAAGTTACAGTAGATGTGGAGCCTCAATTGTCAATCGCTTTGAATTATGATAAAAGTACAAAGGCCAGAGACGAACGCGTGAAAAAGATTAAGGATTTACTTCTTAAAGAACGTAACGTCGTACCGATTATATATAGTAATTTCTGAAAAAACGTGCTAGATGTGCGCCACTTCTGCACAGCATGCCTCAAAAACACCATTTCGGGGCATGCCTTTTTCGTATAAGGGAATAGATTCAAGATTAAAAATCCAATCAACAGGTTTAATTTCTAAAACTTTATAACATGAAAGCAGTAATTGAAACAGAAACGGGGCTATCGACCTTAAAAGTAGCGATTGATTTCAACCAGTTAGTTCGTGACAATTTTGTAGAAGTCTGCAAAGCTATTGCAATTAGGCGTAATGCCTTCAAAGAACTTCTTACGAAAATGGAGACAGACAATGGTCTTAATGGATCTATTATCGATGTCATACGAAAATCATATGACGAATCAGATGCAGTCGAAAATATGTGTAAAGAACTCAATTTCACTCTAGAAACGGCTCAATATGTCATTAATATGCCTCTTAGTGATTTAAGTGATTTAAACAAAACGAAGCTAAAACGTCTGATGGAGAATCATACTGAACAAATAAAAAGATTGTTATTGTGATTGTTCCCAAAGATGTGGAGGCACGTTTATTCGCCAATAAGGGGGATTGAAAGTAGTAACCGTGAGACAGTAAGACAGTTAGGACAGTTTTTTTTGAGGGGCAGAACCCTCTTCTATACACTTTATAAATAATTAATATATAGATAGTTATATATAGTATAGGAGGTTAATGTGCCTCAAAAAAAGAAACTGTCTTTCTGTCTTTCTGTCTTTTCTCTCCATCAAGAATCCTGTAAGTATATAATAATCAATAATATACAACATTACTAAACGTACGATGCCTAAGATACCAAAGCTTGGAAATGAGACAGAAAGCATCAATTTGCAGCTATTTTAGGCCTCAAAAAGCATGTTTTAACCCCGTTTTCGATGTTTTTCACCTCTCTTGGCGAACAAAAGAGAAATGCAGAATTTCACTATTCCGACCTCATTGGAGGGGATTTGTGTAGCCAAATGGCCTATTTGATAGCAAAAAGTGGGGGGAAACAAGGGCCAATCGCCTCATCTTGTAGAGGCAATTTGTCGCAATTTTCTCGACTACTACCTTCGTTTCCATAATTACCCTAACGTCGCTATCGTAATTACGGCTACGTCGCTACCGCAATTACGCTACTGAGGCAGAGGCACGTTAGTCACGCGTATTGTGGCAAGCATGATTGTTCCCAAAGATGTGGAGGGACGAATCCAACAAGAAAAAATCTGTATCAGAAAAACTCGCTCAGAAACTAAAAGAACAACTAAAGAAAGGAAATTAATCAAAAAAATGCCATAAAACGCCCCTATTATGCGGCGTTTTTGCACAGAGTGCTCAAAAAACGCTGTTTCACAGGTGTGCTCTTTCGTATAATGGAATATAATCAAGATTTTAACCCCAAAACAATGAACAAGAACAAAGATCAGAAGCGCAAGGCGCAAGTGAGTGCAAAGGCAAAGGCCGAGTCGTTCAAATTTCAGGTGGAGTATGCCCGTCAGCAACGAGCCTCCTTCATCGCGGAGAATGCACCCGAGTTGATGGCTGAGATGGAGGTCATCTGTCGGAACGGGCTGGTGGACGCTATGCTGGCACTCCACAACATTGTTGACGCAGGACGCATGGAGTTCGGAGTGGAGCCCGAGGGCGAGGGCTGTTCTCTGAACGGTGCCCTCGTGCCCTACATCCTCGGCTTCACCTCTTTCTGCCCGGACAGCGCCGACACCTACGTGCCTGGCATTTTCACGGGGCCGTTCCCTATGGCTGTGACGCTTGTCTATGACAACGAGGTGCGCAACAAGGTGGTGGATTGGGCGAAGGCACACTACGACGGCATGACCACCCGATTCGGACAGCCCTTCCTCAAACTGCCCAACATGATTGTGGAATTCAAAAGAATCATTAAGAAGACTCTGGAAGTATGAAAATCCTACAAATCTCAGACACACATAATCAACATCGGCAACTGGCAAATCTACCAGCTGCCGATGTGATTGTGCATTGTGGCGACTTTGCTGACAACGGGACAGAAGAGGAAGTCTTGGATTTCCTTAATTGGTTCATCGACTTGCCTTATCCCTATAAGCTGTTTGTGAGTGGAAATCACGACCTCTGTCTGTGGGATGCCCAGAACATTGAGGATTTGCCTGACAACGTGTACTTTCTGCAAGATCGGGGAGTGACGATTGAAGGTGTGAAGTTCTTCGGCATTGCCTACAATCATTCAGAAATCCTCATTCCTGAAGATACTGATATTGTCATCACCCATGAACCTCCCATCATGATTTTGGATGAATCAGCAGGAGTGCATTGGGGCAACGCTCCTTTGTTCAAAAGAATCATGGAGGTGAAGCCTCGTTACCACCTCTTTGGTCATGCACATGATGGATATGGCACCATCAAACAAAATGGCATCGTCTTTTCCAATGCATCTGTACTGGATGACCAATACCGAATGCGCCATTCCCCCAAATTCTTTATGGTAAACAACGAACAATAGTTTGTTGTTAATTATTCATCCAGCACAATTTCTCCTTCGAAAGAGATGGCTGCGGGACCTGTCATGAGGATGTGGTTGTCGGTGGCGTTCCATTCGATGTGGAGGGTGCCACCATCCATCTGGATGTTGCTCTGGCGACTTGCCCTGCCTGTGATGTGGGCAGCGACAGCTGTGGCACAGGCTCCTGTTCCACAGGCAAGGGTGATGCCTGAGCCTCGTTCCCACACACGCATACGAAGCCCCCCGACCCCCGAAGGGGGAGAGGTTAAGGGGCTTACAAACTCGATGTTACAGCGTTGGGGGAAGAGGGGATGGTGCTCCAATAGAGGGCCATAGTGGGAGAGGGGGAACTGCTCTACATCTTCGTTGAGGAAGATGACGAAATGGGGGTTGCCCATGGAGACGAAGGTGCCTTGGAAAGTGCGGTCATCAACTGTGACGGCATAGTCACGGGCACTACCACCATTCTCGGCAAATTGTTGTGGCTCTTGCAGGATGGGGGTGCCCATATCTACTGTGACACTTTCCACTTTGTCCTCAGCATCGAGATGCAGTTGGAGGACTTTGATGCCTGAGAGGGTTTGGAGGCGTATGGGATTCTTTTTGGTCACGCCTTTATCGTGGAGGAATTTTGCCACGCATCGAGTGCCGTTGCCGCACATCATGGCTTCAGAGCCGTCGTTGTTGAAGATACGCATGGAGAAGTCGGCATCGGGACGTGTGGCTGCGCCGATGAGGATGAGTCCGTCGCTGCCGATGCCAAAGTGTGGACGGCTCCACTTGATGGCTGCTGCGGAGGGGTCGGGTATATTATATAATAATGTGTTGACGTAGATGTAATCGTTACCTGCCCCGTGCATTTTGGTGAAAGGAATGGTCTTTTTCATGCGCTACGCTAAATGATAAATGACAAATGATAAATGTTACTTGACCGATTTGATGAAGTCCATGAAGAGGGGATGGGGATGGAGGACGGTGGAGGCGTATTCGGGATGGAACTGGGTGCCGATAAACCACTTCTTTTCGGGGATTTCCACCACTTCCACGAGGTTGTTGTCGGGATTGCGTCCGACACATTGCATACCGTGAGTTTCGAACGCTTCAAGGTACTGATTGTTGAACTCGTAACGATGGCGATGACGCTCCTGAATATGAAGACTCTCTCCCCGCTCCCCTTCTATGGGGAGAGCCTTGCTATCACTCGAATAGGCCTGTGCAGCACGGCTACTCTTGACGAGTTCGCAATCGTAGGCACCGAGGCGCATCGTACCACCCATACCCTTGATGGTCTTCTGTTCTTCCATCAGGTCGATGACTGGATGTTGGGTGTCGGGATTCATCTCCGTGCTGTGCGCATCCTTATATCCGAGCACATTGCGGGCGAACTCGATGACCATCGTCTGCATACCCAGACAGATGCCGAAGGTCGGGATGTCGTGGGTACGGGTGTATTGGATGGCTGTAATCTTGCCTTCGATGCCTCGCTGTCCGAAGCCTGGACAGATGATGACGCCAGCCATTCCGTCGAGTTTCGATGACACATTGTCGAGTGTGATGTCTTCGCTGTTGATGAAGTGAAGACGTGCTTTTCTGCCGTTGTAGATGGCAGCAAGGTAGAGGCTTTCACGGATGCTCTTGTAGGCATCTTGTAGGTCGTATTTGCCGACCAGTCCGATGTGTACTTCCTCTTTGGCTTCCTGTTGGAGATGGAGGAAATGATACCATGAGACGAGTCCTGGAACGGGGAGGTCACCCCCGTCTTTAGACGTGAATTGCAGGGGGGAACCGAGTTTCCGCAGGATGGCGATGTCGAGTCCTTGATGCTGCATATTGACAGGCACTTCGTAGATACTGGGTAGGTCTTCGCTCTGCACGACACACTCTGGCTCAACGTTACAGAAGGATGCCACTTTGCGGAGAATGCCATCTTCGAGGTGATGCTCGGTGCGGAGGATGAGGATGTCGGGCTGAATACCCATACTCTGCAATTCCTTGACGGAGTGCTGGGTGGGTTTGGTCTTAAATTCGCCAGCAGCATGGAGGTAGGGCACATAGGTGAGGTGGATGTTGACGGCATCACGTCCCATTTCCCAACGAAGCTGACGAATGGCCTCCATGAAAGGAGCACTCTCAATGTCGCCAATGGTACCGCCAATCTCGGAGATGACAAAGTCGAAGTGCTCGTGGGCAGCGTTCTCCTTGATGCGACGTTTGATTTCGTCAGTAATATGAGGCACTACCTGAATGGTTTTGCCGAGATAGTCACCACGACGTTCCTTCTCGATGACGGCTTGGTAGATGCGTCCTGTGGTGACGGAGTTGTTGCGTGTGGTTTGGATGTCGGTGAAACGCTCGTAGTGTCCGAGGTCGAGGTCAGTTTCCATACCATCGACAGTAACGTAGCACTCCCCATGTTCGTAGGGATTGAGGGTGCCAGGGTCGATGTTGATATAGGGGTCGAACTTCTGGATGGTGACCTTGTAACCACGGGCTTGTAGGAGTTTGCCGATGCTGGCGGAGATGATGCCTTTGCCTAAGGAGGAAACCACGCCGCCTGTGACAAAGATGTATTTTGTATCCATTGTACTTATTTGTAATTTTGTTCGTACCAGTTGATGTATGCCTGATTGACCAGTCGCACACCACCTGCTGTGGGGTAGTTGCCGCTGAAGTACCAGTCGCCAGGGTGGTGGGGACAAGCATGATGAAGCCCTTCGAGCGACTGGAAAACGAGTTGCATGGGAGTGGTCATGCCGTCGGGTCGGAGGAGGTCAAGCATCTTCTCCGAAATCTCGTCAGTCGTGAAGGGCTTGTAGATGTCCTTGACGTAGTTCTGCATCTCTTCGGCAGGCAAGGACTGCTGTTCCACACATTTCAGATAGATGTCGTGAAGGGTTTGCCAGTTTCCATGCTCAATGTGAAGTGCGACAGCAGCACGGAAGGCAATGAACTCATCGAGGTGCGACATGTCGATGCCGTAGTAGTCGGGGTAGCGCACTTGCGGACAGGAACTGACGAGCACCATCTTCTTGGGATGTAGTCGGTCAAGAATACGGATGATGCTCTCGCGGAGGGTGGTACCTCGCACGATGGAGTCGTCGATGATGACGAGGTTATCCACTTGTGGCTCCAATGCGCCGTAAGTGATGTCATAGACGTGCGCAGCAAGGTCGTTGCGTTGGTTTCCTTCGGTGATGAAGGTGCGGAGTTTGATGTCCTTGATGGCAACCTTCTCGCTACGGATGTAGTTGTGGAGGATGGCACGCAGTTCCTCACGGGTGGGGCGATGCTGCTGTGTGAGTCGGAAGAGTTGCTCCACCTTCTGCTCATTCATCTGCTTCTTGAAACCATCCAGCATACCATAGAACGCCACTTCGGCGGTGTTGGGTACATAGCTGAACACGGTATGCTCCAAGTCTCCACCAATGGCTTTGTCTATCTGTGGCGTGAGTTGTTCGCCCAAAGCCTTACGTTCGCGGTAGATGTCGCGGTCACTTCCCCGACTAAAGTAAATGCGCTCAAAGGAGCAGGCATGGTTGCCTTGGGGTGGAAGAATCTGCGTGAGGGCAACATTGCCGTTCTTGTGTACCGTTAGAGCTTGTCCTGGCAGAAGTTCGTGGATGCTGTCGGTGGCAAGGTCGAAAGTGGTCTGAATGACAGGACGTTCGGATGCCACTACCAACACCTCATCATCCCGATACCAGAATGCAGGACGGATGCTCCAAGGGTCACGCATGGAGAACATCTCGCCACTACCTGTGAAGCCACAAAGCACATAGCCACCATCGAAAAGAGGGGTGGAGGTGCGCAGAATGTTCGTGATGTCGATATTGTCTTCGATGTATCGGGTCAACTCCGTACCTGTGAGTCCCTGCACATTGGCGATATTGTAGAGGCGTTCACTCTCGCGGTCAAGACGATGCCCCATCAGCTCCAGCATGATGTAGGTGTCGTTGTAGATGCGAGGGTGCTGACCTTTGGCTGTAATTTCGTTGAAAACCTCATCGACGTTCGTGAGGTTGAAGTTGCCGCACAGACACAGGTTCTTAGCTCTCCAGTTGTTGCGACGCATGAAGGGATGGACGTGGGCAAGTCCGCTCTTGCCTGTGGTGGAGTAGCGGAGGTGTCCCATGAGGATTTGTGCCTCGTTCCAACCGTTGTCTCCTACCTTACTGAAGATTTCGGTGATGGCATCGCTACCTAAAGCACGTTCGCGGAACATATATTCCTCGCCGGGTTTGGCATTGAGGTTGGTGCAGGCGATACCCGCACCTTCCTGACCTCGGTTGTGCTGCTTCTCCATCAGGAGGTAAAGCTTGTTGAGACCGTATGACGAGGTGCCGTACTTCTCTTGGTAGTAACTGAGAGGTTTGAGCAGGCGAATCATCGCCACACCACATTCGTGCTTGAGAGGTTCCATGTGTTAAATGATTTTCTTGATACGTTCCATGGCTTCGAGGCTGTCCTCCCATGTGCCAAAGGCGGTGATGCGCACGTAGCCTTCGCCATGTACACCGAAACCTTCGCCTGGAGTGACCACCACGTTGGCATCGTGGAGAAGTCGGTGGAAGAAGTGCCATGAGTCTTCGCCATCAGGAGTTGACACCCAGATATAAGGAGAATGCTTCCCACCATACACCGTTAGTCCGTAAAAGGCAAGGCTCTCGCGGATGAGTTGGGCATTCTTCATATAGTGCTGGATGGTTGTATATACCTGTTGTTGTCCTTCGGGAGTGAAGATGGCTTCTGCACCTCGTTGGGAGATATAGCTGGCACCATTGAACTTGCTGCATTGACGACGATTCCAAAGCGCGTTGAGGCTCGTGCCGTCAGCACCTTTCAGTTCCTTGGGGATGATGGTGTAACCGCAACGAACACCCGTGAATCCTGCTGTCTTCGAGAAACTTCGGAACTCGATGGCACACTCTTTCGCTCCCTCAATCTCGTAGATGGAGTGGGGAATCTTGTTGTCGTTGATGAATGCCTCGTATGCAGAATCGTAGAGGATGAGTGCTTTCTCTCTGAGGGCGTAGTTGACCCATTCAGCCAATTTCTCCTTCGTGATGACAGCACCTGTCGGGTTGTTGGGATAGCAGAGATAGATGATATCAAGATGTTCCGTAGGGATATCGCCTGTAAAACCATTGTCTGCATGGCAGGGGATGTACTTGATGGTGCGTCCCGCCATGATGTTGGTATCGACATAGACAGGATAGACGGGGTCGGTGATGCCCACGATGTTGTCCGTGGAGAGGATGTCGCCGATATTGCCCGTATCACTCTTGGCACCATCGCTGATAAACACCTCCTCACGATTCAGTTGGATGCCACGAGGGGCAAAGTCGTGAGCGATGATGGCATCGATGAGGAAATCGTAACCATGTTCGGGACCATATCCACGGAAAGTCTTGCCATCGGCACATTCATCCACAGCACGGTGCATCGCCTTGATGGCAGCATCGGGCAGAGGACAAGTCACGTCGCCAATACCCAAACGGATGATGTTCGCTTTGGGATGCTCGGCTTTGTAGGCATTCACTTGTTGGGCTATCTCGGCAAAGAGATAGCGGTGGGAAAGTTGCAGATAGTTAGTGTTTGTGCGAATCATAAAAGCATTTACAATTTGACCATTTGCGATTTACAATTTTACAATTTACATTTTACATCTTTTTAAAGTAGGCATCCACGGCTTCTGCCGTCTTCTTGCCTGATGCAATGGCTCTCACCACAAGGCTGGCACCGCTGGCTGCATCACCGCAGATGAATACATTCTCTGGATATTCGGGGTGTTCGGGTTTGAGGAAACCCATAGCGAGGAGCACAAGTTCTGCCTGAATCACTTCTGGCTCTCCTGCCTCCACCATGATGGGGCGACCACCTTCTGGGTTTGGTTTCCAGTCGATTGGCTGAACACGTACACCTGTCACGTGCCCGTCTTCACCCAAGAACTCAAGGGTGTTGATGTTCCAGCGACGGGTACAACCTTCCTCATGCGAAGAGGTGGTCTTGAGGATGACAGGCCAGTTAGGCCAAGGCGTGTTGGGGTTGTGTCCCACAGGAGGCTTAGGCATAATCTCAATCTGAGTCACGCTCTTGCAACCCTGACGATGAGCCGTACCGATGCAGTCACTACCCGTATCACCACCACCGATGACGAGCACATTCTTTCCTTTGGCAGTCACACGTTCCTCTTTCGAGAACTCCTTACCAGCCAGCACACGGTTCTGCTGTCCGAGCAGCTCGAGGGCAAGATGAATGCCTTTCAGTTCACGTCCAGGTGCTTTGAGGTCACGGGCTGTGGGTGTACCTGTAGCAACGACGATGGCATCGAAGTCCTTTTCAAGAGATACTAAATGCTCTAGATTATCTAGGACTTCTAGTTTTTCTAGATTAACCGCTGCATCATATACAAACTTCACCCCTTCCTGCTCCATCACATGGATTCTTCTGTCGATAATTTTCTTGTTCAGTTTGAAGTTTGGAATACCATATCTCAGCAAACCTCCTGCTGCTTCGTTCTTCTCGAAGACTGTCACCTCATAGCCCATGTAGTTGAGGGCATTGGCAGTGGAGAGTCCTGCAGGACCACTACCGATGACAGCCACCTTCTTGCCATTCCTTTCGGGATGCTCAATGGTCACGTAGCCTTCGAGGAAAGCACGTTCGGCAATGGCACATTCATTCTCGCGGTTGGTCACGGCATCGCCAGTCGTGAGGTAGAGCACACAAGCCTTCTCGCAGAGGGCAGGGCAGATACGTCCCGTGAACTCAGGGAAGGGGTTGCTCTTTTTCAGAATCTTGTATGCTGTTTCCCATTCGCCATGATAGAGGGCATCGTTCCATTCGGGGTCTTTATTGCCCAGAGGACAAGCCCAGTGGCAGAAGGGCACACCGCAGTCCATGCAGCGGCTTGCTTGTTCCTGTCGGTCTTTTGTGTTGAGTGTCTGTTCCACCTCACCAAAGTCCTGAATACGGTCGTTGATGGGGCGATAGCCCGCCTCTTTACGAGGTACGGTCAGAAATGCTTTTGGATTTCCCATATTGCGAAAATTTTCAATTTTCTAAATGATAGATTACAAATGATAAATGATAAATGAGAAAGGTTGCCCATGACAAAGACGAACGAAGAATGATAAGTTTATCAGTTATCATTTATCATTTGTCATTTAGGGCGAAGCCCGCTTAATAGTCCCTCTGCATATCAGCAATTTTCTGTTGCAGTTTCGCCATCTGCTCTTCTTGCAACACACGCTTGTACTCGATGGGCACCACTTGGATGAAGTCCTCCACGTAGCGGTTCCAATCGTCGAGCATACGTCCTGCAAGGGCACTTCCTGTGTGGAGATAGTGCTGACGGATGAGTTCGAGCAGTTCCTTGCGGCTTACGGTGTCCTCCACGAGTGAGAGTTCCACCATGTCCATGTTGCAGAAGTAGTCGAAGGTGTGGTCTTTGTCATAGACGTAAGCGACACCACCGCTCATACCTGCCGCAAAGTTACGACCGGTCTTGCCAAGCACCACCACACGACCGCCAGTCATGTATTCGCAGCAGTGGTCACCAGCACCCTCCACAACAGCGATGGCACCAGAGTTACGTACAGCAAAGCGTTCGCCAACACGACCATTCACGTACAGTTCTCCACTTGTGGCTCCATACAAGCCCGTATTGCCAGCGATGATGTTGTCTTCAGCGCAGAAATCGCTGTTGCTTCTTGCTGGTGGGAGAATGCTGATACGGCCACCAGAGAGACCTTTGCCGAAGTAATCGTTCGTTTCGCCTTCAAGTCTCAGGTTCAAACCCTTCACGGCAAATGCTCCAAACGACTGACCTGCCGAACCCTTGAATTTGATGTTGATACATCTGTCGGGCAGACCCACCTCTCCATATTTCTTCGCAATCACGCCAGAGAGCATCGTACCTACGGCACGGTCGGTATTCTTAATGGCAAAATCAAGATTCACTTCCTCTTGCCGTTCTATGGCAGGGGTGGCTGAACGTATGATTTCCTCATCCTTCACGCCACTCACCTTCGTGAACTCGCCTCTGTCCCAGTAGAGTGGTTTGTCTGTCTCTGGCTTGTGGAGCAGACGGGCAAAGTCGATGGTCTTCTGCTTATCGGTAGCCTTTTCGGTATTCACCTCGATGAGTTCCGTATGACCAATGATGTCTTTGAGTCCATGCACACCTATCTCTGCGAGGTATTCGCGCACCTGCTCAGCCAAGAACGTGAAGAAATTCACCACGTAGTCAGACTTTCCTCTGAAACGAGCCCTCAGCGTCGCGTCTTGTGTTGCCACACCTACAGGACAAGTGTTGGTGTTACACTTACGCATCATCACACAGCCCAGCACAATCAGAGGCAGCGTACCGAACGAGAACTCGTCAGCACCGAGCATCGCCATGAGAATCACATCCTTGGCAGTCTTCAACTGGCCATCCGTCTGGAGGCGCACTTGATTCCTCAAGCCATTCAGCACCAGCGTCTGCTGGGTCTCTGCCAATCCAATCTCAGGACTGATGCCCGCAAAGCGCATGCTGGATGCAGGGCTTGCACCCGTACCACCTTCCGAGCCACTAATCACGATGAGGTCAGCCTTCGCCTTTGCCACACCAGCGGCAATCGTGCCCACACCACTCTCTGCCACCAACTTCACGCTGACAGCAGCCGTCGGGTTGATGTTCTTCAGGTCGAAAATGAGCTGAGCGAGGTCTTCGATACTGTAGATGTCGTGATGAGGTGGGGGAGAGATGAGCGAGATGCCAGGAATGGCGTTACGTGTCTTGGCGATAATCTTGTTCACCTTAAAGCCTGGCAGCTGTCCACCTTCACCGGGCTTGGCTCCCTGTGCCACCTTAATCTGTATTTCTTCTGCATTCACGAGGTATTCAGCCGTCACGCCGAAACGTCCCGATGCAATCTGCTTCGTCTTGCTGCTGAGGCTCACACCATTCACCTCGGTGTGGTAGCGCACATTGTCCTCACCACCTTCACCTGTGTTGCTTCTTGCACCCAACTTGTTCATCGCCAGTGCCAAAGCCTCATGTGCCTCAATGCTCAAAGCACCGAAACTCATGGCACCCGTCACGAAGTGCTTCACGATGCTCTCCACAGGCTCCACCTCTTCCAGTGGAGTCGGTTTTGCAGCTTTCTTCCATCCGAAGAAGTCGCGGATGAAGATGGGCTTCTCCTTCTCATCCACCAGCTTCTCCCACTCCTGGAATTTCTTGTACGAACCCAGACGAGTGGCTATCTGCAAGTTGGCAATCGTGTCAGGATTCCAAGCGTGGAGGATGCCGTCCTTGCGGTAAGAGAACTGTCCGTTGTTGGGCAGGAACTCGTTAATTTCCGCAGGCTTAAATGCCTCGTCGTGCAGACGGATGGCATCCCTTGCGATGTCCGTCAGTCCGATACCGCCAATGGTGCTCACCTCCGTGCCGAAATAGCGTCTCAACAGGTCTTCGCTCAGTCCGATGCTCTCAAAGATTTTCGCACCACGATACGAGCGGATGGTCGAAATACCCATCTTCGACATGATTTTCTTCAAGCCCTTATCCACCGCCTTGATGTAGTGAGCCTCTGCCGTCGCATAGTCCTCCTGAATCTTGTGCCTCTTCACGAGGTCGTCCAGCACGGCAAACGTCATGTACGGACAGATGGCACTCGCTCCGTAGCCCAACAGCAATGCCGCGTGCATCACCTCACGAATCTCACCACTCTCCACGATGAGGGCTGTCTGCACACGCTTCTGTACACCGATGAGGTAATGATGCACGGCACTCACCGCCAACAGGCTGGGGATGGCAGCACGCTTCTCGTCGATGTCCCTATCGGAAAGAATCAGGTAGTTCACACCTTCATCCACACTTGCCTCCGCTTCCTTGCAGAGGTCTTCGATGGCTTGACGCAATCCGCTGGCACCCCGCTCGATGTCGAACAGCATGGCCAGCTTCTTGGTCTTAAAGCCCTTATAACGGATATTGCAGAGGATGTCCAACTGCGTGTTGGTCAGCACAGGCTGAGGCAGACGCACCATCTTACAGTTCGAGGCATCAGGCGTGAGGATGTTCGTACCCACCGCACCAATGTACTCCGTCAGCGACATCACCAACTCCTCACGTATCGGGTCGATGGCAGGGTTCGTCACCTGTGCAAACTGCTGTCGGAAGTAGTTGAAGAAAATCTGTGGACGGTCGCTGATGACTGCCAGAGGCGTGTCGTTACCCATGGCTGCCACAGGCTCCTGACCTACTGTCGCCATCGGCACCACCGTCTTGTCGATGTCCTCCTGACCGAAACCAAAGTTAATCAGCTTACGCTCATAGTTCTCCACGCTGTTCTCCACGTGGCGACCACTCTTTAGCTTTTCCAACTGGATGCGGTTCGTCGAGAGCCATTCGCGGTAAGGATGAGCCTTGGCGAGCTTCTCCTTGATTTCGCCATCATAGTATATCTTGCCTTCCTGAGTATCAATCAGAAGTATCTTACCAGGTTGCAGACGACCCTTGCTCACCACTTCGCTGGGTTCGAAGTCCATCACACCCACTTCCGAAGCCACGACCATCATGCCGCCCTTCGTTATCGTGTAACGGCTGGGGCGCAGTCCGTTTCTGTCCAGCATACCACCAGCAAAACGTCCATCGCTGAAGAGCAGGGCGGCAGGACCATCCCAAGGCTCCATCAGGATAGAGTGATATTCGTAGAACGCCTTCAAGTCTTCGCTGATGGGGTTCTTGTCGTTGAAACTCTCAGGCACCAAAATCGCCATGGCCTGTGGCAGACTCAGTCCGCTCATCATCAGGAACTCAAACACGTTGTCCAGACTGGCAGAGTCGCTCATGCCCTCCTGCACGATAGGACGGATGCCCCTGATGTCGCCCAATGCCTCGCTGCTCAACACACTCTCACGGGCTTTCATCCAACCACGGTTACCACGAATCGTGTTGATTTCGCCGTTGTGCGCCAACAAGCGGAAAGGCTGCGCCAGTTTCCACTTCGGGAAGGTGTTCGTAGAGAAGCGTGAATGTACCAGCGCCAATCCACTCGTAAAGTACGGGCTTGACAGGTCGGGAAAATACCGCCTCAGTTGGCCTGAAGTCAACATCCCCTTATAGACCATGTTCTTGCTGTTGAGCGAACAGATGTAGAAGTCCTCGTATATCGAGTCTGTTGCGACTGAGTCGCAACTACTACTCACCCGATTCTCAATCCTCTTGCGTACCTTATATAATATACGGTCAAAAGTCTCCACCTTCTCTTCACTTACGCCCGTCACAAAAATCTGCTTGATGTCAGGCTCCACTTCCCGTGCGCCCACACCCAGCACCTCTGGACAAGTCGGCACCGTGCGTAAGTGCATCAGCGTCAGACCTTCACGTTCGATTTCCTCAATCATTACACTAAGAATCCTTTCTTGTGCCTTGGCATCCTTCGGCAAGAACACCAAGCCCGTTCCGTACATCCCTTTTTCTGGTACAGGAATACCCTGCAACAGAATAAACTCGTGCGGAATCTGCACCATAATGCCCGCACCGTCGCCCGTCTTGTCGCGTGTTTCCGCTCCACGGTGCTCCATGTTTTCCAGTACCTTCAGCGCATTATCCACCAGTTCATGGCTCTTACCGCCATGAATGTTGACCACCATGCCCACGCCACAAGCATCATGCTCGTAGGCTTCGCTGTACAATCCTAAATTACGTTTTACCATTGTTATCTGTGTTTTATTTCCTTGCTTTCTGTTAATTTGGCTGCAAATTTACGGCATTTATTTCATTTTGTTGCAAAATATTTTCAAAAACTTTCATTTTGTACTATAAATATTTTGAATTGGTATAAAAAAGACACCATTTCGGTGCAGTTGGCGACCAAAAATAATTATTGGAACAAATTATTGGTAATTGTTGGAAATTATTGTTTATCTTGCGCCGCAGCGCAAGAGCCACAAATACTTTTTTGTTCTTGCTCCTTCGCCGCCAAGGCGGCTTGGAAAAACAATAATTACCAATAATTGACAATAATTTGTTCCAATAATTGAAGGTTTTTTATTGCGACTGGCTTATAAATCACGATTTTTATGTAGATTTGCATCTATAAATACCAAAACTAAATATGAAAACAAAGAATTTCTTTTTATGTGTCATGTTTCTTTTGACATTTTACGTTCCACATTTCACATTTCATGCGGTGGCTTGCACCAACATCATCGTAGGGAAAGGTGCAAGTGCTGACGGGAGTGTTTTCGTGAGTTATAATGCAGACTCATACGGCATGTATGGCAACATCTACCATCATCTGGGTGGCATCCATGCCAAAGGCGAGATGCGCAAGGTGTATGACTGGGATTCGAACAAGTATCTGGGAGAAATACCACAGGCGGAGCGCACCTACACCGTGGTGGGACAGATGAACGAGCACCAGGTGAGCATCACCGAGACCACCTACGGAGGACGGGAAGAACTCTGGAAGACGGAGGGACTCATCGACTACGGTTCGCTCATCTACATCACGTTGGAACGCGCCACCTCCGCACGCAACGCCATCGACATCATGGCCTCGCTGGTCGATACCTACGGCTACTGCTCCGAGGGTGAGAGTTTTTCCGTTTGCGACAAGAACGAGGCGTGGATTCTGGAGATGATTGGTAAGGGGGCTGGCGAGAAAGGAGCTGTGTGGGCAGCTGTGCGCATCCCCGACGATTGCATCTCTGCCCATGCCAACCAAAGCCGCATCACCCGTCTGAGCCAGTACGACAAGCGGCAGGTGCTGTACTCCAAGGATGTCATCAAGTTTGCACGTCAGAAAGGCTACTTCACGGGCAAGGACTCCGAGTTCTCGTTCCGCGATGCTTACGCCCCCAACGACTTCGGTGCCGTGCGTTATTGCGAGACCCGTGTGTGGAGCATCTTCAACCGCTTCTGCGATGGCATGGACAAGTATGTGGACTACGCCAAGGGCAACGACCTGAAGGGAGAAATGCCCCTCTACCTGAAGCCCCGCCGCCAGCTGCTGGTGCAGGATGTGATGAACGCCATGCGCGACCACTACGAGGGCACACCCTTCGACATACGGAACGAACTGGGTGCAGGCTCCTACAATATGCCCTACCGTCCCACACCCTTGGAGTGGGAGAGTGAGGGAAAGAAATACTTCAACGAACGCCCCATCTCCACCCAGCAGACAGGCTTCTGCTTCGTGGGACAGATGCGTTCCTCGCTGCCCGATGCCGTGGGCGGTATTGCGTGGGTCACCAACGACGACCCCAACATGGCTCCCTTCGTCCCACTCCATTGCTGCCTCACCGAAGTGCCCTCCTGCTTCCGTCGGATGGTGGGCGTGCAAGACGACGTGACTTTCTCGTGGGAGAGTGCCTTTTGGGTGCAGAATGCCGTGAGCAACATGGTCTATCCCTACTATGAAAAGATGTTTCCCGACGTTCAGAAAGCCCGTGAAGCCTTGGAACAGACCTTCATGCAGATCGTGAATGCCACCCCCGACACCGCATCGTCAGAAACCCTCCAGCAACAGAGCCATGCAGCAGCCCAAGAGATGATGGCCACGTGGACACGCCTGTTCCAGTACCTCGTGGTTCGTCACTTAGACATGGCCACCAAGAAAGTAGAAGAAAGCGGAGCTTTGTTTGCCCCCTTCAAGAAAACAGTCCACGGCATAGCCGAGCCGCCCGTGCGTCCTGGCTATCCAGAAGCGTTCCGAAAAAAGATTGTGGAAGAAACTGGAGAAAAATATCTGATGCCATGAGAAAACTGCCCCTTGTCGTGTTCCTGTCGCTGGTGGTGAGTGCCTTGCTTGCCAGCCTTGGCAGTTGTCACTTGCAAGCACGAAGCATCGACAACGACGTGCGTCTGGCATTGTCGCAGACCTTGCAGGAGCGTCCCACCTATGTGGTCGATGCCGACACCATCCGTGTGTATCGTAGCTATATTACCGTGGCTGAGGTGCGGGACACCGCATCCATTTCGGTGAAGACTGTGCGTCGTGCGGGACAGGAAGTGGCAGTGCTCGAAGCCAATGCTGGCTATTCGTTCCTCACCCTCCTTTCATTGTCCGACCAGCGTCCTGCTGCCGCATTGATGGCAGTAGCGGCATTATGGCTTGTGGGCTGTTGGTGGTATCGGCGTAGGCATCCAGAGGTGCAGTTGGTGATAGCCATTCCGAACGGTGGCATTGCTTTTGGTGGTCTCTTCTACGCTCCCAAAGAGGGTCGTTTCTCCACTGCCAACGGCGAAGAAGTGCGCCTCACTCCCATGCAGCGGCAACTGATGGAGCTATTCTTCCGTTCCCCCTCTCACACCCTCACCAAACAGGCCATCTGCGATGCCCTTTGGCCTAAGAAACCCGATGCCAACGACACGCTCTACACCCTCATCCGTCGTCTCAAACCTGTTATTGAGGGGCAGAGCCAGTTGAAAATCGAGTCAGAGCGAGGCCATGCCTATCGCTTGATAGATAAATAGATAGACGTTTGTCAGAAAGATGTCAGACAAATGTCAGGGAGTTTTTTCTTCCTGAAGAGAAACTGTTCCATACCTTTGTGGCACAAAACCATCAAACCACAAAGTATGAAACAGTTTTTTATTTTCTCTCTTTTCGTAAGTGCCTCCATCGTGTTGTTCGCGCAGGAGGAAGTTGTCGATTCGGTACAGACAGAGAAGTCTGTGGAACTGGAAGGCGTGACCGTCAAGGCGGCACGGGTAATTCAGACGGACGAAGGCATAAAGGTCTTTCCCACTAAAAAGCAGTTGGAGTCATCGCCTAATGGCTATTCGCTCCTTCAGAAACTCGCGTTGCCGGGCATCCGTGTAGATGAGGTGATGCACACGGTGTCATCGCCCGAACTGATTGGTTCCGTGCAGGTGCGCATCAATGATGTGGTGGCAAAAAGCGAAGACTTACTCTCGCTCGACATGGCGATGGTGCAATCCATCGACTTCATCACCTCGCCAGGGCTTCGTTATGGCGAAGGGGTGGCGTATGTGATAGACATCCGTGTGTTTCGACCCACAGGTGGCCATGTGGTGGGAGGCAATGTCCTCCAGTCGCTCAATCGCCGACGGAATGCAGACAATGCCTATTTCCGCATCAACCACGGCAAGCATGAGTTTACCTTCGACTACGATTTCAGTTGGACAGACTTCCGAAAAATGCAAGTGGAGAGCCAGACCGACTACCACTTGCCCGATGGCACGACCTTCTCTGCCCAACGCCACACCCTCAGCAACAAAAGCCCTCACATCAGCAACTCCTTCTCGCTGAAATACAGCCTTGCTGAGGATGAAAAGTACCTTTTCCTTGCCACACTCTCCCAAGGTTTCACCCATTCGCCATCCAGTCGCAACGTGGAGGAAGTAGTAACGCCCGTTGCCACCGACACGGTGACCACCCACAGCAAAGACCGTGCTGCCACCACGCAGCTTGACCTCTACTATCATTTGAAACTCCCTCACGCCCAGTCCTTCACCGCCAATGCTGTGGGTACTTTTGTCGGTAGCCGCTATCGTTATGCCCACAATGCAGTCTCCCCTTATATATATAATGTGGAAGGCAAAACCTATTCGTGTACCTCCGAAGCCTTCTACGAAAACCGTCTCAAGCCCTTCACCTTGTCCGTCGGAGCCAAAGTGCATCAGCAGTATATCGGCAATGAATATACGGGCGACCTGTTGAAAGACAATCCCTTGCGTGAGTCCGGACAATATCTTTATACCCAACTTCGGGGCAAACTCTTCGGCTTCAACTATCGGGCAGGCATGGGGTTGAGCCATGTCTATTACAGTCAGCAAGGCAGTTCGTTCAGCTATTGGTTGCCACGTCCCAATGTGATGCTCAACCGCCAGTTCACTCCCTCCTTCTCCATGCGTTATGTATTCGACCTCCGTACCTCGGTGCCTCGCATAGCCTACCTGACAGATGTGGTGCAGCTGAACGAACGTGTGCTCATGCCCACGGGGGTGATAGAGGAACGGACGGTTGGCAATCCCTCCATCCGAACGACGCCAGTCTATGAACAGACCCTCTCTGCTACTTACAATAGCAAGCGTATGGCCAATAACTTTACGTTCTTCTACCGCAACTGCCATCATACTTACATGCAAGACTTCACAAGGGAGGTTGAAGGGGATGTGTCCTTTACGTCTTCTCGTACCAACCAACGCAGCATCCAGATGATTTATCTAACTGATTATCTGACCCTCCACCTCATCCCCGAAGTGCTCGACTTTTCCCTCAACGGCAGCTTCCTCCGTTGCTTCAACTTCGGCGATAACTATACCCATCTGCGCAACACCTTCATGGGAGGTGCTGACCTCCAAGCCTATCTTGGCAAATTTACCCTCTCTGCCCACTACGACAGTGGTTGGCGTTTTCTTGAAGGCGAGTCGAAGGGTGACCAAAGCTATTCTTCCTACCTCTCCGCTTCCTATCAGTTGGGCAAATGGGGTGACCTATCACTCTACTGGCAGCATCCCTTCGACTCTCATCCCCGTACAGAACGAGCCGAACTTCTTAATCGTTATCTGCACAAAACCTACACCTCCCACAACCCCGACTTGGGCAATATGATTTCCCTCAATCTTTCCGTCCGCCTCTCTCATGGCCGCAAGTATCAGACGGAACAAAAGACACTCCAGAACACCGCCGTGGATGCTGGAGTGGTGAAACAGGAGTGAGGTCTTCGTTCCCCTCTGATTGGGCTACCTCGATACCCCTAAACCGCACCCGACGGGTACGGTTTAGGGGTTGCCTAAGGACTTCTATGGGTATTCCCCTTATAAATCATGCTTGATGGAAGGCTACCTCACAAGCCTGCGAAATAAAAAACGAAAAAATCTTTGTTGGTTTTGTCTATTTGTGCTATCTTTGCAACGAAGTAATCATAAAAAAATAAATTGGTGCGTTTTATGCCCCTGCGGGGCGTTTTCTTTTTAATGCCGCAAAGCGGCAAATCATACAAAGTTATTTTTTATGGTCACTAAACAACGAAACAACTAATCAATTAAGCAACTAACATGAAACTTCTACCTTTACTGACGCTGTTGCTCTTGTCCCCTGTCTGTTCGTTGACGACATGGGCACAATACATTGAGCAGCATGAGAAGAGTGCGGTGGCGAATGCACCGTTGAGCACGTATGTCCAGCACAAATGCCGACTCTTCAACTTCGACTGGAGGTTCCAACTGGGTAATCCCGAGGGTGCCGAACGTGCTGACTATGACGACTCGGCTTGGCGACTGCTCGACCTGCCCCATGACTATCAGTTTGAGCAGCCTTGGGACGAACAGGAGGACAAGGGGCGGGGGTTCAAGCGGATGTGTGAAGGCTGGTACAGAAAAACCTTCTCTGTGCCCGAATCGCTGAAAGGCCGACGTGTGGTGCTCGACTTCGAGGGGGTGATGTATGTGTGCGACGTGTATGTGAACGGTCAGAAGGTGGCCAGCAACGAGTATGGCTACACGGGTTTTGAGGCTGACATCACGAAGGCTGTGCGCTATGGTGGGGAGAATGTGGTGGCGGTCTATTCGAATACGGGTCCTGTGAACGGCAGCCGATGGTACACAGGTGGCGGCATCTACCGCAACGTGTGGCTGAAGGTGGGCAACGAGACGCGGATAGGAAGGCATGGACTCTATATACAGACCCTCTCCCCAACCCTCCCCCGTAATGGGGAGGGAGACCGTGCGGGGTCTTTGTCGTCAGCAAACAAGCCGGATGGTTCTCCCCATTATGGGGGAGATGCCCAAAGGGCAGAGAGGGTCTGGTCTGTTCTCCTCCAGGTGCAGGTACAGAAGTGGCAGAAGCACAATATCACCATCAAGACCTGTGTGAAGGATGCCCATGGTAAGGTGGTGGCTTCGGCAGAGGGGGGAATGCCCGACCATACGACCCAGAACAATACGGAGGTGCAGTTGCCGACGATGACGGTGCAGCATCCTGTTTTGTGGGATTTGGACACGCCTTATCTCTACACCGTCGAGGCTTTGCTGGAGGAAGATGGCGTTGTGATAGACTCTGTGGCTGACCAGTTCGGTTTCCGCAGCATCGAATATGGCTCTGACTTCGGTTTCAAGCTCAATGGCAGGAAGGTGTTTCTCGCTGGCATCGCCAACCACCACGACCTCGGAGCCGTGGGGGTGGCTGCCTTTCCCACCGCCATCGAGCGACAGCTTCGCCAACTGAAGGCTTTTGGTTACAATGCCATCCGATGCTCCCACAATCCCTACAGCGAGGACTTCTACCGTTTCTGTGACCGCATCGGACTCTTGGTGGTGGACGAACTCATCGACAAGTGGTCGGACAAGGACTACTGGGGCGGTCGGAAACCGTTCATGCAGCTCTGGCCGAGCCTGATTCAGGAGTGGGTGAAGCGTGACCGCAACCACCCCTCTGTGGTGCTCTGGAGCCTTGGCAACGAACTTCAGACCCGTTCGGACTGGAGCGGCTACCCCACCGACGACTGGGGCATCACGACGTACCGCATCTTCGACCAGATGGTGAAGCGATATGACAAGACGCGCCCGACGACCGTGGCGATGTTTCCTGCTCGTGCTGGGGCACAGCGAGGCACTCCCGACTTCAAGACTTACCTTGTGCCGCCCGAACTGGCGTGTGTGACCGAGGTGGCATCGTTCAACTACCAGTGGGATGCCTACCACGGCTACTATCAGCATGCGCCCCATCTCATCCTCTTCCAGAGCGAGGCGGTGACCAACCAGCTGCAACAGCCTTACTATGGCATGGACAGGCAGCGTGGTGTGGGACTGTGTTGGTGGGGAGCCATCGAATATTGGGGCGAGTCCAACGGCTGGCCGAAGAAGGGGTGGAACTACTCTTTCTTCAGTCACACGCTCCAGCCCTATCCCCAAGCCTACCTTATCAAGTCGTGTCTCCAGCCCGACGAGCCTGTGGTGCGCATCGGCGTGGTGGATGGCAAGGGGGAGAGCCTCGAATGGAACGACATCAAGGTGGGGCAGCAGCGCATCAACCAGAATTGGAACCAGAAGCAGGGTTCGCATCCCAACGTCTTCACCTACACCAATGCCGACGAGGTGGAGCTTATCTACAATGGCCGTTCCCTCGGCATCCAGCGCAACGACACCACCGACATCGCCAAACGTAACATCATCCTGTGGTCGGGCATCGACTACGGCACGGGCGGCAAGCTGGTGGCCATTGCCCGAACGGGTGGCAAGGAGGTGGCTCGCAATGAGATAGAGACCACGGGCAAGGCGGTGGGGCTGAGGATAGAGGAAGACCAGACCCTCTCCCCAGCCCTCCCCCGTAATGGGGAGGGAGCCCCTGCGGCGAGTCTCTCAATGACTAACACCCCGCATGGCCTCCCCATTACGGGGGAGGTGCCCGAAGGGCGGAGAGGGTCTCTCCATTACTTCAACATCTATGCCATTGACAGCAAGGGACGCGTCGTCCCCGATGCCACCGACGAAATCTCTGTGCAAGTGTCGGGTGCTGCCACCTTCGTCGCCCTCGACAATGGCGACCATTACACGGATGACCTTTTCCACGATGTGACCACCAAGCGGATGCACACAGGCTATATGCAGTGCATCCTTCGTGGCGCACGGAAGGCTGGCAAGGCGACTGTCACTGTGACATCTCCGACGCTCAAAGGGGCAAAACATGTATTTTTCTCTCCTTCAAAATGAAAAAGTCTCTCTTTTTTTCGTTGAGTCGTTTTTTTACGCTATCTTTGCAACCAAACAACTAAACAACCAAACAACTAAACAACTAAACACAATGGATCAGGAATTGATTAAGCAGTGTACGGCTGAGGCACAGAAGTGGCTCTCGCCAGCGTTCGATGCCGAGACTCAGGCAGAAGTGAAGGCTATGTTGGACAATGAGGACAAGAGTGCCCTCATCGACGCGTTCTATCAGAATCTGGAATTTGGTACGGGCGGTTTGCGCGGTATCATGGGTGCGGGCACGAACCGCATGAACAAGTACATCGTGGGCATGGCCACTCAGGGCTTTGCCAACTACATCAACAAGGCGTTTGCTGGTAAGAAGGACATCAGCGTGGTGGTGGGACACGACTGCCGCAACAACTCGCGTCTGTTTGCCGAAACGGTGGCCGACATCTTCTCTGCCAACGGCATCAAGGCTTATCTCTTTGAGAGTCTGCGTCCTACGCCTGAGATTTCCTTCGCCATCCGTCAACTGGGTGCTCAGGCTGGTGTGAACATCACCGCCAGTCACAACCCTCGTGAGTATAACGGCTACAAGGCTTACTGGGACGATGGGGCACAGGTGCTGGCTCCCCACGACACGGGCATCATCGACGAGGTGCAGAAGGTGACGATTGACCAAGTGAAGTTTGAGCCGAACAACGACCTCATCCAGATTATCGGTGGCGAGATGGACATCGACTATCTGAATGCTGTGCATGAGGCATTGGTGGACCAAGAGGTCATCAACCGTCAGAAAGACCTTTGCATCGTCTATTCACCATTGCACGGCACGGGTCGTGTCATCATCCCTGCCGCTCTGCGCACTTGGGGCTTCCAGAACATCAACGTGGTGAAGGAGCAGATGGTGATTGATGGTAACTTCCCGACGGTGGTCTCTCCGAACCCCGAAAATGCGGAGGCCATGACGCTGGGCATGAAGTTGGGCACGAAGCTGAATGCTGACCTTGTGCTGGCCAGCGACCCCGATGCCGACCGTCTGGCTGTGGTGTGCCGCGATCCGAAGGGCGAGTGGTGCATCTTGAATGGTAACCAGACTGCGCTGATGCTCTCTTATTACATCATCGAGAACAAGAAGAAGCTGGGACAGCTGAAGGGCAACGAATTTATGGTGAAGACCATCGTGACTACGGAAACTATCGCCGAAATAGCCAAGCGCAACGGCGTGGAGATTCGCGACGTCTATACGGGTTTCAAGTGGATTGCTCGCGAAATCAAGCTGGATGAGGGCGTGAAGAAGTACATTGGTGGCGGTGAAGAGTCGTTCGGTTACCTGCCCTTCGACAAAGTGCGCGACAAGGACAGTCCTGCCTCTATCTGTCTGCTCTGCGAGATTGCTGCATGGGCGAAGGACAACGGCATGACGCTCTACGACCTCTTGATGAAGATTTATCTCGACTATGGCTTTGCCTACCAGAACGCTATCTCGGTGACGAAGCCTGGCAAGTCGGGTGCTGACGAAATCAAGCAGATGATGGAGGACTTCCGCAAGACACCTCCAACACAGTTGGGCGGCAGTCCTGTGGTGTGCGTGAAGGATTACAAGACCCTGAAGCAAGTGGCAGACGGTGTGGAGACTGCGCTCGACATGCCTGCTACCAGCAACGTGCTCCAGTGGTTCACCGCCGATGGTACCAAGATTTCTGTGCGTCCGTCGGGCACCGAGCCGAAGATTAAGTTCTACGTGGAGGTGAAGGGCAACATGGAGTGTGCGAAGTGCTATCCAGCCGCCACTGCCGAGGCACAGGCCAAGGTGAACGCCATCAAGCAGGACTTGGGACTGTAGAAATGTAAAATGTACAATGTGAAATGTACAATGTAAAAGGTAAAAAGTGAAACAACTTTGTGACTTCATCGCCCGTTGGATGGGCGTGTTAGTACTATTGACAGCAGCAGCGGCCTTGGTCTTTCCGGGGGTGCTGCTGCCTGTTGACGTATGGGTCATTAACCCCATGCTCGGACTCATCATGTTCGGCATGGGGTTGACCTTGAAACCCGAAGACTTCCGTGTCGTGTTCAGTCGTCCGAAGGATGTGTTGATGGGGTGTTTGGCACAGTTCACGGTGATGCCGTTGCTGGCATGGCTGCTGGTCAAGGCTTTCTCCTTGCCCGAAGAACTGGCGTTGGGTGTCATTCTTGTGGGATGCTGCCCAGGGGGAACGGCCTCGAATGTCATCACCTATCTGGCGAAAGGCGACTTGGCACTCAGCGTGGGCATGACTGCCACATCTACGGTGCTGGCACCGTTGCTCACCCCGTTGCTCACGTGGCTCATGGCGGGCACTTTCGTCGATGTCGATGCGTGGGGCATGTTGCTCAGCATCCTCTATGTGGTCATCGCACCGATATTGGTCGGCTTCATCATCCAGCGCCTTCTCCCCACCTTCACACAACGTGTCGTGGCCTATCTCCCAGCATTTTCCAGCCTGATGATTGCTGCCGTGGTGGCTCTGGTTGTCTCTCATACAGCCTCACGGTTGCTGACGGGTGGATTGCTGGTCATTCTGGTGGTGGTGCTCCACAACGTGCTGGGTCTTGCGGTGGGCTTTGGCATAGGTCGCCTCATGGGGCTTTCGTGGTCAAAGCGTGTGGCTGTCAGCATAGAAGTCGGGATGCAGAACAGCGGTCTTGCCTCCAGTCTTGCCACCCTCCACTTCGCCGCCTTCCCTATGGCCACCATTCCTGGGGCTGTGTTCAGTGTGTGGCACAACATCAGCGGTGCCCTCACAGCCCGTCTCTTCGCTCGGCATGGGGAAAAGGGGAAGATTGAAGAATTGAAAGATTGAAGAATTGAAAAGGTAAAAAGATAAATAGTAAAAAGGAAAAAATGAAGAATTTGCTACTGGCCGCCATCCTGTTTTGCGGCACTATGAGCGTATGCGCTCAGAAGATTCTCACGGTCGATACTGAAGGTAACCCCGTGGCATACGCACACGTATTCGGAGAGGATGAAAAGATTATCGGCACCACGGGTATGGACGGTACGCTCGATGGCTTCAAGGGCGACCAAACCCTCACCATCACTCACGTTGCTTTCAAGACAAAGAAGGTCTATGTGAAAGGACAGGGCGATGTGCGTATCACATTGGAAGACAGCGACTATGGACTGGACGAAATCGTGGTGAAGCCCAAGGACTACATCTATGTGCAGACTTACTACCGCATGATTTACATGCGTGACGACACGATGTCCTATTGCCGTTTTGGTGTGGTGGACAACGTGTATGATGTCAAGAAGAAATCCGTGTCGTCCAGCTGTGAGCATCTGTCGAAGGCCGAAATGGGCATTCTGAAGACCATTATCGATGGGATAGGGGGGCGTATCGTCGATGCCATGGGTGCAGTTCCAAACAAAAACGTGAGGTCGGGTTTCGACAATCCCAATTCGAAGTTGAAGATGAAGTCTGAACCCGATGGACGTAAGAGCATCTGCTACGGCGATCAGGTGGTGGGGTATGTGGTGAACGACATGAAAGACCACGTGCGTCGTGTTTCGGTGGATGAAGCACTCTACGATAATCTGAGAAGTAAGGAAAAGACCGACGCCAAGGTTGAGAAGTTGCAGAAGAAAGGCAAGACACCCAAGGATAAGAAGGAGAAGAAGATGAAGAAGAATGTGCAGGAGAACTGCTACAGGGTCTATCAGTTGGATGACGAGGGGCAATGTGGCGTGACGGACTTTGTGATGAGCCAGTGGCACGACGACTACGACAAGTTCGACCGCGTCTTCAAGAAGGATATACACATCCGCATTTGGTTGGAATCTTACACCACCGACCGCGAATATGTGACCAAGGAGGAACTGAAGGAGAAGAAGAAGGCCAACAAGGTGAATCTGACCCATCAGTTCGTGCAGGAATTTGAACGCCAGCACAACATCCCCGCCCTGCCAGCTAAAGCGCAAGAGGGTATCAAGACACTATTCAACAAGTAAAAGCATTTCATGCATACAAATCAACAGAGGGGGCTGTACCACAATATCGGTACAGCCCCCTCAATGTATTTTAAAACTATTTTGTTAACTGACTTATGGATAAGAAAAACAGCAGCATTCAGCCGACACAAGGCTGCAAGTATTTGGCTTATGCTACGGCTGAAGCCAGCCATTTGAAAGACATGGGACGTTTTGGAGTGGCTATCAACCATGTGAGTGCTTATCGTCGTTTTGCTGACTATCTGAAAAGCATTGGCAAGAACGATATTGCTTTCAAGAAGATGACCCCCTGTCTGATGACCGATTTCGAAGGTTGGATGAAGTCACAAGGCATCTGTCGTAATACTTCCTCTTGTTATCTTCGTTCTTTGAGTGCCATTTGGAACAAAGCCGTGCGTGAGGGTTTAGCTACGGGCAACCCCTTTGTCGGTACTTATCGTGGAGTGGCCAAAACCCAGAAACGTGCCATCGACGCTGATTCCATCTTCCGTCTGTGCAGTCTTGACATCGAATCTGTGTTGACAGAGAAGGGACGGAAACCTGTCGGCAAGAAGCTTCGCCAACACATCGACCGTCTGCTGCTCTCACGCGACCTGTTCCTTTTCAGTTTTTGTTCTCGCGGCATCACCTTTGTCGATATGGCTTTTCTTCGAAAGTCCGACATCAAGGGGAGTACGATTGCCTATGTCAGGCGTAAAACGGGGCAACGTATCGAGGTGTCTGTGGAGCCGCTCATGATTGACATTCTTGACCGTCATCATACGACCACACCCTACTTGTTACCCATCATCACTGAGCAACAGGACAATCAGTTGATGTACCGTCAGTACCAAAACGCTATCCACCTTTACAACAAGTCACTGACGGAACTCGGCAATATGTTGGGTGGACTAAAACTCACCTCGTATGTCAGTCGTCACAGTTGGGCCACTATTGCGAGACGGAACGACCTGCCTGTGTCTGTCATTAGTCAGGCATTGGGTCATGACTCCATCCACACAACGGAAATCTACCTAAAATCGCTCGATAGCAATGTCATCAATCAGGCCAATCATGCCATGCTGGAACGTTTATTCAAGGATAGAAAGAGGAAGAAACGAACCGTTTGAACATGAAAACAATCGCTCCAACTCTTGGGAAGAGATGGAGCGATTGCGAGTGCAAAGGTACGAATAATTTCTTAAATTCAAACTATTGATGGGAAAATATCGTCTGTAAAGGCATTTTTTTCACGCATTTTGAAGTCTGTTTTCTTCTTTTGATATCTTCTTCGTGTGGATATGAAAACAGAATGCATACCTTTCCAAGATATTGGTTTTTTATCCGAAAATAAGGGAAAATGCATCATAATCCATAGGTTTACAGTATCTTACGCAATCGCTCCATCTCTTCCCAAGAGTTGTACCTGAAAAGGAGCATTCGGTAGGTTTGGAACATTGCAGACAGGTTCGGATATGGGACTGGTATTGAGGGCATAAAGCTCTTGAAGCACCTCCTAAACGGCAGGAATGTCGGTATCTCGGGCTATCGGGTAAGAAAAAATACAATAACGCCCCATGCAGGGGCAAGGAGAAATTATGCCTAATAACGAAGTGCTTGATAGTAATAAAGTCTTTTGGTATGTCATGCTTCACCTCGATCCGTCCACCTTAGACAAACTCATCAAGCTCGAGAACGAGAAGCGTAAAGAGGAGGGAAAGTCTCCCTTCCTTTCACTCATACCTTTTTTGTTCCTTGAAAGAGCTGCTGCCACCAAAGGACAAGAGCCAGAAGACAATGATGACACTGATGCAGCTGGCAACAACACGTTGCGCGACTATCTGCACGATTTCGTGTTTATCAAGTCCTCTCGGAAAGAGCTCGACCAACTTCTGGATAGAGATTGGAACCGCAGCGGTCGATTGCACCTGCATTACTGCCGCAGTCATGAGGGTCATCCCATCCGCATCACCGAGCAAGAGATGACACCTTTCATCGCTCTCTTTGTCGAGCATCACCAGAAGTTTTCGTTCCGTCCCTTTAATCAGGACACACTTCATGCACAGACGGTACACATCAAGAAAGGTCTGTTCAAAGGCTATAGCGCCACCGTCCATAAAATTGTCCAGACAGCCGACGGATTCAAACTAAGCCTCGAACTTCCTGTGTTCAACAATGAGTTTATGTTGGAACTCTACGAGTGTGCTGATACCGATGTCGATATTCCCGGTGGAGAGTTGGAACAAGTCTTCGGTCCCTATTTCATTCAGAACATGGAACAAGAACTGTTTGACATACTTCGGCGGCGTGTGTTTCGCAGGGAAACTCAGCAGACCCAACGCCAAGATCCGCAACGGCTCGACTCCTATAGCATTTTCAACTACCTGAAGTTCGACGATACAGCCCAACAAACCCATTTCCAGAGCTTGATGCTGCTTTGTGCCTCGTTGCGCAACGACAAGCCAACCAAAGATGCCCTGATTCGGGAACTCATCACACTGATGACCCACCCCGAAACTCCTTCTTCCGACGAAGAAGCCTTCATGACAGCCATCCTCTTCGTGGCAACCCGCAAAGGCATCCTCCGCAAGGCAGCAAAAGAATATTGCCAGACGCATCCAGTAAACTCCACCTCTCTCCAGCGTCTCATGCCCCTCATCAAGGAAATCAGAACAAGGTAAATCCTTGTGATTGTTGGTCATACCTCGTCGGGCAAGTTGACCGCAAAGTCATACACATAAAATTCACGCTCGTACCAGTCGCGAGCCTTCCCCCGTAAAGCTCACGAGGCTTACGGGCTTATGCTCATGAACTTTACGAGGGACGA
The DNA here is from genome assembly GCA_902800305.1 of uncultured Bacteroidales bacterium. GTDB lineage: Bacteria > Bacteroidota > Bacteroidia > Bacteroidales > Bacteroidaceae > Minthosoma. The sequence goes on from CADCDP010000008.1 coordinate 30,991, forward strand.
TATAATCTTAGGAACGATTTCTCCTTTTCACTTTCAGACAGACCACAACGTTTTCGTCAATATGAGCTATATCGCTCAGTCCGAACGAGCCAAACCGCTCATTCAACATGAGCATCATTGGTCAGCCAATATTAGCATCACTCTTCACCCAACATTTCTTTGTGCGAAGTAAGTTTCTTCGCCCATCTTTCCAACCCTCCTTACCAGAGCCTCAACCGTCTTCTAACTTATAGTTCTTCACTTAAAAACTCTGATACTACAGCCACCTATTAAAGAAGTTAAAAGACAACATCCGACCACTTATTCTATCAACTCCCAAGAGACCAGCCCCACTGGCCTCAGATGCAGTTTGACATCAGGTTTCGGCCACTTGTTTACTTCACTCCTAACTCCTAATTCCTAACTAAAAAACACTCCTAATTCCTAACTAAAAAACACTCCTAATTCCTAACTAAAAAACACTCCTAATTCCTAACTTCTAACTCCTAACTCCTAACTGGAAGATACTCCTAACTAAAATACACGCCAACGATACTACATCTGTTTTTTATACAACTTTTCTTTGGATGCAAGTCCGCGGCTTTTTCATAAAAAATAGTTCCAGATTGTATCTTTATAATATTTCTAAAAACAAAATAAAATACTGATATACTGGCAAGTGAGTTGTGAGGCATTTTTTCCAAGTATCTATTCCTTTCGCCTCCACTCCTTGTCTGTTTAGAATAATAATGAATATATGGATTTTATTACTGATAAGTGAGCGCTACCCTTCTGTGGTTCCGAGCAACATATCCATGGGAGTTTGGTACTCCTTATCAGTCTAAAGTTAATTAGCTGGAGATGCTACAAGTTTGCAGAGATAAAGTAAAACTATCTGGTGATACGGATATGAATTTAATGAGATTAAACGAGTTTTCGAAGATTTTATACACCCAAAGATCGGGGTCATTTATTCAAATCTATTATCATTGACAGGAATGAAGGAAGCAAGAAAAGTGAAACTACCAAATGGAGAATTAGCAGAAATCCATTCAAGGCTATATATGAAAGACAATGAATTTCCTTTTTATGATGAGTGTGGCATTTTTATTGAAAAGAAAGATGGATTTTCGATTCCTGTGAAAGGGAAAGATTTTTGGTAAAGATACAAGATAATAATATAGAAAACTCTTACAATAAAGAACTCCTTGATATATGAACATTTTAATAGAAGGAATACACACTTAGTAGTCCTAAGTGGTAGTTCTAATTCACCGTTTCCACTTAATAATAATCCTCAAATTAAAAGCTTCTATAAATAAATCCTTGTTTAGCCTCTAACGGGCCTAAAGTGGTCGTTTACTTTTTTGTGGATAGCAAAGAGTTTTGTTTTTTCAAATAAATACAGAAAATGTTTTTGAGAATTTATAATCATATAAATCAAAATATTGATATCATATTATCATATATAAAGTGCATCCTTTTTTGGGGAAGGTGTAAGCATCGATATATAGGAAGGCATGTTTTTGTTGACACAAAAGCGACTGTTTTGGATGGTGTACATATTTTAAATAATTCTAAAATAAGTGGTAAAGTAACACTTTATTCCAATGTTTATATACACGAAAATGTTCAAATACGTGCTTTCGGAAATGCGATTTCTGTTGGAGAAAATACCACTCTTAACAGAAACTCATGTGTTTTAACTAATGTAACAATAGGAGCTAATTGTTCAATTGCCTCTAATGTGGTAATTGTAGGGTCAAATCACAATTATGCTGACAGATTAAGACTTATAAAACAACAAGGAATGTCCTCAAAGGGGATTGTAATTGATGATGATGTATGGATTGGAGCAAACGTTACAATTTTGGACGGTGTACACATAGGAAAAGGTTCTGTAATTGCTGCTGGAGCAGTTGTAAATAAAAATGTTGATTCGTACGCTGTAGTAGGAGGTGTTCCAGCTAAAGTTATAAAAGAAAGATAATTTATGAGGAAAGATAATTTATGAGTAATGCAAAATATTACACATGGTCAGCGTTGGGAAAATTGGGCTCAGAGATTCTGAGTTTTACGGGTAATGTCCTTATTGCACGTGTTTTATCGCCAGATGATTATGGTTTAGTAGCAATGTTATCAATATTTATTGGTATATCAATGAATTTAACCGATGCTGGATTTAATGATGGGTTATTAAGAAAACATATTTGTTCAAAATCAGATTATGGAACAGTTGCAACTTATAATATAATTGTGTCTGTTATTATATACGTTCTTTTATTTCTCTTGTCTCCATATATAGCAACGTTTTACCAGCATGAAGAATTAGAGTCAATAACAAAGGTAATAGCATTGTCAATTGTTCTTAAAGCATTTTGTTTGTCTGGATTCGTACAATTAACCAAACAACTGAGATTTAAGCAATCTTCTATTATTGCAAATCTAACTTCACTTTGTTCTATTGTTATAGTATACGTATTGGCACTATGTGAATTTGGCTATTGGGCACTTGCTGTTCAACCGTTGGTTGTTTCATTATTTAATATTATTTTCTTGATGTCTATTGCAAAATGGAAGCCATATTTTTGTTTTGATTATACAAAATTTAAGGAAATGTGGGCTTTTAGCAATAACCTATTACTTTCATATATAGTAAATCAAATTGGCAGAAATGCTTACTCTGTTATAATTGGAAAGTTTTTTTCACCCACAAGTCTTGGTTTTTATAACCAAGCACAAAAGATGCAAACAGTACCAACCAACGGACTCAATAGCGTAGTGATGACTACTAGTTATCCTATCTTAGCAAAGGAGACTGACTTGAAAAAACGCGAAAAGATGTATGAAAATCTAATATCTCAATATACATGGATACTTGCATTTTTTGCTTTTGCTTTAATTTGTGCTTCGGATGCGGTTTTTGTGATTCTACTGGGGATGAAATGGTTACCATCTGCACCATTATTTAAACTCTTCATGTTAATAGCGATTACTTACCCACTTGTAACGATAAACTCAAACATTGTAAAACTTCAAGGTAAATCAAATGTCTATAGAAATTTGACATTTCTGCGTAATGGATTACAAATTCTTGCATTAATAATTTGTGGTCGTTTTTCTTTAGAGGTTATTCTTTACGGTCAGATTATTGCAACTTATTTATCCGTCAGCATAGATATATATATGTGTGGATCAACGGTAGGACTTACATTTATAAAAGAACTACGATTGTGGGGAAGAGAAGTATTATTGGCTTTTTCAGCATTTCTAATAGCGAAGAGTCTTTTCTTCTTCGTACCATTTATTTCTTCTCTGTCCATTGTTCCTAAAAGTGTATCATCTACATTTGTATATATTGTTGTATTTATATTTTTATCAGAAATAACACACAATTCAATGTATTATTCTATAAAAGAGATCATTTCTTTAACGATTAAAAAACTAACTAAATGAAAAGAAATGTTTTAATCTTTATATACGGTGGGGTAGGAGGAGCTGAACGCATGTCTGTTAATATTGCAAAAATGCTACCCGACGATAAATATACTGTAAAATTTGTTGTATACGGAACACATTATGAAATATGTGAATTTATTCCTTCTAATTTTTATGTACGCAAAATTTGGCTCCCACTTAGAGTTTTGAGGATATTTAGAAATAACACTATTTGGCCTTTGATGGTATTTTTGATAATTCTAAAGAATTATAGACCTGACATAGTTTTTTCATCAAACTCTATTATGAATAGTGCTGTTATATTTGCAGCGAAAATCATGAAAACTCCTGTAGTTGTAAGGAATTCTGGTACTGTTAATAAATACGATAGTTTTTTGAAATATTTGTTAAGGAGATCATATCCTCTAGCAGATGCAATCATTGCTCAACAACAGGAAATGAAAAATGAAATAATTACATTACTTGGTGTCAATCCTGATAAGGTGTATAGTCTACAAAACCCACTTGATATATCCACTATTTCAATAAAAATAAAAGCCCCATGTCCTCTACCTGCAAATCAAGTGAATTATGTCCTTGTCGGTAGATTCCACAAAATAAAAGCACAGGATATCGCAATTAGAGCATTTTGTAATGTCTCAAAAGAAATATCTAATGCCCATTTTTATTTTGTTGGACTATTTGATGAAAATGACCGTTATTATCAACAAGTAAAAAAATATGCTGACGATAATGGCATTATTGGCAGAGTGCATTTTGTTGGTTATGATAATAATCCATATAAGTGGGTTAAAGGAAGTAATGTTTTTGTTTTTCCTTCTAGAATAGAAGGTCTACCCAATGCGCTTATAGAGGCATCATATTTAGGTGTGCCTTGCGTGGCTACAAGGTGCTTAGATGTTATTGATGAGATCGTTAAAGATGGTTATAACGGGTATAAAGTGGAAATTGATGATATAGAGGGATTGGCCAGCGGTATGATAAATGCATTAGAACTGAAAAGTTTTGAAATGACATATAAACCCGCAACACCTACTGATTTTGTTTCTGTTTTTGATAACCTATAATGATTCATTAATTAAGATATAGTAGTTTTCAATTTATGAATGAATTAATATCTATAATAATACCAGCATACAATGTAGGCAGATATATAACCGAATGTATAAATTCTGTAAAGAACCAAACATATAATAATATTGAAATTATTATAATAAATGATGGATCATGTGATAATACTAAAGAAATAATTCAAAATATTGCCATATCAGATTGTAGAATTAAAATTGTTAATAATCTAAACAAAGGAGTAAGTGCAACTCGGAATGAAGGTATAGAGTTGGCTAAAGGAGATTGGATTGTTTTTATAGATGGAGATGATTATATCGCAGAGGATTATTTGGAACATATGCTTGAAATTGCTAATATAACACATGCTGATTTCTGTATGACGACTGATTGTTATAAAAATCCCCGAGAAAAACAGTCATCACCTATAGTTATAAAACAATATAATCAGGACGATGCGACTTCATTATTATTATCTACAAAAGTAGAGGTGGGTTGTTGGAATAAGATGTTTAGGAGAAACTTGTTAATTGACAAAAATGTTCGTTTTAACACTAATCTTTTTTATGGTGAAGGCCTATGTTTTATCACAACACTCTCACAGTTATCCAATTGCGTTGGAATATCAAATAAGAAGATATATTATTATCGGCAAAATAATACAGACTCTGCTACCAAACATTTTGATGTTGAGAAAATCGTAAATGGTTGGGAAGCTCTTAATCAAATTGAAGACCATTTAGCGTTAAATATGCCAAAATCAAAAAAAACTATAGAACAACATCGTTTTCTTTTTAGTTGGGTGGCAGTTCAAAAAATAGTAAATAGTGATACTGAAAAACAACATGTTGAACTGTATAAATTTCATTTGGCTAATTTAAGACATAATTTGGTAAAACAGTTACAAAATCCATCTATAGAAATAAATTATAAAATAAAAATAATCGTATGTGCCATTTTCCCCAAGTTAACATCATACTATAAAAAGTACATTAAGAGATAATATAAACTATGTCATTGTGATAATTTGATTATATAATACAATGCGGATAGGATTAATAACTATTTATCAAGTTCCAAACTACGGATCTGTGTTACAGGCATTTGCAACCCAATGTGTATTAGAACAGCTAGGCTGTGAATGCAGTATAATAAATTATAGGTATCCTAATGAATGGCATTGGAATCATGGTGCTCCTAAGCCTCAATCCTTAAAGTTATTGGTTAGAAAGATATTCCCTAAAACAAAATGTAAAGTTCTTGAGGAATTTCGTCGCGAGTTTCTAAATCTGACAAGACGTTTTTATAACTATCAGGATTTGATTGAAGCAGACTGGTGTAAATATGATGCATTTGTAGTTGGTAGTGACCAAGTGTGGAATGCACGCTTTGTACATGGCGATTCTGTATTTATGTTATCGTTTGTCCCGGAAAACAAGCCCCGTTATTCGCTTGCTTCGAGTTTCGCTTCGAAAACACTACCAGAGCAATTCCGTGTTAAATATAAAAATGAGTTAATGAAGTTTTCGGCACTTTCTGTTCGAGAGCAGAATGGAGTATGTATAATTAATAAAGAATTAGATATAAACAAAAATATAAAAGTAATCTTAGACCCGACCTTACTTCTTAGTCGAGTGGATTGGTTGAAAGCCATTCCCCGAGCATCATCTCGCAAAAATAAAAAATACATCCTTTTCTATATGTTGACATATGCATCCAATCCACGTCCTTATATATATGAGGTGGCCAGGTTCTATCAGAAAAAGATGAATTGTGATGTTATAGCATTAGCTGGCTATACGAAACCAGAGAATACAGATGGACTTGTAATGACAAATAGATGTAGTGCGACTATCCCAGAGTTTATAGACCTTTTTGCCAATTCTGAGCTTGTTATTACTAATAGTTTTCACGGAACAGCTTTTGCTCTCAATTTTGGTAGACCCTTAATCTCTATTGTTCCCACAGAAGATGGTGATGATCGTCAGACAACATTGCTTGGAAGTTTAAACTGTGAACATCTCGCAATAAGAGTTGGTACAGATGTTTTATCAATTCGACCATATTATGATTTTAATGAAGAACAAGATCTTTTGAATAACATTCGTGCCGATAGCCTTAATTGGATAAAAGATACGATTAAAGTGTAAATTACATTTGGCGTCTAGAATAAGAATGTGGTTGAGGTGTCTATTATTAACTATCATTGTTATTTAACATCATATTATAGATAAAGAATAATGTTCAATTTTGATTTTGACTATCTCCTGATAAATCTTTGTTTGTTACTTATATTTTATATAAGTGGTAGGAATATCTCAAATGGAGAAAATTATTGGAAGTGTGCAACTCCTAGTATTATTGCTTTTTCACTGGCGCAAGGATTACGTTATGGCAGAGGCAATGATTATTTTTCTTATGTTAGAAGATTCTTATTTGGATTAAATGACGAAAGAAGTCAACCTATATATGAGTTTATAAATGATTTGTTAAAAACGATGGGTGTGGGCGGATATTCTAGTTTCTTTTTTTATGCATTAATTTTTTCCGTTTGTTTCTTCGTCTTATTGAAAAGGTTTGTCAAATATGCTGAATACTTAGTTCCATTATTCATGGTGGCATTTATAGCATTAAACGAATATCAGGTGCGTCAAGCCTTAAGTTTTTCTTTTGTTTTTCTATTTATGAATAGTTGTTTGGACATTAGCAATGTTTACATAAGAAATAAAACATTATGGTTGAAGAGATTTAATTATCATTTTATTTTAAATTTGCTTTATGCAGGAATATATTTTTTGATAGCTAGTGGTATTCATAAAGGGAACATTCCAATTATGTTGATTTTTTTGTTCTTTTTAATTTTTACAAAATTCCCTTTCCCTTATTACATTACAATTCCACTAGTTGTTTTTTGTTCATTCTTTATTGAGAAATTTCTTAATCTTGACTGGTTCTTACCCATAACAAGTAGATTGGGTGACCAAGATGAGTTTTTTGCTAGCTACACAGATAATTCTGATAAATGGTTCAGTGTGGAAGGGATGGATGACAAATATGCTAGAGATAACATCGTGCAGATATTTGAAGCCTTTGGAAATTCAGCGTTGTTATATTTTGGATATAAATATCTTAAAGACAATAATAATGAAAAAAAACAATATATACCTTTCTATAATTTTTATATTTTCGGACTTTTGTTTCTTCTATCATTTAGAAAGCTAGAGATTATGCAGCGTATAGGGAACGATATTTACGATTTTTGGTGTATCCCTTTATCTCTTGTATTATATTATAGAAAATTACTTGTAAAAAGTATTTGGGAAAAAATTCTTTTTATTGGCTTACTGTTTTTTTTGTATAATTATCTAAAATATCTGTTTATGCGTGGAGATATGACTTTATTTTTATGGGATACAAATTTAATATTATTATAATATGCCTAAAGTTTCAATAATAGTACCAGTATTCAATGTTGAGAAGTATTTGGATAGATGTGTACAATCATTGCTTAATCAAACTCTGAAAGAAATAGAGATTGTTTTGGTTGATGATCAGTCTCCAGATAATTGCCCTCAACTGTGCGATGAATATGCAATAAAAGATTCACGCGTTAAGGTAATACATAAAAAAAATGAAGGTTTAGGAATGGCTCGAAATTCTGGTATGGAAGTAGCAACGGGTGAGTATATAACATTCCTTGATTCGGATGACTATGTTGAGTTGGATACGTATGAGGTGTGTTATTCTAAAGCATGCGAATACGATTTGGATATATGTTATTTCAAACATAGACGATTTTTGAATAACGGAACACGGATTGAAGTAAACAAGGCGAAGAAAATAGAATTATATATTGGTAAAGAGCAGACCCGGCAATTATTGTTGGATATAGTTGGAACTAAGCCTTCAGATCATTCCGGCATTCAACGTTCGATGAGTGTGTGTATGGCTTTGTTCAAATTGGAGACAATAAAGGCAAGCAATTGTGTTTTTGTTAGTGAACGTGATGTCGCATCAGAGGACTTGCTATTTGATATGGCTTTGTATCCGTACATCACAAATGTTGCTATATTGCCAAATGTTTTTTACAATTATTATATTAATCCAAGTTCAATTACAACTACATATAATGAGGAGAAATATAATAAATTAATCAAACTTGTTGATGCAGTACATAATTCACTCGAGCAGAACTATACAAATGTGGAGTATAAAGGTCATTACTATTCACAGATATTAAGAATATATAAAACTATCTTCAAATTTGAAGCGAGAACGAAAACTTCTTTGTCGTATAGAAAAAAGAGAATTGAAGCAATATGTGGCCATGAAAGATTGCAGGAGATGTATAAAGATAAACTTATTACACAATATCGTTTTGTGGATTATTTGTATATTCTTGCAATGAAGTATAAAATAACCATGTTTTTTATCATATATTATAAATTCAAATGATGAATATAGGATATACGATAAATAATAATCTTTGTACAGGATGTGGTATCTGCGAGGGTGTATGTAATAAACATGCTATTTCTATTGTTACATGTAGTGGTACATTCCGACCTCAGATTGATAGTACAAAATGCAATGACTGTGGGCTTTGTTTGAGAGCCTGTGCTGGAGCAGAAATGAACCTTAAAGAGTATTCTGACAGTTTATTTTGTGACGCAGGGATAAAATATGATCAGTATATAGGGAAGTATCATCAATGTTATACAGGTTATAGCAACGATAACGACCTGCGTTACCATGCAGCTAGCGGAGGCTTGACCACTCAGTTCCTAATATGGCTATTGGAAAACGATAAAATTGACGGAGCTGTGGTTACACGTTTCAAAAAGGATGCTCCTTACATGGTCAATACGTTTGTTGCCAAATCAAAAGAAGAACTTATAGAATCACGAAGCAGTAAGTATGCACCTGTCACACATGCAAAGATGTTACGACTGATTAAAGAGGCTCCTGGCTCAAGATATGTTGTAGTGGGTGTTCCTTGTCAGATTCAGAGTTGGCGTAAAGCTATGAAAATTGACAAAGATTTATGCACAAAGATTATTGGTTTGTTTGGTTTATATTGTTCATCTAGCCGAACATTTAATTTCACAGAATATATATTGAAAGAGAGAAATATAGACATGAAAAAACTCAGCTACCTATCATATCGTGATAATGGTTGTTTAGGTGGACTGGTTGCAAAAGGTGAAGATTTTTCTTTTTACCAAGATTATCAACTTTATTGTCATCCACTTCGAAGTATATTCGTGCCTAGAAGATGCTTGTTGTGCGTGGACCATTATTCAGAATTGGCAGATGTTTCATTTGGTGATATTCATATAGAGCCATATCTGGATGATAAGGTAGGCGTAAATTCCGTTATTGTAAGAAACAAATACTGGAAAGATCTGCTTGAAGAAGTGATGAAAAAAGGTGTCATAACCTTGGACGAGATTAATGTAGAAATCCTCAATGCTTCTCAGAAATCAGCAAAAATGAAAAAGGATAGAAACATGAGATTTGTTGCTCTAAACAAAGCTCTTGGGTATAATATCCCCCAATACGGGGAAATCGATAAAAAGGGGGTAGATCTTAAAACAATTGTACAATATGTCCACAATCGTATTCAGCAATTTATTGGGAGTAAGAGAATCTTTTGGTTTTTGATTCCATTATTGAAGAAAAAGACAAAGGTAGTTTAAAATGAAAAAAAAGAAGATTGGTTGTGTCCTTGCTGTTCGTAAGAGCAATCATAATAATTATGGGACATCACTTCAAGCTTACGCTACTGTGAAAGTATTACAAGATAATAATTATGAAGTGCGTATTATCCGTTATAACAAGCATCGTAGTGCATTAGCCACATTGTTCGCGGTACCCAACTATTTGAAGAGTGGGGGTAAGAGTGAGTTGATGATACGTCTGAACAAGATGTTCAATAATACTTTTAATAAGAGTTTCAAGCGTAACAATTCCATCCGAAATAAAGCGGTCGAGACATTTAAAGATACTTATTTTGAGCCACTTTGTGACTATTATGATAGTTATTTGGCTTTGAAAAAGGGATCAAAGCTTTATGATCTTTGTATGGTAGGTAGCGATCAGTTGTGGAGTCCCAAAGGGTTTGCGTCTCAATTCTATAATTTAATGTTTGTAGATGAGAATGTACCCAAAATTGCTTATGCTGCGAGCTTTGGAGTCTCAAGTATTCCTGAATTTCAACATAAGGGTACAAAGAAATACTTAGAGCGATTAGATTGGATTAGTGTACGAGAAATAAAAGGAAAAGAAATAGTAGAAAGTCTTTCCAACGCTAAAGCCGATTTTGTTTGTGATCCAACCATGCTTCTATCTAAATCGGAATGGGAAGAGTTTTCGATGCTGTCAACAAAGAAGATAAATGATTCATATATATTTGTATATTTCCTCGGAGAACGTCCTGAGATTCGTGAAAAGGCATCAGAACTAGCACAAAAAACAGGTTGCAAACTTGTTGTAATGCGACATGTGGACAAATATATCAAAATTGACGATGACTTTGGTGATTATGCTCCATTTGATGTAAATCCTCGAGATTTTGTTAAGTTATTATGCAATGCAAATTTCGTGCTTACAGACTCTTTTCATGGTACGATTTTTTCTATCATGATGGAGAAAAAGTTTATTACGTTCTATCGTGTATGTCCGACGACTGCAGGTAGCACTCACTCTCGTATAGACTCACTTCTTTGTAAGTTTGGTCTTACGGCCCGTCTTTATAAAAATGATATTTACAAACAAGCTGTTGCAGATATTGATTATTGTGAAGTAAGAAAAAAGGTGGATGAGTTTCGAAACTTTTCAAAGAACTTACTCCTTGGGTATTTGAAGATATTATGTATAAATTAGGAAAAGACATGAAAGATCTTCTAATTATTACGAAGAATGATATTTGGGGATGTGTTTTTGGCGAGTACATTCAACGATATCATAATTTGCTTTATTTTCATTTTCCGATATTGAAAGGACGGAGACAAAAATTCTCTTCAAAGAAAAAGAGATTAATGCAGGAGTTATATGCTTTTATCAAAATTATATTAAACGTTACAAAAATAGACAATAGAAAAACATTTTGTACTGGCTGTCAGTTAGGTGTACTGGCTGCTTACAAAATCTTGAGCCCATTCTTAAAGGACTACTCATTATTTATTTATAACTTTTATCTTCATGGTCTTAGCAATAAAAAAGTTGTAAAGTTAGTGTTAAGATTTCTGTTAGACAATAAACACTTAACATTAATATGTCAGTCTCCAAATGAAGTTAAATTTTATAAAGAGTTATCTAATAGAGCTTACATTACATTTGTACCATATTGTTCAGATATTATGCCACATTCTTATGAACTTAAACAAAAAGAACTATGTAATTATTTTTTCTCAGGGGGATTTACAAATCGTGATTATAATCTTATAGGGAAATTGGCTGAAAGATATCCAAATCAACAATTTGTAATCGTTGCAAGTGCCTTGAATAAGAAAATAAATGATATGCCTCGCAATGTTTATGTATACAAAGATTTGACGAATGAAGAGTTCAACAATCTTTTGTCACATTCGGAGGCTGTCATAGTAGCGTTATATGAAGATGTTGGTAGTTCTGGTCAGATATTATCAATATCCGCAATGCGGAAAAAAAAGCCGATAATTTATACAGATATTTCCGCCATTAATTATTATTTTCCCCAAGGATGTGGCTATCCATATAAAATAGGGGATATAGATTCGTTGGAAGCAGCATACAAAAAAATTGTAAATAATTGGGAAGAAGCTGTGAAGGTCGGTGAGCGTGCATACAAACAGAGTCTGCAGTACAAAAGCAGTAATTGTTATGAACAGATATATAAATTAATATTCACATCAAATGAATGTTGAAAGCAAAAAATCCTAATACAAGATGCTCTGAGTTCAAATTTTGTAAAAGATGGATCTTTTAGTTTGGATTGTAAAAATATCAGTGTGAATTAGAGGAGAATGGTGTAAAAAAAAACTTGACATGAGACAGAGAAAGATTCAAAGAATATTCTCATAGGAATGGGGTGCACCACAAATTCCGTCTTATACATTCTGATAAAGAGACTATACTTTTATTTATTTTCAAAGAATCTTTGAACCGTTTTTATATAATAAAATGGGAAAAATATTAATTTCAAAGGAACTTTCTGATAAGGTTTTGATGATTGGCGTTTATTGGAAAAATCATGCTCCAGGTGGTGTGAGTTCTGTCGTAAACACCTATGCGGAATATTTTGAGGGAATTAATTATATTGTAACAACTGCAAGTCGAGATGAATGTAAAATTAAAAAAACATTTGTGGGAATAACGGGATTATTCTTCTTTTTGTGTCAGATGGTCTTTAATAAACGGATTCAGATAGTCCATGTTCAAGGAAGCCATGGAACGAGCTTTGATCGTAAAAAACTTTTTGTTAAGATTGCAAAAATGTTTGATAAAAAGGTTGTATGGCATATGCATGCAAGCCAATTTGTTCCATTTTACGAGAGTCGAAAAGATAAAGAAGAGATTGTGCATTGCCTAAATATGTCTGATACATTAATTGTATTAAGTCACTATTATAAAGATTTTTATATGAAAATAGGCGTCAGGCCAGAGAAGATCATAATTCTTGATAATATTGTCCCTTACCCTGATATTCGGAAAGAATCCGAGTTATATGACGGAAAAAGGAATTTACATATATTGTTTTTAGGGGAGATCAGTCAGCGAAAAGGAGCCTTTGATTTAATAAAAGCCATTGAAACTCATTCTTACTTGAGGGACAAAATAAATATTAGAATCGGAGGGAATGGTGAAGTGGAAAATCTTCATAATGCAATTTTAAATTCAAATTTGGAGGACTGTATAACATTTGAAGGATGGGTCGATGGAGAGAAGAAGGTTAATTTACTTAATTGGGCTGATGTGTATATTTTACCTTCATATAACGAAGGTCTTCCGATTTCAATATTAGAGGCATTATCATATAATTGCCCAATAATATCAACACCTGTTGGTGGAATTCCTGAGGTGGTTATTACAAACAATACATCACACAATAAACAAAATGGTATCTTAGTCGAACCTGGGGATATAGATCAAATAGCAGCATCAATACATTATTATATCGAAAATCCGGAACAGGTTGAGATTCAAGGCAAAAATAGCGGGAAGATTGTTGAGAAATATTATCCTAAAGTCGTTTTTTCAAATTTGAAAGAAATTTACATGAATTTGTTATAGGATAAAATTTATCAAACAAACAATTTGGAATATAGAATTCGTTCTATGTGATCGGGCGATAAAGTCTGTCTTCGTGCTGCTTGAATAAGGTTCTATACCAATTTATGACGATACAGCCGTCGGAACCAAAGTTCATTGGTAGCATCGACAAAGACAAAATGGTCGTATTTGTTATTCCACAATGTCAAGTTTGCGGAGGCGATGCAGACGATGTTTATGCGGATGAAGGTCAGTATATTGTCCACGGCATACTAGACACTACAGATTTGGAAGAATTATTGAAATTCTTTCTACTTCGTGTTAGAATCAAATATAAAGGCGTGCATTTCAAAATCAAAAAAAGATGCTGAAGAATTAAAACATTGTTCATAAAGGTGTCCTTTTTGATTTTATACAATTTAAGAATAACAAAAAAAGGTCATAAAATAGTAACTATTATAATATGAATATTAGTATTTTTGGATTAGGCTATGTGGGTTGCGTTGGTGCAGCCTGTTTAGCCAAGCTCGGCCACAAGGTGGTTGGAGTGGATGTGAATGAAAATAAGGTGAGACTGATGAACGAAGGTAAACCCACGATTATTGAGGAGGGTATTGCTGAACTTTGTCAGGAGGCACATGAAAAGGGGCTGATGTCGGCTACGACAGTGGCGGCAGAAGGTATTGCTCAAACGGAGGTGTCCTTTATCGTGGTGGGAACGCCTTCAAGTCCGGAGGGGCATCTGAATCTGAACTACATCTATACGGTAGCAGGAAGGATTGGACGTGCACTAAAGGAGAAGAAGGAACGTGGAGACCTGAATTATATGCATTTGGTGGCTATCCGCTCAACAGTACTACCTGGCACCAACCAGAAGGTGGGTGAAATCATTACAGAAGAGAGTGGATTGGAACGTGGTAAGGATTTCACAGTGGTGAGCAATCCGGAGTTCCTTCGTGAGGGTACTTCTGTCGAGGACTATTTCAATCCACCTTTGACCTTGGTGGGTACTGATTCTGAATATGCGGAGAAGGTGTTCCGTGAGATGTATAAGGATATCAAAGCTGAGTTTATCTGCACAGACATCAAGGTGGCAGAGATGATGAAATATGTGAACAATACCTATCATGCGCTGAAGATAGTATTTGGCAATGAGGTGGGTAATATCTGCAAGGGATTGGATATTGACTCTCACAAAGTAATGGAGATATTCTGCAAGGATAAGCAATTGAATATCTCACCTTATTACTTTAAGCCAGGATTTGCATACGGTGGCAGTTGCCTGCCGAAGGATATGAAGGCGCTAAAAACCTTGGCACATGACCTATACGTGGATGTGCCGGTGATTGAAAGCATCTTCCAGAGTAATGAGAACCAGAAGAAGAAGGCCGTGCAGGCCATCATGGCAAAAGGAAAACGGAATATTGGTGTGCTCGGCTTGAGTTTCAAGGCTGGTACGGATGACCTGCGCTGTTCACCGATTGTGGATGTGGTGGAAACACTGTTGGGCAAAGGCTACAATATTCATATATATGACAAGAATGTGAAGGTGAGCGAGTTGACAGGCACGAACAAGGACTTCATCATGGCGAAGATTCCTCACTTGCAGCATTTTGTGACTGACAATCTGGATGAGGTGTGTCAGAAGAGTGATGTGCTGGTTGTGACGAACAAGGAGAAGGATTTTGTGGATGTGCTGAAGAAATATCCTGGTAAGATTATTGTGGATTTGGTTCGTCAATGGAAAGAGGTAGATTATGATGGCATCTATGATGGTTTGTCATGGGGAAACATCAACATGAATACAGTCGCCCAAGGTAAAGCAATCAATATGGACTTCAAACAGACGGAATTCTAAATTCATAATCAGAAACAGTGATGTTTTCGGACTATATATTTGATGGTTGATTATTATATGGAGAAAAAACGTAATGACGGCATTGATATATTGAAATTCTTTGCCGTAATACTTATTCTTAATTCTCATTTCGATACAATATATGTTCCGCCATTTGACAAAATCGCAACAGGTGGAACAATTGGTGATGCCTTGTTTTTTCTTTGTTCGGGCTTCACAATGCTTTTAGGTCGTGAAAGTAACTTTTTCAATTTCTATAAGAAGAGAATCTATAGAATATATCCGTCTGTATTTGCATGGGCAATCATTGGAGTTATTCTCTTTAAAAGGGACGACAGTTTAATGACTTTAGTTCAAGGTGGTTGGTTTGTAAATTGTATTATGATTTACTATGTACCGATTTTCTTCATTAGGCGGTATTGTCCCAATAGAGTAAGAACATGTATTGGGGGATATACTGTGCTATTTGTTTGTGTTTATATCCTATGGAACAGACCTGAAGATTTCAATCTACTTAAAGACCCATGGATGAAATGGTGGTTCTTGTTCTTTGTGATGTTGCTTGGTGCATATTTAGGCAAAAGTTGTCAGGAACTGAAAACTCAGAAAACAGATTTTCTTTTCTTTGCCTTATCCGTCATTTGTTTTTATCTTTTCCATTATGCAAAGAAGTATTACATGGATATCCAAGTGCTTTCCATTCCTTCATTGATGGGAATCTGTTATTATGGTTATAGAATATGTTCACACACCAGGATTGTTAATTGCTACAATAATCATAAGGCCGTAAAATGGGTTGTTCGCTTTATTGGTGGCTTATGTCTGGAGATATATCTTATAAATTTGACTCTCATTTCTGATAAGATGAATTCACTCTTTCCATTGAATGTGTTGATTATATTGACTGAGATTATAGTGATAGCCTACGTTGTTAGATGCCTATCAAAATTTCTCATTCAAACATTCAGTAAAGAAGATTATCGTTGGAAAGAAATATTCCAGTTAATAATATAGTAAATGGGGAAAATATCATGGTATATCAACCGACTTCGGGCAATGAATGTGCCTGAGGTCGGTTGGCGTATCAGTCAAAAGTTGATTCAGAAACAGGAACGGAAGTTGTTCGGTTCCTGTATGAGAAATGTGGGGGAAGAGGTCTGGAATCCTGCATTCAAGGGTCTTGTGTTTGACCCTGATGCTTTAGGCATTCATTGGCACAACACGGAATATACTGTTAATACAGAACTGCATCTACTGAAAGGACCCGATCATGACCAATGGCCTATGACCTTCTCCTATGATTTGGATTATAAGCAACGGGACGACTTAGGGGATGCAAGAACAAATTGGGAGAAGAACCGACATTTTGACTGGGCGCTATTGGCTAAGGTATATTATGTAAGTAAGGATGAGACGTATCTGAAAGAACTCACAGAGAAAGTGGAGACGTGGTGTAAGGAGAATCCTTTCTTGCATGGAATATCCTGGACTTCTGCAATGGAATTAGCCATTAGAGCCATCAATTGGATGTATGCTTTGGCTTTTCTACGGGCAGCAGGGGCAGACAATGAGAAACTACAGAATGGTGCCATCAATATGGTGGACTACCTGACGAAACACTATTCACGTTATTCTTCTGCCAATAATCACTTACTTGTTGAGGCTACAGCGATAGGCATAGCAGGTTGTGCATTCCATCATCAGGCATGGAAGGATTTGGCTATCAAGATTCTGACTGAAGAATTGGATAAGCAGAATTATCCCGATGGAGTCAATAAAGAATTAAGCCTTCATTACCAGACATTTGGGATGGAGGCGTATCTGTTGATGGCGCACGTGAGTGGCGAGGGCAGATGGAATGAGATGATAAGGAAGGAGTGCGAGTACGTAGCTCATGCTGCATGGAGAGAAAAGGCGGTGTGTGAATTCGGAGATGACGATGAAGGAAAGATACTGGACTTGCAAGGAGGACGATGGCACCAATGGGAATGGGTGCTCCAGTTGGGTTCACTGGTGACGGGTGAACGCTATTCCAATTTTGAGAACATCTGTGAAAATACACGATGGTTATTTTCTGATGAAGAGATTGAAACGATCAAGAGAAAGCCTCTCTATGATAATACTCACTCAAGATGTTTCGAAGAGGGAGGTAACAGTTTTCTAAGAGACAAGGATGACCGCATACTGATTGGCATTGACCATGCAGCACTAGGCTTTGGGTCTATCGCTGCGCATGGACATGCTGATGCATTGAGTTTTCAACTGTTGGTAGATGGAAAGCCTGTGATTACAGACCCTGGCACATACATTTATCATTGTGACTTAGAGCACAGGAATGCATTCAGAAAGACTATCAATCATAGTACAGTGTGTGTTGGTGGTAAAGACCAAAGTGAGATGTTGGGAGCTTTCCTGTGGGGAAAAAGAGCCGAGTGCAAGTTGGAGCACTATGCCAGTGATGGCGAAACGGATGTGTTGATAGCCTGTCACGATGGGTATAAGCCCATTATCCATCAAAGGATCTTTGAATGGAATAAGGTCACCCACAAATTAAGCATGAAGGATGTTTTTACAAAAGAAACAGACTGGGTAAGTACGTTGATGTTAGGAAAAGATGTCTGCGTAACAGTACCATCAGAGGGATTGGTTGAACTGAAATCTGGAGACAATCAGATAACGATTTCAGTAAACACCCCAATAGATCAGCTAAAAATAGAAGATGCAGAGGTGAGTATGGAATATGGAGTCAAGTGCCCATCGAAAGCTATCAGAATATACGGGCATGCAAGTGTATGTTCAGTAAATATAGACTTCAAACTACAAGCATAATAAATGGATAGAAAAGTATTGATTATCGTTGAGAACCTGCCAGTTCCTTTCGATACCCGCGTGTGGCAAGAGGCTACAACATTGGCCGCCAATGGTTACACGGTATCAGTAATTTGCCCCAAAGGAAAAGGGTATACGGAGGAAAAGGAATTTTTGCAAGGAGTTCACATCTATCGCCATGATTTACCAACAGAAGGTAATGGTGCTTTGGGCTATGCCAAAGAGTATTGGAGTGCACTGAAAAATGAATACAGGCTAGCCAAGCAGTGCTATAAGGAGGTGGGATTTCATTGTATTCATGGTTGTAATCCCCCAGATGATATTTGGATGGTAGCCAACCTCTTTAAGAGCAAAGGGGTGGACTATATTTTCGATCATCACGACATTTGTCCTGAGTTGTATGAGGCAAAATTTGGCAAAACCACAGGATTGTTGTACAAGAGTCAATTGTGGCTGGAACGACAAACCTACAAACATTGTAAGTTTGCGTTCGTGACCAACGAAAGCTATAAGAAGATAGCTATAGAGCGAGGCGGAATGAAACCAGAGGATGTGTTTGTGCTTCGTTCGGGACCGAAGTTGGAAAGATTACGTATCGTGCCGGCCAAGCCTGAGATTAAGCGTGGAAGGAAATACATGGTAGGCTATCTGGGTGTGATTGGTCAGCAGGAGGGTATCGAGTATTTGCTGAATGCAGCCAAGTATATCCGTGAAACGCTGAAACGAGATGATGTGTTTTGGGGTATCGTAGGTGGTGGTCCACATCTGGAGGCTCTTCGCAAGCAGTGCAAAGAAATGGGGCTGGACGACATTGTGGAGTTCACTGGCCGTGTGCCTGACGAAACCCTTTTGGACTATCTGAACACCGCAGATGTCTGTGTCAATTCGGATGAATATAATGCCATGAACGACAAATCGACGATGAACAAGATTCTAGAGTATATGGCATTAGGAAAACCCATCGTTCAGTTTGACTTGACAGAGGGCAAGTATTCAGCTCAAGAGGCTTCACTTTATGCCAAACCGAATGATGCAGAAGATATGGCTAAGAAAATCATAGAACTCTTAGAGAATCCTGAGAAACGCAAACAAATGGGAGAATACGGCCGTAACCGCGTCATCACAGAACTGAGCTGGGAACACACAAGCAAAGCACTACTTGAAGGTTATGACAGATACTTTAAGAGTAGGGGATTGTAAGAATGGGTGACAGGTGGACAGGCATCATTTCACCCTGTGACGGTATGTGTTAATCCATTAAAATAAGAAATTCAAATTGGATGTCTTTTCTGCCATCCGATAAACACTTGTTTACAGAGAAGGGAAAGAGTCTTTTGTCTCATTAGATCCTAAACCTTGAATATTATTCAAATACTGAATACCCATATCCTGTCAATCAGAAAACGGGACTTATTGGAGCGATTAGAACGTGGAATATTGTTCACGCCCAATGTGGACCATCTGGTGAGATTGCAGAAGGACAAGGATTTCTATGAAGCATACAAGCAGGCTAATCATATTATATGTGATAGTGTGGTGTTGCAACGACTCACTCGATTGCTGTCCTACAAAATCATAGAGTCAATACCTGGTTCTACATTGTTCCGAGATTTCTGCGACTTCCATCGGGAGGATGAGGGTTGCAAAATCTTTATTCTTGGTGGAAATGATGGAGTGCCTAAGCAGGCACAGAGGAACATTAACAAGAGGGTTGGACGCGAACTTGTTGTGGGTGCCCACAGCCCATCGTTTCAGTTTGTCAAGGATGAACTGGAGAGCTTGGAACTAGTGAAGATGGTGAATGAGTCGTGTGCAACTGTTCTTACGGTTTGTGCTACATCACCCAAGCAGGAAGTATGGATTGCCAAATACAGACATCAATTGCCCCATGTGAAATTGTTCATGGCTTTGGGCGCAACTGTAGATTTTGAGGCAGGTAATGTGAAACGGAGCCCTAAAGTATTCCAATGCTTAGGTTTAGAGTGGTTTTGGCGATTCTGCCAAGAACCCAACCGTTTGTTTCGTCGTTATTTTATTGATGATGTGAAATTCTTCTGGTATTTTGGTCAGCAGCTACTGGGACTTTATAAGAATCCTTTTGAGAAGTCTGTATAGAGCGTAGGGTAGTGTGGCTACGAAGGTGAGAAGCCATACGATGCCATTCAGCACTAAAATTAATATTACTTTCAGTCTTTTCATTTAGCTACAATGTTCGGGTACTTATAGTTAGATGTTAACCTGTGGCGGTATTGCTGACGGAGTCAGGATTAAGGATTAATTAGCAAAGGTACGAAAATTATACATCAATGTATCATACATCGATGTATAATTCGTGTTTTTGGGGGAATATAGGCAAAAAACGACGCAGATAGTCAGAAAATGTAGGGAAAAGGCTGCATCACATTTTGATGAAGGAAACGAGGAACATAGGACTGAAATACCTTCAGTTTCTGCGATATGCTGTTGATGCCCAGGGGCAGGAGCCTGACCAACTTGACGATATGGATTGGCAGAGGCTGATGGCTTTTGCGGAGCGGCAATCTGTTATAGGGGTGGTGTATGATGGCATACAACGACTCCGTCAACGTGTGAGGATTCCGAAGCTGCAGTTGGTGCGTTGGGTGGGAAATGCATCGCAGGTTGAAGCAAGAAATATTCTGTTGAACGAATTGTGCGTGGAGGTTTGTGATGCGTTCAGAAAGGAAGGCTTTGAGTGTTGTTTGTTGAAAGGTCAGGGCAATGCGTTGATGTATCCGAAGCCTTTGTTGAGAACCTCTGGTGATATTGATGTGTGGGTGAGGAGCGTGAACAAAGAGGTGGGTAAGAATCATGAAGTGAGGAACATCCTCCATTGGGTCAGGAAAAGGAATCCGCAGGGAAAGACGGAGTATCACCATATAGATTATGGAATGTATAAGGATGTGGATGTCGAAGTGCATTATCGTCCCACATTCATGAACAATCTGATAAACAATGGGCGACTGCAGCGATGGATGAATGAACATAAGGAGGAGCAGTTCAGTCATTGGGTGAGTCTTCCGAAAGGAGAGGGCCGTATTTGTGTCCCGACGTGGGAGTTCAATGTGGTGTTTCAACTAAGCCACATGTATAGGCACGTTCTGCAGAGCGGACTTGGATTCAAAAATTTGATTGATTTCTATTTTCTTTTAGTTAAGAGTGAGCAGATGGAAGCGAGGTGTCTTGAACGTGATTTGAGATACTTGGGATTGTCTCAGTTTGCGAGTGCCGTGATGTGGGTTCTTCGGGAAGTTTTAGGATTGGAGGAACGTTATCTGTTGGTTCCTGCAGATGAACGGAGAGGGCGTTTCCTGTTGAAAGAGGTGGTGTCGGGTGGCAACTTTGGCAAATATAACCAGAGGAATGCTCATCAAGGTGGTCAAATACAGGCAAACGTCAATAGGTTGATGCGTGATGTGAGACTGGTGCGGTATTTCCCATCAGAATGTATATGGGAACCCATCTTTAGAATCTGGCATTTCTGTTGGAGAGTTGCTCATTGAAAAAATCAGGCTTTAGGCTGGAAAACAAATGAATAGCGAATTGAGGGATTACCAGCTTGATATGCTTTCACGGCTCATGAAGGCGTGGAAAGAGTATCAGAGTGTGATGGTGCAGATGCCTACAGGCACGGGAAAAACACACTTGATGGCAGAAGCCATTAGGGGTGAAAAACGGAATGTGAAAAGTGGAAAATGGGGAGGTGGAGTCTTGATTGTGGCACACCGTAAGGAACTGCTGGATCAGATAAAGACTACTCTTGCATCTTTGGGGATGGATGAAGATGACGGGACGGTGAGGGTGGAGAGCATCCAAAAGCTGTCGAGACATATCGAAGAAACCGACTTTGAGCCATCAATGGTGGTCATTGACGAAGCACACCATGCGCTGGCGAAGACCTACCGACTGCTCTGGAACAGGTGGCCGAAGGCGAAGTTCTTAGGATTGACTGCCACACCTTGTAGGTTGAACAATGCACCATTCACCGATTTGTTTGACACACTCTTGCAGTCGTGGAGCATTCAGAAGTTTATCGACAAGGGCTATTTGTCCGACTTTGAGTATGTGAGTGCCCGTCCTGACAGTCTTACTGTCCAGAAGATACGTTTGTTGAAGAAACGGGGAGCGGATGGCGATTACCAGACAAAGGAACTGTCTATGGTGATGGATGTGCCGGAAAGCATGGAGCACTTATACCAAACCTATCAGCAATTTGCGGAGGGGAAGAAGGGTATTGTATATGCCATCGACCGCCAACATGCACAGCATATTGCAGATTATTATCAGCAGCAGGGTGTGAACTGCTGTGTGATAGAATCGAAGACTCCTGCCAAAGAGCGGCAGCAGGCTACGGACGATTATCAGAAGGGGAAGATTGATGTCATTATCAATGTGGATATTTTCTCCGAAGGGTATGACTGTCCGGAGGTGGAGTTCATCCAATTGGCACGTCCTACGTTGTCGCTGTCAAAATACCTTCAGCAGGTGGGACGAGGAATGCGTGTCTCTGAAGGGAAGCCACATGTGCTGATATTGGACATGGTGGGGTTATATCAGTTGTTCGGACTGCCTACTGTGGAACGCGATTGGAAACGAACATTCCTCGGAGAAGACTCAGGGAAAGGATTGACAGGGTTGACACGCTGTGTTGTGGTGGATGATGAAGTGCAGGAGAAGGAACTGGTGAATCTACAGATGGTGCGCATCAAGAGTGCCGGACAAAAACGTGCAGGGCTGGAAATATTCTTGCAAGATGGACGCTATGGTGTCATGCGAAATGGAAAAATCACCTGTCCGGCTAAGTTCCGATATGTGGAACGGTTGCAAAAAGGCTGTGGCTATTTTGCGCTCGGAATGTATAAGAGTCCCAGCAGAAGTGAACCGAACAGAATCATTGATGTGACTACTGTCATAGACAGGATGGGGAAGGACTTGAACATCCGTCTCTATGGGGATGTCATTTGGCGAGACGGTTTCTTTTACGGCAGGATGGCTGCTGGTCATTACCATATCGAGAATTGTTGGGATCCGGTTGGCAATTCATATTATGATACATTCCCCGAATTTCATCACGTGGCAGGTGTGGAGATCGGGCTCGGAAACGAGCATAATCCCCCATACAACTCCTGTATGAAGTTGCGTTGTTCCACAGGAAAAGTCAGTCCTCGTTTCTATGAGTGGGAGATGTTCTACAACCCTCATATTGTCATTGCACGTGACTATCTGATTGTGAAGAAAGATCATAACCATTCGTACCACATCTGCGGATACTTGGGTGATAGCGTGTTGGTGCAGAACGAGGAAGGTCTGGGTTATCAGCAGATATTCCGTGATGGCAGGAAAGGAGAGTCTTATAAGAGTGTACCGCAAGGGACTTCCCTCCTGATGAATTTGGAACGTCTCGGACTTCAACGAGTCAAAAGCCAACTGGAAAGAAAGTCGTTGGGTTGATGAATGAAAGAAGAGGGGGGCAATAACCCGTATCAAAGGAAAAGCCTGATATGAGTATTCGTACTTGTATCAGGCTTTTTCTGTAAATGTCATCCATTCGCCTGTGGTGGGGTGGCGGAAAGTGATGCTTTCGGCATGGAGATAGAGGCGGTCGGCGGCGGTGCCGTAGAGGATGTCGCCCCGAATGGGACTGCCGAGACCTTCGGGATGGGCACAGTGGATGCGCAATTGATGTGTGCGACCTGTCTGAGGGAACAGCTCGATGCGGCTGTTCCCTTTATATATATAATGTGTAATGGAGGGTTTGCCAAAGCGGTAATCGACCACTTGGCGGGGAGAGTCGAAAGGGTTGCGCGAGAGGGGCAGGGAGATGGTGCCCTCTTGTGGCAGAGAGGGGCTAAGGGGAGCGGAAAGAAGGGCCACATATTTCTTTTTGACTTCGTGACGGACAAATTGCTTCTGGAGCTGTCGGCAGGTCTCGATGTTTTTGGCAGCAATGAGAAGTCCGGAGGTGTCTTGGTCGAGACGATGTGCAAGGCGTATTTCGGGGTCGATGGCAGAGAGGTGAAGCTGGAGTGACACCTCGCCGTGGTTGCGACTGGGCACGGAAAGAAGTCCCGAGGGCTTGCTGACCACCATGATGTCGGTGTCTTCGTAGATGATGCGTACTTGTTGGAGCAATGCTTGTCCGCGACGGAAGAGAGGATTTTCCTCCACATCGAGTCCCTGCATCATGTAGGTAAGGATAGGCACACACTTATGCTGGCAGGAAGGGTAGAAGTGTCCCTCGACACGCATCTGGCTACCTTGCGATGGCCCTACCCAGAACTCTTCCATGCAGAGGGGCTTGAGGTTGTGCAGGTAGGCGTATTGCAGGAGTTTGGGAGCACAACATTCGCCCGCACCAGCAGGAGGAATACCGACCTTGGAATGGGGCTTGATGGGGGTGCGTCCTTCTTTGTAGTCGAGGTACTCTTCCTCGGTGAAGGGAGTCTTGTAGTCCTTAAAGATGTCGATGAGGTCAGCCACGTTGCCCTGTGCGTTGTGCATTCGGAACTGACGAAAAGTCCACGTTTGGAGGGCTTGCGACTTTTCTTTGCGGAGGGCTTTCAAGGTCACCTTTTCTTCGTTATCTTTACTTTGCTGGATGCGCTGGGTCAGTTCCACAATGCGCTGTTCCTCTTCACGGAAGTAGCCCTGCTGTAAGTCGAAAATGGGGGGAACAAAACCTTCGTGGTGGTAGGAACCGTTATAGATGCCCGAAAAGGCTCGGAGGTAGTAACGCTTGCCTTCATGCTCCACCACCAAGACCCCGAACATCTTGCCTTCTTGGGGGTACATCTCTGGTGTGTGGTGGCAATAGTCAATCACCTCCTTTGCCGCCAGTTGGCAAAGGGGGTGAGGACGGTAGCAGAAAGGGTAGGTGAATTGTGACGGCGACGGAATGCTTTCTGCTTCAGAGGGGAGAGGGTGAAGTAGAGGGTTCATCGCTTACTTCTGTAGTTCAACGCGTTGGGTCGGTGCCAGTTCCACGTTGCGCTTGTCCACCTGTGTCACCACCTTAGCAGCCAAGCTCATAAAGGCGATGCCTTCGGGGGAAGCAGGGTCGAGTACGGCTGGTTCGCCTTTGTCGCCCGTCTCGCAAACGGATTGGATGAGGGGAATTTGTGCCAAGAGTGGCACGTTCAGCTCTTCGGCCAACTGTTTGCCTCCGTCTTTGCCGAAGATGTAATACTTGTTTTCGGGCAGTTCGGCAGGGGTGAACCATGCCATGTTTTCCACCAGTCCGAGGATGGGCACGTTCACCTTCTCGTTCATGTACATATTGATGCCCTTACGTGCATCGGCCAGTGCCACTTGTTGGGGCGTAGTGACGATAACGGCTCCTGTGATGCCGAGGGTTTGGAGAAGGGTCAAGTGGATGTCGCTGGTGCCAGGAGGCGTGTCGAGGATGAAGTAGTCAAGTTCTCCCCATTGGGCTTCGGTAATGAGCTGTTTAAGGGCGTTGGAAGCCATTCCACCACGCCACAAGGTGGCTTGGTCGGGATTAACGAAGAAGCCGATGGAGAGAAGTTTCACGCCATATTTCTCGATGGGCACGATGAGGTCTCTGCCGTCCACCTGCGTCGCAAAAGGACGTTCTTCTTCTACGCCGAACATTTTGGGCATCGAAGGACCAAAGATGTCAGTGTCGAGCAGTCCGACGCGGTAGCCGAGCTTTGCCAATCCGATGGCGAGGTTGGCTGTAACGGTAGATTTGCCCACGCCACCTTTACCAGAGCTGACTGCAATAATATTCCTCACGCCGCACAGTAGCTTGTCTGGCTCGGGTGGCAGGGCGGTTTTCGCTTTTGTGCTGATGGTCACTTCCACGTCGGGATGCACAAACGTCTTGATGGCTGCCTCAGCAGCCTTCACGACAGATTTCTTGAATGGGTCGGTCTCTTTCTCGAAGATGAGCGAGAAGGACACCTTCATGCCGTCGATGCGGAGGTCATCCTCCAGCATCTCGTTCTCCATCACGCTCTTGCCATTGCCTGGATAGCGCACGGTGGAGAGGGCATCGTGTATGAGTTTGGGGTAAATAGTCATGTGTTAAATGGATTTCTTTCTATTTTCCTGTTTTCTTTGTTGACACCACTTGGTGGTTATAGGAACGGTAGCCATCGACGGGAATTTCGATGTCTGGCTCTTCGAGTGTGCCGTTATGGGGCAGACGAAAACGGAGATACTTGATGGGGATGCCGCGTTCCAGCCACATGCCCTCGTAGTAGGTACGGATGTCGGTGAGGGAAGCATCGATGTCTTTTTCCGCGTACAAGTCGAAGGTGCATTGCTCCAAAGGCAGGTGGTTCTTCTCCACCATATATTTAGTATAGGTGGCGAGGAAATTGGAGTCGGTCTTCAAGTGGATAAGACCGCCGTCGATGAGGAAATGTCGGTAACGCTCCATGAAGTACGTGGAAGTCAGTCTTTTGGTGGCTTTCTTCATCTGGGGGTCGGAGAACGTGAGCCAGAGTTCGGACACCTCGTTTTCAGCGAAGAAACTGGCGATGCACTCAATGTTGGTGCGCAAGAAAGCTACGTTCTTCATGCCCTCTTCCAAAGCGGTTTTAGCTCCATGCCACATACGCGCCCCCTTGATATCGACCCCGATGAAGTTCTTTTCGGGAAAACGACGAGCCAGCCCGATGGTGTATTCTCCACGGCCACAGCCCAGTTCAAGCACGATGGGGTTCGTGTTCTTGAAGAAATCCCCGTGCCACTTTCCTTTCAGTGCAAAACCTTCTTGTTCCAGCTGCCAGAAGGGACATTCCACCACCAGCGGATTCGCAGCCATTTCGGCGAATTTAGCAAGTTTCCCTTTTCCCATTATGCAAGTTCCAATTCAAATTCTTCTTTCAGTTTTCTGAGTGCTTCGCTCTGCTGGAGCATCATGCCCAACTGCTCCGCTTTGCTGAAGGCTCGCCGTTTGTCGGTTACCTCGCGCAGACGTGTTGTGATGCAGAGCGAGTTATTTTGCAATCGTTGGCGCAGAAAAGCCTCGATGCGCGGTTGCATTTTTGCCACTTCGTTTTGGATGGAAGGGTTGTCAACCACCACCAGAATGGTCTTACCATCTTCCTGCAAGGTCGGCTCCATGTTGTCCAACTGGTGCGACATGGCTATCTCTTGCTGAGGCAGTCCCGATGCAAATTCCCTCCATGCAATGGTGAGTTCAACGCCCGACACAGGCTTGTCCTCGAAAGCAGATTCTGCCGGTTGAGTGGCCACCTGAGTAGGGGCTTGGGGCGTGGCCTCCTGTGTTGTTCTCCTGATGGAGAAGCTTCGCAGGGATGTCCCCCTTCCTGTGACTTCATTAGTTTTTGCGAAAGAAGGTCGGGAAAGAGCGTTAGGACGAGGTTGGTAAATAGGAGCTTCATTCTCCCTTGCCACACTCCGTGCTTGGGACTGCTCTTCCGCTTTTCTCTCTTGTGGCAGCGTTGCCGTCGGCTGTTGAGGTTGTGTCTTCAGCCGATTGAATATGGGTTTAAGAATCTTCGTAGGGCAAAGCCCCGACGATTCCCCGTCATCGGAGGAGAGTTGCGCCATCTCGATGAGGGTAAGTTCCACCAACAGCCGTTTGTTTTGGCTCTGCTTATAGTTCAAGTCGCAATCGCTCGCCAGCTTCATGGCCTTGAAGAGGAACTTCGACTTACATTTTTGAGCCTGTTCCCTATACTTCTGTCGCACTTCTTCACTCGCCTCAATCAGCCCCACGGTTTGCGAGTCCTGGCTGACCAGCAGATTCCTGAAGTGAGTCGATAGCCCCGTGATGAAGTATTGCCCCTCGAATCCTTTTGACAGAATCTCGTTGAAGGTGAGCATACATTCCGTGATTTTCCCCTCCAGAAAATAGTCGGTCAAGCGGAAATAGTAGTCGTAGTCGAGCACGTTCAGGTTCTCGATGGTCTGCTGGTAGGTGATGTTGCCACCACAGAACGACGCCACTTGGTCAAAAATAGACAGGGCATCCCTCATGCCGCCATCAGCCTTCTGTGCAATCACATTCAGCGCAGCATCCTCCGTCTTAATGCCTTCCTTTTCTGCTACATTCTTCAGGTGGCGAACGATATGATCGACCGACATACGGTTGAAGTCGTAAATCTGGCATCGCGACAGGATGGTGGGCAAGAGCTTATGCTTCTCTGTCGTGGCGAGGATGAAGATGGCATGATGGGGCGGTTCTTCGAGCGTTTTCAGGAAAGCGTTGAATGCCGCTTGCGACAGCATGTGAACCTCGTCGATGATGAACACCTTATACTTGCCAATCTGCGGCGGGATTCTCACCTGCTCGATGAGTTGACGGATGTCCTCCACCGAATTGTTCGATGCCGCGTCCAGTTCGTGAATATTGTAAGAACGTTGCTCGTTGAACGCCTTGCAGGATTCGCACTCGCCACACGCCTCGCCATCTTCCCGTGGATGGAGGCAGTTGATGGTTCTGGCAAAAATGCGGGCACACGTCGTCTTGCCCACACCACGGGGGCCACAGAATAAATAGGCATGAGCCAAACGTCCGCTCCTGATGGCATTCTTCAGCGTGGTGGTCAGCGCACCCTGTCCCACCACTGTGTCGAACGTCATCGGGCGGTACTTCCGTGCCGAAACGATATAGTTTTCCATATTTTAAAGCATTATTATTGCAAATATAAGGAAAAAAAACAAGAGAAGATACCCTAAAGGTACAATTTTTCGGTTTTTTGGGTTATTTATGGCGGAAAAGCACTAATTTTGCCACTCAAATTATTAGAACATAGACACGATGCAACATAAAGATGAACAAAAATATAAACACAGGGTAAAAGGTGTGCTAAAAATTTATTTTCTTATCCTTATTTTATTTTCTTTTAACCTGTCTCTTTCAGCTTCAGATTTAGATTCCCTGTTGAGGAAGCCGAATTTGAAAATTTTTGATATAGGGAATAGTTATACCGATGATGCTACGACGATGTTGCCAGATCTTGTGACGGCCAGTGGGGCGGATGTGAGTGACATGTGCCTTTATTCTGCTTATCGAGGAGGGGCTACATTTATGAGTTGGTATAATACGTATAACGACAACGATAACGATTATTATAGAATAAACAAAGTTTTAGGGGGCCTATCAGCCAATATAGAAATAGGGAACAGTCAAGCTTACGATGGCTCTCTTTTCAGAAAAGCACTGACCCAAGAACAATGGGATTTAATTCTCATTCATCAAGCGAGTCTTTATGCGCCTAATTATGAGATGTGGGGAGGAACTGGGCCTGGAGGGTATTTGAATGAACTTTTGGCACTCATTAGGGAACTTCAGCCACAAGCAAAGATAGGTTTCTATGTGGTTCATTCTTATTGGGATAACCATCAGAATAATATACAAAAATCGTCTTATCTTCGTTGGCAAAAGATCGTTAGTTCCGTTCAGCAGTTGTTGGCTAATTATGAGATAGATTTTGTGGTACCATACGGTACCGCTGTGGAAAACTTGCGAGCCAGTTCCTACAATAACGAGTATGATTTGACGCGAGACGGCACGCATTGCGAGCTTGGCCTATGCCGATATACCGCCGCTGCGGCTTATTATCAAGCGTTGATTTATCCTCGGACAGGCATATCCGTGTTGGGAAACACTGCAAGGTACAACGTCACCGACACAAATTTTCCCTATCCCCCCGTGGCTGTGACAGACGATAATGCTATCGTCGCTCAGAAAGCTGCAGTATTGGCCAATCAAAATTGGAGCAAATGTGTGAATCCTGAGAAAGCGCACATCGTGACTTATAGGGTCGATGATAGCGAGTATGCCCAGGTTGTAGTTGAGGATGGGAAACCTTTGCGCCCGATTTCTCCAGAGAAAGAGTGGTACACCTTTTCTGGCTGGGGAGAAGTGCCCGAGGTCATGCCTGACCAAGATATTACGCTTTCGGGAACATTCTCTCCAAACCGTTATGTCTTGACCTTCATCGTTGACGGTGACACCATTCAATCTGATTCCGTTCCTCATCATACTCCGATTGTGCTTCCTGACCTGCCAGAGAAAGAAGGTGCCACGTTCTCTGGTTGGGGAGAAGTGCCAGAGTTGATGCCGCTTTATGACTTGACACTGATGGGAACCTTCACGAGGAACTGCTATACATTAACCTTTGTGGCAGATGACAAAATTGTTCAATCTGGTATTGTTCCTTACGGCTCTACGTTGCGACTTCCTACTGCTCCGAAAAAGGATAATTATGTGTTTCAGAATTGGGGTGAAGCACCGGACGCGATGCCTGATCATGATTTGACTTTGACCGCATTTTATTTGGGTGTACCCTACGCTTTAGCCTATCTTGTAGATGGTGACACGCTTCATGTCGATTCTGTTCCTTACAATTCGCCGATTACGCTCATGGAAGAGCCCGTGAAGGAAGGCCACACGTTCTCCGGATGGAGTGAGGTGCCCGAAACGATGCCGCTGAACGATTTGACCGTTACGGGTACGTTCACACCTAACGAATACGCCTTGATTTTCATGTCGGAAGGGGACACCCTCCAAGTCGATTCCCTTCTTTACGGATCGCCCATCGTCCTTCCTGAAGACCCCGTGAAGGAGAACTATGTGTTCCAGAATTGGGGTGAAGTGCCCGAAACGATGCCGGCTCACGATGTGACCTTGACCGCTGTGTATGAAGGCAAGCGTTTCTTGCTGTCCTTCGTCGTGGACGGCGACACGCTGATGGCCGATTCTGTTCCTTACAATGACCCTGTCGTTGTTCCAGAAGAACCCGTGAAGGAAGGCCATACGTTCTCTGGCTGGGGCGAAGTGCCCGAAACGATGCCACTGAGCGATTTGACTGTTACGGGTACGTTCACACCGAACAAATATGCCTTGATTTTCATGCAGGAAGGCGATACCCTCCAAGTCGATTCCCTTCTTTACGATTCGCCCATCGTCCTACCAGAAGACCCTGTAAAAGAGAATTATGTGTTCCAGAATTGGGGTGAAGTGCCCGAAACGATGCCGGCTTACGATGTGACCTTGACCGCAGTGTATGAAGGCCAGCGTTTCTTGTTGTCCTTCGTGGTCGATGGCGACACGCTGATGACCGATTCTGTTCCTTACAATGACCCCGTCATTCTTCCCGAAGAACCCGTGAAGGAAGGCCATACGTTCTCTGGCTGGGGCGAGGTACCCGAAACGATGCCAGCCAATGATTTGACTGTTACGGGTACATTCACACCTAACGAATACGCTTTGATTTTCATGTCGGATGGGGACACGCTCCAAGTCGATTCCCTTCTTTACGGTTCGCCCATCGTCCTTCCCGAAGACCCCGTGAAGGAGAATTATGTGTTCCTGAATTGGGGCGAAGTGCCAGAAACGATGCCGGCTCACGATGTAACCTTGACCGCTGTGTATGAAGGCCAGCGTTTCTTGCTGTCCTTCGTGGTCGATGGCGACACGCTGATGGCCGATTCTGTTCCCTACAATGACCCTGTCGTTCTTCTCGAAGAACCGGTGAAGGAAGGGCATACGTTCTCCGGATGGAGTGAGGTGCCCGAAACGATGCCGCTGATCGATTTGACCATTACTGGTACGGTCACACCTAACGAATACGCTTTGATTTTCATGTCGGAAGGGGACACGCTTCAAGTCGATTCCCTTCTTTACGGTTCGCTCATCGTCCTTCCCGAAGACCCTGTAAAGGAGAACTATGTGTTCCAGAATTGGGGTGAAGTGCCAGAAACGATGCCGGCTTACGATGTGACCTTGACCGCAGTGTATGAAGGCAAGCGTTTCTTGCTGTCCTTCGGGGTCGATGGCGACACGCTGATGTCCGATTCTGTTCCTTACAATGACCCTGTCGTTGTTCCAGAAGAACCTGTGAAAGAAGGCCATACGTTCTCTGGCTGGGGCGAAGTGCCCGAAACGATGCCCGCCAACGATTTGACCGTTACGGGTACATTCACACCGAATAAATATGCCTTGATTTTCATGGTGGAAGGCGATACCCTCCAAGTTGATTCGGTTTTATATGGTTCGCCCTTCCTTCTTCCTGATGTGGACGAAAAGGTCGGTCATTCATTCTCCTGGGAGGAGTCTCCAGAAGTGATGCCAGCCAACGACCTGACGTTGCATGGGTACTATACAATCAAGAAATATGCCTTGACATTCACGGTGGATGGCGACACGCTCTACACAGACACCCTATTCTACAATGCCCCCATCATTATTCCCGATGCTCCTGTGAAAGAGGGTTGTACGTTCTCTGGCTGGGGTGAAGTGCCAGATTTAATGCCCGCCAACAATCTGACTATAGCAGGTTCATTCTTGGCCAACACTTTTGTCTTGACCTATATGGTGAATGGCGAAGTCTTTAAGACGATGAATAAGGCGTATGGCGCTCCGATAGAGCATGAAGAGTATCCGGTTGAGGAGGGGTACACCTTCTCTGGTTGGGGTAAACTGCCAGAAACTATGCCGGCAGCCAATATGATTGTGAATGGAATGGTGATAAAGGCCGAAAAGCAAGGTGACGTGAATGGTGATGGATTCATTAACATTTCGGATGTGACCACATTGGTGAACATCATTTTGCAAAAATAGCCCGTCTTATTGGTCGGAATCTGTTTGTTCCTTTTTTCTTTGTTTCGAAGCTCCAAAATCGCACCCGTCGGGTACGACGTGCCGTACCCGTCGGGTGCGCCTCGTCGTACCCGACGGGTGCGGCTTTGACGTGTGCTGGGGATGTATGGAGCTACTTTTGGCAGTGTCGAAAAAAAGGTGTACCTTTGCACCCAAAACAATAAGCCATGATAGAAGAATTGCAAATAAGGGTGCTGCCAGAACAGGCGGCGAGTGAGCAGGGCATTAGGCAGTTCCTGCAAGATGAGAAAGGTTTGTCGGACGAAGAAGTGACGGCTGTACGTGTGCTGAAGCGGAGCATTGATGCTCGCCAGCGAACGATTTACGTGAACTTGAAAGTGCGTGTCTATCTGAATGAACAGCCAGAGGACGATGCGTTTGTGAGGACGGAGTACCCGAATGTGGAAGGCAAGCCACAAGCCGTCGTAGTGGGAGCAGGGCCTGGAGGATTGTTTGCAGCGTTGAGGCTCATCGAATTGGGCGTGCGCCCTGTCGTGGTGGAGCGTGGAAAGAGTGTGCATGAGCGTCGGAAGGACATCGCGCAAATATCTCGTAGCCAAATGGTTGACCCTGAATCAAACTATTCGTTTGGTGAGGGAGGTGCAGGGGCTTTTTCCGATGGAAAGCTTTATACACGCAGCAAGAAGCGTGGCAATGTGGAGAAGATTCTGAATGTTTTCTGCCAACATGGAGCCAGCACCAGCATCTTGGCGGATGCCCATCCGCATCTTGGAACGGATAAGTTGCCCAGCATCATTGAGGCGATGCGTGAGACCATCATCAAATGCGGTGGCGAAGTGCATTTTGAGACGAAGATGGACGGGTTGTTGGTAGAGGACAATCGCGTGGTGGGCATCCGTTGCGGGGAACAGACTTTCTGTGGCCCAGTGATTTTAGCGACAGGGCACAGTGCCCGTGATGTCTATCGCTATCTCTATGCACAGGGTATCGAAATCGAGGCTAAGGATTTGGCCGTGGGGGTGCGACTGGAGCATCCGTCTGAACTGATTGACAAGATTCAGTATCATCGTAAGGAGGGTAGGGGAGAATGGTTGCCAGCTGCCGAGTATTCGTTTGTCACTCAGGTGGATGGACGTGGTGTCTATTCGTTCTGTATGTGTCCAGGGGGTACGGTTGTTCCTGCTGCCAGCGGCCCGAACCAAGTGGTGGTGAACGGCATGAGCAATTCGCAGAGAAACAGCCCGTGGAGCAATGCGGGCATGGTGGTGGAGCTGCATGTGGAGGATGTACAGAACGACCGTTCGCTCTTGGAGTTGCCGCCTGTCCCAAGTGTTGACGTGAAGGGTGGGGCACTGGCCATGATGGAGTTTCAGGAGCGTCTCGAATATACGGCATGGATGCAAGGCAATCGCAAGCAGACGGCACCCGCTCAGCGCATGGCGCACTTTGTGAACGGGAAAATGAGCTATGACTTGCCGAAATCGTCTTATACACCAGGACTTATCAGCACGCCCATCCATTTCTGGATGCCCGACTTCATTTCGAAACGTCTGCAGCAGGGCTTTCGCAATTTCGGCAAATCGTGCCATGGATTCCTCACCAACGAAGCCCTGATGATTGGTGTGGAGACACGCACTTCGGCTCCTGTACGCATTCTTCGTGACCGTGATACTTTGCAGCACATCCGTCTGCAAGGGCTTTTCCCATGTGGAGAAGGTGCTGGCTACGCTGGCGGCATCGTGAGTGCGGGTGTGGATGGTGAACGCTGTGCGGAAATGCTGGCAGAATACATAAAAAGATGAATCTGCGCGACCGACAAATCTTGCACATCGCCCTGCCCAGCATCGTGTCGAACATCACTGTGCCGCTGCTGGGACTGATTGATGTGGCCATCACGGGGCATCTCGGCTCTGCTGCCTACATTGGTGCTATCGCTGTGGGAGGGATGCTGTTCAACATCATCTATTGGATGTTTGCCTTTCTCCGCATGGGCACCAGCGGCATGACTTCGCAGGCTTTCGGGGCAAGGAACTTGACGGAAGTGGTAAGTGTCTTGTTAAGGGCGGTGTTTGTGTCGCTATTCATTTCTGCGGTGATGCTCTCTCTGCAAGTGCCTATCCGCGAACTTTCCCTTTCCATCATTATGCCATCGGAAGAAGTGGCTTCCTTCACGCGTACATATTATAATATATGTATCTGGGGCGCACCTGCTGCCTTGGCTCTTTTCGTCCTGACGGGATGGTACGTGGGGATGCAGAACTCTCGGATTCCGATGCTGGTGTCCATCACACAGAATGTGGCGAACATCGTGGTGAGTCTCATGCTGGTGTATAGCTTCGGGATGAAGATTGAAGGTGTGGCGCTTGGTACGGTGTTGGCACAATACATCGGGCTGGGGGTGGCGGTCGTAATGTTGTTTCGGCATTATTCCAGATTGCGGAAATATTTATGTGCTAAGATGGTGCTGACGAAAGAGGCACTCCTGAAGTTCTTCTTCTTGAACAAGGACATTTTCCTCCGTACTTGCTGCCTCATCCTTGTGCATTTCTTCTTCATTGCGGCAGGAGCCAAGCAGGGTGACACCGAATTGGCTGTCAACACGATGCTCATGCAGCTCTTCACACTCTATAGCTACATCATGGACGGATTCGCCTTTGCTGGCGAGGCGATGGTGGGCAAGGCGATTGGCGCACAGATGCGTGGTATCTACAACGAAACCATCCGATGCCTTTTCCGTTGGGGATGGGGCGTGGCAGCTCTCTTTACGTTGGCGTATTTCCTTTTGGGTAAGCCTTTCCTATCGCTCCTCACCGACGATGCTGCGGTGATAGAGGCCGCTCAGGTGTATCAGCCCTGGACACTCCTTTTCCCCCTTTGTGGCATGGCTGCCTTCATTTGGGATGGCATCTACATCGGAGCCACAGCCACCAAAGGGATGCTTCTCTCGATGGCATCGGGCATGGCAGTCTTTTTCCTGCTTTACTTCCTGCTGGTGCCCTCTTTCGCCAACCACGGCCTCTGGATGGCCTTTGTCACCTATCTCGCCACACGCGGCATCGTTCAGACGGTGTTTCGTCGTATGGTTTGGCGATGATTTTCAGATTCTGTCCTTAAAACAGGGTAAAAAGTTCTTTGTAAAGAGGAAAATGTCAGATTTTCTCTTTAGAGTGCCTTGTTTCGTCTTTAATTTTCTATCTTTGTACCCAAAACTTCATGAATTTAGGAATGATATGAGAAAAAAGGTACAAAGGTATGTGGCATTGTGTGTGGCACTGCTATGTTCGGTGGCCATTTTCGGTCAAGAAGAGGAAACTGTAGTGGAAATGACTGCGATTGATTCTGTGAAGGCTGTGAACGACTCCATCATGCAAGAATTGCGTAATCAGGTGCAGGAGCTAAAGTTGCAAAGCATCATGATGCAGGAACAATTGGAGCGCACAGGACAGAGTGCACGGGAAGATTCGCTGAGGCAGGTGGAACGAAAAGCCCGTGTGGATTCGTTGAGAAGTGTCACACAGGGAGCGCCGTTGATTGTTGAAGGGGACACGTTGCTGGTCATTTATGCCCGGAAGGGAGGACTGTTGCCCGAGGCGCGTGTGACAGCTGCCCGAATAAAGATTATCGAGGTGGGGAAGACTTTAGCGCTGTTCCCTGATTCCATTTATGTGTTCGATAGCGAGGTATCTACGGATGTGATGGCTGGAGACAACGTTATCCTTAGCGTGACAGACCTTGATGCTTTGTGGAATAATTGCGACAGACAGGAATTGGCGCAGCAATATAGCACCATTATCGGGCAAAAGGTGGCGGAACTGCACGCGACATACGGCATTCAGCAGAAGATGCAGGGCATGGGGCTGGTTGTGCTGATTATCGTGGCACAAGTGTTCCTTATCATGGGCACAAACTGGTTGTTCCGTCGGTGGAAATTCCGAGTAACTCGCAAGTTGCTGAAAATCATTAAGCCAATTAACATCAAAGACTATGCGCTGCTTGACCAGCATCGTCTTGGCATTGCCATCATTGTGGCTTTCAATTTGTTGCGCCTGTTTGTCATTCTGCTTCAGTTGCTTGTGACCATCCCGTTACTCTTTTCTGTGTTCCCAGAGACAAAAACGTTTACATACGCCATCTTTGGCTATATTTGGCATCCTGTAAGGGACATTTTCAGCTCTGTCATTGACTATTTGCCGACCCTTTTCAAGATTGTTGTCATTATTTTATGCTTCCGCTATCTACTGAAGGGTGTGCGGTATTTTGCCAATGAGATAGCCAGCGGAAAACTGAAAATCAATGGTTTTTATGCGGATTGGGCGATGCCTACCTACACGATTTTGCGGGTGTTGTTCTATTCGTTTATGTTTGTGATGATATGGCCGCTGTTGCCCAGTTCTGACTCAAGTATCTTTCAGGGAGTTTCGGTGTTTATTGGTGTGATTGTTTCGTTGGGTTCCACGTCAATAGTGGGTAACGTGATGGCTGGATTGGTGATGACTTATATGCGCCCGTTCCATATTGGTGATTTCGTTCGTTTTGGCGACACCGAAGGTGAGGTGGTGGAAAAGACGATGCTGGTAACGCGGATTCGGACACGAAAGAATGAACTGGTTACCATCCCTAATTCAAATCTGCTTGGTGCACAGACGTCTAACTTTACCTCGTCTGCTCATCGGTTTGGCATTATTGTGCATACAAAAATTACGATTGGCTACGATGAACCTTGGAAGAAGATAGAACGTTTGTTGTTGGAGGCGGCAGATGCGACAGATGGTATCAAGAAGCATCCGAAACCTTACGTGCGTATCACAGCCCTTGACGATTTCTACGTGGAGTACGAAATCAATGGATATACCGAACGTTCTAAGACGCTTCCTGTTGTTTATTCTACTCTTCATCAGAACATCCTTGACCACTTCCATGGGGCTGGTGTGGAGATTATGTCTCCACATATCTCGGCGCGTCGTGACAATCTGCCTCCGCAGATACCTCCAACAGAGGCTTGAGAATAACGAGATGTTCCTCACTTTTGATTCGTATGAATTCCTTGCGGTGTGCTTTTGTTTCCGTTTTTGGTATAAAAAGTTTCCTTAATCCCTGAAATGTCGCTCGTTATGTATTGAAATGTTTCTTTCTTTGTGCCGTTTTACTTTGCTGCATGAAAATGACTTTAACTTTGTCAAAATGGAGCAAATATGAACGAAAATCTATAAAAAAAAGCTCCACATAGTAAAAAAAATAGTGTTTTATTGGTTTATATATGGATTTTTAATATCTTTGTAGCGTGTTATTAATGATAAAAGCTGAAAAATCAGTTCTAAATTGATGGTCATGAAACTTTTTGCAAGTAAAATATCCAAATTGTTTCCCCTGCTGGTAATGGCAGGAGTCATGTTGGTCGTTTCGTGTGGTGAAGTACACAGAACAAACGTGGGACCGCGTTACAATGTGGTTGTTATTCATTCATGGGATAGTGTGGGTGAGGAAAAAGAGTTTTTCTCTGAGCGCATGGAAAAAGCCTTTGAAGAGCGTGGTACAAAAGTGAATATTCACCATATTTATGCCAGGATGGTGCGTCGTCCTGATAACATTTTTACGGAATGGGATTGGCCGCGTTATGCGGATTCGATTCGTGCGTGGAATCCTGATGTGATATTGCTCAACGATGACCCTATCGTGGAATGGGTGTTAAGCCATCACGAGGGGGACTCTATTTTCCAGAACACGCCAGTCGTTTTTGCAGGTGTGAATGCATTGTTACGTGACTCACTTGCTCGATTCCCAATGATGACAGGTTTTGAAAGTCGCATCGATTTGGGGAGGAATATGGAGTTAATATTGAAAATCACGAAAAGTTCTATGGCGACAATCGAATTGGATTACGATAGTATTGACTACAGGTTGTATCGCCATTTGGATGTGTTCTTGAGAGATTCTACTCGCTTTATCAATAATGGTGATTTTGTTTTGGATACCTTGGATGACAGCTATCTAAAGAAACAATATCCTGGTAAGATGATTGTGAATTTTGTGTCGTTTGCACAACCATACAGGAATCATCCTATTGGGGCTTCCGATTCTGTGGGGAAGCAAATCACACGGTACTTCATTCAAAATGCAAAAGACATGTGGCACTTACAGGTGAAAAGTGATATCTACAGTGGAACCCTCATCGTTCAGTCGGGGGTGCCACAATTCACTTGTATTCGCGAAATGTTTAATTTCCCACAGACTCCTTTGTTCTTATGTGGCTATTTCACGGGAACAGACATTCAAGTGGATGACCAGGTGGAGTATGCAGCCCGTATTCTAAAAGGAGAAAAGCCGAAGTCTTTGCCCATTAGCGTTCATGCTAACAACTATTATATGGATTGGAGGGCTGTGGAAAAAATGCCGTTCCCCATGCCTTATGAAGTATATAGCTCTCAGTTTAATATTGTCAATGTGCCATTTTACTTGGAGCATCCTCTGCTTTTTAGTCTCAGATTAGGCGGAATCCTTT
This sequence comes from uncultured Bacteroidales bacterium, assembly GCA_902800305.1. Classification (GTDB taxonomy): domain Bacteria; phylum Bacteroidota; class Bacteroidia; order Bacteroidales; family Bacteroidaceae; genus Minthosoma. The sequence continues at coordinate 70,516 of CADCDP010000008.1, forward strand.
TGATTGTAAGCTTATTGATATTCCTTATCGTGAAATTCTTGTCGTATTGGAAGAAGCAAGAACAGCAGAATGCGGTGGAAGAACTGAAATATGAAGAAAAAGTGTATGACTTGATGTTTTCCAATTCTCGTGACACGTTGTGGCATTTCCATGATGGCGCATTCTCGTTCAGTGAGGATTTCGCCAAATTCTTTGGCTTAAAGAATAATCGAATGACAGTGGAAGAGATGAGAGCGGTTGTTCATCCAGACAGTTTGCCTTCTTTCAATTTCTTAATGAATTTCCCTCATCAACGTGGGAAAAAGACCGTGCGTGTACGCCTGACCCCCGATGGCGGTAAGCATTGGTATTGGACAGAGGTCATGTACACAGCTACGGTAGAAACGGCTCGGTTGGGGGATATTTATGGCTTGTTGATGAATATTGATAAGAAAAAGGAAACCGAGGAGCAGTTGGAACAGGCACGTATCATGTCGGAACAGGTTGCCCTGAAAGAGAATTTCTTGGCTAACATCAGTCACGACCTCCGCACGCCTCTGGGTGCTGTGACAGGTTTCTCTTCATTGCTGACGATGCCTGGAATGGTGTTTGAACCAGGTGAGCGTGAACAGTATGGTGAGATTATCCATCAGAATACAGATATGATATTGAAGATGATAGATAGTGTGGTAGAGAAGACCCAATCAGATACCGGCGACCTCGAAATCGTTCAGAAACCTGTATCTGTGCATAAATTGGTCAATGAATGTTACAACACCAACCGTATTATTGCTCCAACTCACCTCAAGTTCATTTTGGAGATGGCTGAACCTGATACCACCGTCAATATCGACATCACACGTACCAAGCAAGTGGTGAACAATTTCTTGAGTAATGCGTTTAAGTTTACGACAGAAGGTAGTATTACGCTGGGTTGGAAGTATATGGAAGACGAGTCAGACCAGATAGAGGTTTATGTGAAAGATACGGGTATAGGTGTGGCACCAGAAAAACAGGCTATGCTGTTTGAACGCTACAAGAAAGTGAATGAAACAGACCGTGGTACTGGACTTGGATTGAATATCAGTAAGACCATTATAGAAAAACAAGGTGGAACGATTGGTGTGGAGAGTGAATATGGTCATGGTAGCAAGTTCTTCTTCCGATTGGCGAAATTTGTGCAGTGTTTCTTGCTGATACTCTCGGTGGGTGTGGGACTGTTGTTGCCTTCCTCTTGTTCTCCAGAGTATCGTAAAACAACGAAGACTGCTAAGGTGTTGCTGATTCATAGCTATCGGAAGGAAAATGCGGCGTATAGGGCGTTCGACGACGACATCTATCAAGAGTTCAGGAAAAAAGGTATTCATGCCGATATCAAGTCGATGTTCTTGAACAAGGAAAATCCATTGGAAGACACATCTGGTGCCTATATCGCTTTTATGGATTCCATGGCGAAGAAAGGTTGGATGCCAGACGTTGTGCTGACCGAGGGTGACCGTGCTGCACACGACCTTCTTGAATGGAGAATCAACGGTATTGCCAATCATCTTGATTCTGTGCCTATAGTCATGGGTTCTCTGCATCATCCTGAATGGGCGTTGATGAGAAAATATAAGAATATTGTGTCGATTGGCGACCCTACTGATTATTGTACGAATATCAATTTGGCCGTTGAGATGAGTGGAAAGAATTGTGTGGAGATAGAATTGGATTATTTCCTGCAAGATTCACTGATACGTAACGAATTACGTCAAGCGATAGCACGTCCTCCGTACATTGATAATTCTGATTTTCATCTTGAAGACATACGTGACGAAAAGTTCTCTACCATTTGGAAAGATAGTGTGGTAGTGTTGACTTATTCGGTAGAGTCACCAGAAAAGAATGCCGTTACGAATTTTGGAAGAGATGCTGGATACGGGAATCTGAGAAGCGTTTTCGTTCATTCATGGTTGTATCCTACGCTGGCAGTCAAGAAAGACATCTATAGCTCCATTATTGCCGATAAGACGGGCAAACCTCAGTTCACAGCCGTGAAAGCTGGTTTTGCTGATGGTATGGGACGATATTTGTGTGGATATTTTGCTGATTATCATACAGTAGGAGTTGACCTTGCTCGTGTCGCCATTGCGATAATGAATGGTGAAGACGTTGCGTCTTTCGTGGGTATGACCCATGAAAAGAAGTACTATATGGATTATCAGGCAATGGAGGCTTTAGGTCTCGACTATGATGATTATAAAGACCGTTTCATCATTGTGGGCGCACCGATGGAAGAGACGATGCCGATTGTCGTGTATGGAACGTGGGTGGTTATTGCGTTGGTGTTCATTGGTGCCATTTTCTCTATATTGTTGATTGTGCAGGCTTGGCGTGACCGCAATATGCAGATGCTTTTGGATAAAGTGAAGCATAGGTCAGAGATGCGACAGCTTGCCTTGAATGGAGCGGACAGCTATGCGATTCGTAGTGAGGAGAAGGTGAAAGATGTCATCTCCCAGATTAACCCTGAATGCACAAGTGAGGTTCCGCTGATGCTGCAAGCTATCGACGTAGAAGGTACTCATAATTATAATATATATGCCGATGTGGAGAACAACGGCCAATATCATTGGTGGCAGCTTCGCTTCATCGTGGCGTTCGATAAAGATCGCCAGAAACGTGTGGATGGCATCCTTGTCAATATTGATGAAGTAAAGCGTTATGAGGCCGACTTGAAGAAGTCATTGCAGCTGGCGGAAGAGGCTCGACAGAAAGAGAATTTTTTGACGACGGTTAGCCACGAAATACGCACTCCGCTGAATGCTGTGGTAGGTTTCTGCGATGTAATGGTGGAGATGCCACCAGAGTCTTTCTCTGAAGCAGAATTGGCTGAGTATGCGAAGATAATCAAGGCAAACAATGGAACGCTGACCACGATGATTGAGGACATTTTGATGTTCTCACGTATAGAGAGTGGCCGAATACAATATGTGTATGACGACTTTAATCCGATAGACTTGATTAATGAGTTAGTGGGAGAATGGGAAGATATCCTTCCTGAAGGCGTTAAGCTGAACATTTGGGCTGTTCACCCAGACATTGTGGTGCATAATGACCGTGTTCGCCTTAAGTATCTTGTTAATCAGATGCTTAGTAATGCAGCAAAGTTCACTAAGACCGGCTTCATCACTTTCGGCGTATCTTACCATCTGAATGATGACAAGGTGGAATTCTTTGTTGAGGATACAGGATGTGGCATGACGAAGGATGAGCGTGAGAAAGTGTTCGACCTTTTCTGGAAAGCCAACGATTTCATCCCAGGCTTGGGTCTTGGTCTCCATGTGGCAAAGAAAATGGCGGATGGCATGGGATTAAGCTTTGTCGTGGAAAGCAAACTTGGAATAGGCTCCAAGTTCTCCCTCTTTGCTGATGCGAGAATCAATAGACCAGGATCATCAGCATAAACGCCGATGCTTGTTCTTTTGACGATTATATTATACTTAGGTGTCTTGCTGCTCGTTTCTTTCCTTATGGGAAGAAGGGGCGGCAATGACGCTTTTTTTAGGGGTAACAGGCAGTCGCCATGGCCGCTTGTCGCCTTTGGCATGATAGGTGCCAGTATTTCTGGGCTTACCTTTATTGGTGTGCCAGGGTGGGTGATAGGCATTGACATGACCTACATGCAGATGTGCTTGGGCTTTATTGTCGGTTATCTGATTGTCGCTTTCGTTCTTCTTCCTTTATATTATAGGTATCGACTGACATCTATTTATACCTATCTCAATCACAGATTTGGCACAACGAGCTATAAGACAGGAGCCTCTTTTTTTATTATCAGCAAGTTGGTGGGTGCCGCTGCTAAGTTTTATATCGTCTGCCAGATCTTGCAGCTGTGTCTGTCCCATCTTCTTGATATTCCCTACGTAGCGACGGTTGTCATCACATTGTTTTTGATATGGCTTTACACTCGGCGAAGCGGCATTCGTGCGCTGGTTTGGACGGATGCTTTGCAGACACTCTGCTTGATAGTCGCTCTTGTTCTGATTTTGTTGAGGGTCTCTAATATGTTGGGACTGACTTTTTCAGAAGCGATGACAACCGTATGGAACGACCCCCGTTCGCGTATGTTCGAATGGGACGATTGGGTTTCGAAACAGAATTTCTGGAAGCAATTTCTATCGGGTATCTTTGTGGTCATCGTGATGACGGGGTTGGATCAGGACATGATGCAGAAGAACCTTACATGCAAGAACTTACGTTCTGCCCAAAAAGATATGTGTTCATACGGAGTCCTTTTCGTACCCGTCAATTTCCTTTTTCTGTCCCTCGGTGTCCTCCTTCTTCTTCTTTATCAGAAGCTTGGATTACCTCTCCCAGAAAAGGGCGATGCACTTCTCTCAACGATTGTGCTGGATGGTACATTGGGCGTGTCGTGTTTGGTCTTTTTTACGATTGGTGTTATCGCCAGTGCCTTCTCTTCAGCCGATTCAGCCATGACTGCCCTTACCACAAGTTTCTGCATCGATATTCTTGGAAAAGAGAACGATGAGTGGACTCGGAAGTTCGTGCATTTGTGTATGTTCGTTGCATTGGTTCTTTTCACGATAGCGTTCGATGCCATCGGTTCGGGCAGCGTAATGGATTTGATTTATACATTGGTGTCATACACTTACGGGCCTCTGCTCGGATTGTTTGCCTTTGCCCTGTTCACGAACAGAAAACCACGCGAGTCTTTGGTGCCTTATATTGCCATCGCCTCGCCTCTCGTGTGTTATACCATCGATGCACTGGTTCTGCACAGGACAGGGTATAAGTTTGGTTATGAAATGCTGATGTTTAATGGTCTTTTGACCTATGTTGGATTATTGTTTGCTTCAAGAAGATGAGATTCGTTGATTTGTTTGCAGGTCTTGGGGGCTTCCATCTTGCCCTTTCTCGTTTGGGGCACGAGTGTGTCTTCGCTTCCGAAATCAAGCCCAAGTTGCAGAAGTTATATAAATTGAACTATCCTGATGTGCCTATCCTGGGAGACATTACGCAAATACGGGTCGAAGACATTCCCGAACATGAGATTCTTTGTGGCGGATTCCCTTGCCAGCCCTTTTCTTTCTCCGGAAAAAAGCAAGGCTTCGACGACGAATTAGGACGTGGCAACTTGTTCGACGAAATCTGCCGTGTTCTGCACCATCATCACCCCAAATACATCTTCCTTGAGAATGTTTCTGCTTTGCCTGGGCACGATGGAGGGCGCACCTGGTCTGTCATTCAGCAAAAGTTGGATGCTTTAGGATATGACATTGATGGCCGTGTGTTCTCCCCTCATGAATTTGGTATTCCTCAACATCGTCCACGTTTCTACATCGTCGGTATGCTCCGTGATGAACTGGGCTTTAGTGGGATGCGTAAGTTCCATTTCCCTCAACCTGACGAAAGTCTCATCAGTGATGTTCGAACCATTGTTGATGTTACTGACAACGATGCCGTTCAACCTGTGCGCCGTGGACTTCATCCTGTTTTCGATGCCTGGCAAGAGTTCGTCTATAATGTGACCAAACGGGATGGCTATATGCCTTCCCATTGTATCTTCACGATGGAGTTTGGTGCCGACTACGAGTTTGAGGACACACCACCCGCCTTCCAACCTATCGAACGTTTGCGTGGTCATCGTGGTGCATACGGCAAGCTTTTAGAAGGTGACACCATGGAAGAGTTGGTAGCCGACCTTCCTTTCTATATGCGTAAAACCAAGTATGCAGAGACCTATCCTGAATTTAAGAAAGTGCTCATTCGCCAGAATCGGGAGATGTACCAACGTCACAAAGACTGGATAGACCCGTGGCTGCAAAAAATCAGACCTTATCCTCGCACACAGCGTATGTTGGAGTGGAGCACCAATCAAGATTGGGACTTCCGCCATCACGTCATCCAGTTGCGTCCTTCGGGCATCCGCATCCGTTCCCTCAACTACATCCCCACCATCACACTTTGTACCACTGCCACACCCATTCTTCCGTGGGTGCCGTTTCCACCAGGAGGTGCGCTCGACAAAAAGGGGCATCCATACACCCCCGAAGACTTCCGTTGGGGACGATATATCTCTCACAATGAAGCAGCACGCATACAATCCATGCAGGAATTGAGTTATAAGGGACTTTCTCGTGTGCAGAAGTTCAAGGCATTGGGAAATGCAGTCAATGTCGATGTGGTCGAGATGATAGCAAAGCGGTTGATAAAGTGAACCTCACTTCATCAACCGCTTTTTTAGTTGTCGGTATGCTTAGCTTGTTTCTTGACCCTTATCTGACAGTCAGATGGAAACAACCTTGTTTCCGCTCATATTTCACATAACATTTTCGTTGCCTTTTTAAGTCATCCAGCACTTCTGCCAGCACCTGCTTCATGGGTTCGTTCCAGCGGAGTAGCGCCGCATCTTGATAATAAGTTCCCGTCACAGGCATAAAACGGTTGTAGGCAATATCTACCGTTGTGCCGTAACAGTGGCAAGAGTTGGTTGTGGCATTCTTGTTGCCGCGTTGCAGGTTCGACACATCGTCGGTCGTGCGCAACACAGATGTGACCATCAGCAGATGGATGGGCAGCCCCTTCACTTGGCATGAATCAATGAAATTCAGACTGATAGTGTTCAGCAGATGTTGTGCCCGAGGCACCAGATAGGGGATGGAGTGGGTGAGGTCGTCCACCGTATAGAAGGGCGAATGACAGATGTTGACGAGTTTGTGTTTCCTCACCAGTATCTCAGCCTCCGTCCTGTTCCTCACAGGGCGTATTCCATGCTTTTTCGCAGCCAGAATTTGTATGTCTTGGATGTCGTCAAAACACTTGGCATAGCTCCACACCCCCTTGATTCGGTGTGCCTTCTTTTCGTCTGTCGAATCGTTGATGGGATGCTCGATTTGCAGGTTGTCGTCAGGCGAGTTCACCACCGTTTCGTGGTGAGAATAGTCGAATGGCATCGAGTCAGGGCCAGCTTCATAGTCGATGGGCTCTTCCTCCTTCACACTGTCCGTCTTACTTTCATTGTCTTTTTCATCCTGATTAGCCCAACCATCTTCGGCCATGTCGTCAATCCCCGTTTCATCAGTATATACGAAAAACTCATCCTCCGTTGTGTATGTCTCTTGTCTTTCCAACGGAATATTGATGGCAAAAACATGGCGTACAGCAGCAAAAAGCCCCATCACGATGGTGAACGTGATGAGGAATTTCGGTTTACTGTATTTTGATTTCTTCTTTTCTTTCTTCAATGCTTTGATAGTTTTAAGTTTTACGATAGTGCCCTGTTATGCTCTTCCCGAATTTTCTATCAGCGATTGGATGCACTCGTTGAACTCAGTCGCAGCCAATAGCTGCTCGATGCTCAGGTGCATACGGTAACGCCAATAGTGACGTGGGTTGGCAGGAATGTTGATGCGCTCGTCGGCAGGGTTGGGCAGACGCAGGTTCTCGTCCATCGACAACCAGTCTTGCAGCGAGAGCAGTGTCAGCACCGATGGGCAGAAGAGGTGGGCCGTCACGATTTCCTCACACAGCCATCCTGGGGCAGGGTGGGGAGCTGTGCCGTCCTTGTAGAGCGCATTGTTGTAGAAGTTCTGTGCACGTTCCACATTCTCGTCCCACCACAGACGCAAGGGCGACATGTCGTGAGTGGAGATGGTGGCCACCGAACGGTAAGGATTCTCCCAAAGATGCCCAAATTCCAGTTGGGGCGACTTGGGCATGGTCTGAATCTCCAGCGAAAGCATCTTCAGGTTGTTCATCACCCATGCCACACAGTCGGGCACCATGCCGAGGTCTTCGGCACACACCAGCATTCGGGTCGATTGCGTCAGCACCGGCAACTTCTTCATGGCCTCCGTGTACCAGAATTGGTTGTGCCGACGGTAGAAGTAGTCGTTGTAGAGGTTGTTGAAAGCATCTTTCTCATGCTGTGGCAGTGCCTCGTAGGCGAAATCGAGCTGGGCAGAGATGCGTGGATGATAAACTTCGGGATATTTCCTGTCTGGTACGAACAGCACACAGGAAGCCAGTGCATAGAGTCCGTCTCGTAGGGCGATGCTGTCCTCATCCGTCTTGCCAACAAAGGCAGCCTCAATCTTGCGCTGGCTGGCATACTCGTCCTTCAGGTCATAGCGTCCGTCTGTGCGTGGTTGCAGATAGATGGTCTTCACGAGGTCGGCACGGTAGCCGAAAATGCGTTCCAGTGTCCAGTCGGCAATGTAGGGACGCGTCATCAATTCGGCATTGAAGCGCATTCCGTAGCCTTCTATTTCGTTGACACTCATTGGAATGGCTGGCGAGAACTGTCCCAGCAGACCATGAACGGAGTGCATCGGGATTTCCCAAATGCGGAAGAAGCCCAACACGTGGTCGATGCGGTAGGCATCGAAGTATTCTGACATCTTCTGGAATCGGCGCAACCACCATTGGTAGCCATCTTCTGCCATCACGTCCCAGTTATACGTGGGGAAGCCCCAGTTCTGGCCATTCACAGAGAAGTCATCAGGCGGAGCACCTGCCTGTCCATCGAGGTTGAAGAGATGAGGTTGCGACCATGCCTCCACACTGGTGCGCGAGATGCCGATAGGAATGTCACCCTTCAAGATAACACCTTCCTTCCGAGCCGTGTTGCGCACGTCAAGCAGTTGCAGATGTAACTGATACTGAATATAGTAGTAGAGAGCAATCTTGTCGTACTCCTTGTTGTCGATGGGAGTGGTCAGCTTGTCGATTTCCTTCTTGTTGTACTTGCTGCACTGAGGCCAGCACTGGAATTCGGGTGTGCCGTAGCGGTCGCGCAGATAAGAGAAAGCGGCGTAGGGCACAAGCCAGTCCTTGTTGTCTTCGAAGAATGTTTTATACCCCTCACTCTCCATCGTTTTCTTCCCTTCTTGGGCAAAAATCAGGCGCAGGTAGTCCATTTTCAGCGCGATGACCTGCTCGTAGTCAATCTGGGGCAGGGCATTCAGTTCTTGCTGCTTCATCATGAACTTCTCCATCGTCAAACGGTCGTTCAGCTGTGGTAGCGCAGAGATGTCGCAGTAGAGCGGATGGAACGCATAGATGGAGATGGAGTTGTAGGGGTAAGAATCCTGCCACTTGCCCGTCATCATCGTGTCGTTGATGGGCAGAATCTGGATGGCGTGCATCTTCACCTTCACCACCCATTGGATGAGTGCCTTCAGGTCGCCGAAGTCTCCCACACCGTAGCTCCTGTTGGTGCGCAGTGAGAACACAGGGATGACCACACCCGCCACCTTCCAGCTGTCGCCATCCAGTCGGGGACGGTCTTCCGTCTTCACCCACATCTGCTTGGGTTGCAATTTGGGCGAACGCAGACGGCGATTCTGGCCATCCTCCCATCGGAGAATGTTGTCATCCTTATCTACCACTGCATATTTATATTCGGCCTCGTCGAAAAGCAGTTCCGAGTCGATGTTCACAGCCCATTCCTGCAAATTGATGAGTGCCATGCGCTTAGGCTTTTTCCATTCACCCAGTTGAGGCGTACTGCCACAGATGGCAAGCCACTCTCCCTTGCGCAGACGAGGTTCCACCACACGCAGCTGCAGCGTGGAGGAGTAAAGCGTGTCAACGGCTTCACATTCGTCCGTCACTGCACCTACACATTCTGTATAGGCCGACGAGTAGAGAGGCAAATCCTCGGGAATGGGACGCCACAGGTCGCTCAGGATGTAGTGGTTAGTCACCCCGTCGAACGTCACTCGGTGAGGGGCCACTTCCCATTCTGTCCACACCAGTTCTCCCTCGCGATACATCGCATACTTATACTCGATGGCTTGTATTCCCACGGACTGGAACGTGATTTCACCTTCCCAAAGCCGTCCGTCGTAGGTCTCCAGCTGGCATTCCTTCATGGCCTTGCGCTGTCCTCCCTTAGCAATCTTCACGAGTTGTACACGTATGTCTTCGCCCCATTGGGTGCGATAGTCTATATTAAATCGAATCTTCATTGTCGTTCTATGTGTTTATTGAGGTTAGTAAATTCTTGTTGAATGGAAATTGTGTACAAAGGTACAAAAGTTTTTCCATAGCATCAAATAAATTGCAAAAAAACTGAATGACATTTTGCCGATAGGAGAGTTTCAATAAAACACGACGTCCTCTATCACTTGGGCACCGACATGTTCGTTGAGGCGTCGGGCGATGGCGCGATGTTCCATGAGCAGGTTTTGTTTGACGGCTGGTGAGGTGATTTGGACGTGGAGGTTCTGGTTCTTGATGAAGATGTTGCCGGTGTAGCGTTGGATGCCTTTCCCCATCACTTCGGGCCACGCCTCCACAATGCGGTATTGGTTGTAGGGCGTTTCGAGGCCGTTCAGTCGCAGGAACTGGTGTATCACCTCGCCAATCTGTTCTGTGTTCCGCTTTCTCATTTCTCCTATATATAATTAATGTATCTCTCCAGCCTTGACTTGGAAGATTTTGTAGTTGCCTTGTGAGCGTTCCAGAATCTTGTCCAGATGCTCGCGGTTGGTGTCGGTGATGAAGATTTGACCGAACGACTCGCCAGACACAAGGTTGACAATCTGCTCCACGCGCTGCGCATCGAGCTTGTCGAAGATGTCGTCGAGCAGCAGGAGAGGGGTGGTGCGGCTGCCTGTACGCTTGAGGAAGTCGAATTGGGCAAGCTTCAGCGAAATCATATACGTCTTGTTCTGCCCTTGCGAACCTTCCCGTTTGATGGGGTAGCCACCGAGCGTCATGTCCAGTTCGTCCTTATGTATGCCGTGCAGCGAATAGCCGACGATGCGGTCTTTCGGACGACTTTGCCGTATGGTGTCGAGCAGAGGCCCTCGTTCGCAATGGCTGGAGTAGTGGAGCAGCACCTGTTCGTTTCCCCCAGAGATGACCTCGTAGAACCGCTGAAACACCGGCGTGAATTCTTCGATGAACGCCTTCCGCCGCTGGTGGATGAGCTCCCCATGCTCTGCCATCATCTCCTCAAAAACCGACAGAATCTCCCCGTCAGGCTCCTCTTCCGCTTTCAACATGGCGTTTCGCTGCGAGAGGGCTTTGTTGTACGCCATCAGAGCCGTCATGTATTCGGGGTCGTATTGCGAGATGACCACGTCCATCAGCTTGCGTCGTTCCTCACTCCCTCCTGTGATGATGACGGAGTCGTTGGGCGAGGCGATGATGAGGGGAAGCAACCCGATGTGTTCAGTCAGCCGCTTGTATTCCTTCTTGTTGCGCTTCACGTGCTTCTTCTGGTGTAGCTTCATGCCGATGGTGATTTCCTCCTCCGTGCCGTTCAGGTCGTAGATGCCTTGCACCATCATTAGTTCCTCGCCGTGGCGCACGTTAGCCGAGTCGATGCTGTTGGCCGTGCTTTTGGTGAGGGAGAGGAAGTAAATGGCATCCAGCACATTCGTCTTGCCCTCGCCGTTCTGTCCCACAAAGCAGTTCACCTTGGGCGAGAACTCCAGCTCCGCCGATGCGATGTTTCTATAGTTGAGTATGCTCAGTCTTTTCAGAATCATGTTGCAAAGCTACATAAAAAACTTGATTTATACGCCTCTCCCAACAAAAAAACTGATATTATTTAAGTTTCGGCTGTTTTTTTAACAACGGATTACACAGATTTCACGGATTTTTTTCGCTTATGAGTAAACTATTACAAAGAATTAATTTTGATTCCACAGATTAGAAAGCCCCACAGGGCTTTGGAAGGCGGAACCAATCCGTATAATCCGTGCAATCCGTTGTTGAGAAAAATCTATTTTTACCTGTTCTCTTGCTCCGTTGCCCAAAATGCCCCCCCTACGTTGCCACCTGTGACTCTGCTCCGTTGCCCCCTCTGGGTCAACGGGTGTACTAAAACCAATCGCAACCTACGATTGTACTATCGAAGGTTGCGAGAAGCTTACGATTGGAAGTTGCGTTTTTAGGGCGGAAATCCGTGGGCTTCCCACAACAACATCCTTTTCAACTGCAAATATACAACTTTTTTTCGAGATTTGCAAATAATTCATGCCCCATTCGTATATTTAGCGAGTATAAATGAACAATCTTTAAAAAAGATTTCGTACCTTTGTGGCCAGAAGGCTGTGGGAGTCAAGGAGGGGAGGATTCGGCGCACAAGCCGCTTAAAACTCCTTGACTCCTAAACTCCTTAGACCAAAAACACTCCACAGAGAGCAAATGATAACGATAAAAACGATACAATCATGACAGCTACAGCAACAACACAAGGCGTTTACGTGAACGTGCCGGCCATCGACTGGTCGCTCTTCCGCGAGCTCATCCGCAAGTTCGGCTGGCAGGCAGAGACCCGTGAACAGCTACTCGACCGCTTCGTCAGCAGCCGCCCCGCCAATCCCGCCATCAGCGAAGACGAAATCATGGACGAAGTCGGAGCAGTAAGATATGCCAAGTAGAGTATGAAGGTCATCATCGACACCAACCTCTGGATTTCTTTCCTCATTGGCCATCAGACGCAGCTGGTGCGCCGGATGCTCACCGACATGCGCTTCGATGTCTATGTCTGCGCCCGCCTCATAGAGGAAATCCGTGATGTGGCTACGCGCGACAAGATACGCAAGTACGTCACCCAGGCCGACATCGACGACCTGCTGGCCATCATCAATGCCTTCTGCCAGTTCGCTATCATCCGCACCGAAGCTCCGGCCACAGCCATTCGAGATCCCAAAGATCTCTACCTCCTTTCGCTGGCCGAAACCATCGGCGCCGACTACATCGTCAGCGGCGATGCCGACCTTACCGACCTCGGCCAGTACCACGAGACCAGAATTATGAAGGTTGCCGACTTCAAGGCAATGATGCAATACTAAACTACCGACGATGACACCGAGACAGGGACATATCGTAAACTATGTTAACGGCCAGCAAATAGTTGGTCGGATGTTTGGTGGTGTCGGAAATTTGTTTACTCTCTCTCTCTCTCTCTCTCTCTCTCCCGTGTACTAATAACACTTATACATTCTTCAAAATTGAAAATCGTGCGGGTCCGCGCGATAAAGAATATTTGTGGCTTTCCATGCATCCGTGCAAGGGAAGCCGCATTGTTTTTATCCCTTAACGGGGTTTCCCAAGCATATTACAATTACATATTTTATAAACAATTAAAAAATCTAATTCAAAGATGGTTAAAAAAACTTTACTCAAAACAATGCTCCTGCTATGCGCCCTCATAGTAGGAAGCGGAACGATGTGGGCGCGACTCATCGAGGACGGCAAGGCCCCCCTGACCATCGACCCCGACCAGCCCACGCGCATCCTCTCCACCGACAAGAAGGCCCAGAAGGCCGGCGGCCTCTGCCTCGCCCTCAAGGGCGTGCTGGTGAAGCCCACCGACGACGTGGACGTGGAGAAGGAGTACCAGCTCATCCCCCTCGACAGTTTATAAACATTACAAATCAATTTAATTCTATCATTCAACAATATGAAAACAAAAATTCTATCAATCCTTGCCCTGCTGCTCATGACTGTGACGCAGGGGGCGTGGGCGCAGAAGACACTCACCGTGTATGACGGGACAGGATCGCGCGTTTATTCCCCTGCGTACATGTACGCGTTCGACTATTACACAAGGAGCCAGTACATCATTCCTGCCGCCAATCTTGAGGCCATGAACGGCAAGATCATTACGGCTCTAAAGTACTACTCAAGCACCACTAATTACACATCGACCTGCAACGTTGATGTCTATCTGAAGGAAGTCGGCTACACGACCTTCAACTCAACTCCGACTTTTGAAACAAAGAGCGGTATCGTCTATACGGGAACATTGAGCATTGCTGGTGACGGCACGCTCACCATCACGTTCACCACGCCCTACACCTACAACGGCGGCAACTTGCTCATCGGCATGGAGAACACCGAAACGGGCAACTATATAATTTCCAAGTTCTATGGCCAAGATGTCGCTGGAGCTGTTGCTTTTGGAAATAGTAGTACCAGTTTGGCCGCAGTTACGGCCAATCGGGAAGACTTCATCCCCAAGACCACCTTCACCTATGAAGATGGCACATATCCCAAGCCCAAGGATCTTACTGCAACCCTCACTCCGGGCAATGGCACCATTGCCGACCTCAGCTGGATCCAGGCGAATGGTTCACCCGAGGGTTGGGTCGTGGAATATTCAACGAGCAGCGACTTCACTGGTGCTCCGACAAAGAATGTGAGCGGAACGGCATCAACTCAACTCACCGGCCTCACCGCTGAGACCACATACTATGCACGTGTGAAGGCCGACTACGGCGGCGGGAACTATAGCAAATGGAGCAATACAGTCAGCTTCACGCCCACGAATGCCTATACGCTCACCGTGTATGAAAACGCAACAGGTTCTAATCTATACTTTCCTGTAAATGGCACTGCTGCGAATTACTATCAGAAAAACGAATTTGTCATCCCTGCCGGCCAACTTAGTGCCATGGGAGGAGGCACTATCACAGAGATGACCTTCTACCTGTCCACGCCGGCATCTTCTGCTTGGACGGGCACGTTCCAAGTGTTCATGAAGGAAGTGGATTATACTACCATTAGTGCCTACTCTGGTACAGAGGGAGCCACCACCGTCTATACAGGCACCCTTGATGCCACAGGAAGCACGATGACAATAGAATTTACAGATGAATACACATACGAGGGGGGCAACTTGCTTGTTGGTATATATGGAATTGGAAAAGGAAACTCTGTGGATGCCAGATTTGTTGGTGAAACTGCGACGGGTGCTTGCATAAATGGAAGTGATGCTTCTTCGCTTGATAATGTGAGTACCATCCAACGCGATTTCATTCCCAAGACCAAGTTTGCCTATACACCGAGCGGCGGCACCATCTATTACAAGCCCGCTGACCTTACAGTAACCCCGACCCCGGGCAACGGCACCATTGCCGACCTCAGTTGGACTCAGGCGAAAGGCAATCCCGAGGGCTGGGTAGTGGAATATGCGACCAGCAGTGACTTCACCGGCGCAGAGACGATGAATGTGAACACCACCTCAGCACACCTCACCGGCCTCATCGCAGAGACCCCATACTATGCACGGGTGAAGGCCGACTACGGCGGCGGAAGCTATAGCAAATGGAGTAGCACCATCAGCTTCACGCCTTCGGAAAAACTGCGCATCGGGTCGGAAGAAGGCACCCAGACAAATCTGCCCTTCAACAACTTCTACGGGTATGCGCTCTCGCAGCAGATCTACACGGTGGAGGAGCTTGGAACGGCTGGCCTCATCCAGAGCATCGACTTCTACAAGCCCAATACCATTGAATGCAACCGCACCCTCGACATCTATATGGTGAGCACCGCGAAGAGCAGCTTCAGTGGTCAATCGGACTGGATTGCCGTCACGGCAGCCGACCTCGTATTCAGTGGCACCGTCAGCTTCGCCAACAACGACTGGACGACCATCACGCTCTCCGAGCCATTCTTCTATGACGGCCAGCAGAACGTGGCCATCATGATCGACGACAACACGAATGGCTCCAAGAGAAACACGGAATTCTACGCCTTTACGCCTACCACTACGAACCAGGCATTGTATGTAAGGAGTGACGGCACCAACTACGACCCGACCAATCCCTCCAGCGGCACACCCACGAACTCAAAGAACCAGATACGCATCCTCAAGGAAGCGATGGGTGACTGCATGAAGCCCACAGGTCTCGCCGCCACCGGCGTGACCAACAATGCCGCCACGCTCACATGGAGGGAGAACGGTGCTGCCACGACATGGGTGATTGACTACAATGGAGAAACTGTTGAGGTAACAGATAATCCTTACACTCTGACCAGCCTCGATGCAGCGACCGTCTACACAGTGAAGGTACGCCCCGCCTGCGACGAGAAGTGGAGCAAAACGGTGACCTTCACTACCCTCGCCAACGACGCTGTTCCATACGAACTGAGCACTACCGACATCTACGCCAACGCCGTCACCCTGAATTGGTCGGGCGTGCAGAACAGCTATAATGTGCGCTACCGTACACCTTTCCCCTCCATCATCGAGGGCTTCGAAGATAACGCCGAATTTACTGCCAACTGGACGGTCATCAGCAACAACACTGCTAACAATGTCAGCAGTGGTAAACTCGGTAGAAACGGCGATGCAACAAGAAATGGTAGCTACGGTTTCAGGTTCTCGTCCTATTCGAAAGCCGATGATTATAACCAGTACCTGATTTCGCCCGAACTGAGCGGTGCTACGAGTGTTGAGTTCTGGTATAAATCTTCTAATAGTAGCACAGAAACCTTTAGAGTGGGTTATTCCACTACGGGCAACAATGTGGCTGACTTCAACAATAATTGGGGGAATGAGATAAAATCAACATCAAGTTCAGATTGGACCAAATTCGAGCTTAACCTGCCCGACGGAGTCAAGTATGTGGCCATCAACTATTATTCTGACTATAAGTATTATCTGTACATCGATGACATGACCATCGATTGCGGTGAAGCCGGCGAATGGGTGAACAAGACCAACGTCACCAGCCCGATAGACATCGACGGCCTGGAGCAGGAGACCAAGTACGAGTGGCAGGTGCAGGGCATCTACAACAACGAGCCTACCGAATGGAGCACCATGGCCACCTTCACCACAACGGACGAATTCAAGCCCGGCACCCCCGTCGACCTCGGACTGCCCAGCGGCATGAAGTGGGCTGACCGTAACGTCGGCGCAGGCAGCGCAACGGGCTACGGCACCTACTACGAATGGAATAGCAGCGACATCGCCACCGCACAATGGGGCGTCAACTGGCGCATGCCGACGCTGACCGAAGCGCAGGAACTCATCAACAACACCGACCAGGAGTGGGCCACCATCGGAGGCGTGAACGGCACGAAGTTCATGAAGAAGACCGACCACTCGGTCTATATCTTCGTACCAGCAGCCGGATGGGACGGCAGCGGCAACGGCAACATCGGCACCGCTGGCGCATACTGGACATCGACCGCAAAGGACGAGAGCATAGCCTACGAGTTTGCCATCAGAGCCTCGGGTAACGCCACGGGCTACGACAGGAAGACCTACCAGTTCACCATCCGCCCCGTGCAGATGTTCGCGGGCGAAGGCACCGAGGCATCGCCCTACCTTATCGCCAGCACGACGGACTGGAACAACCTCGTCTCGGCAGTGAACGCCGGCGAGACCTATAGCGGCAACTACTTCAAGATGACCGCCAACGTGGGCACCGTCTCGACGTGGATGACTGGCACGTTCGACGGCGACGGCAAGACGCTGACGGTGGGGTACTCGAACACGACGGCAGATGTGAAGTGCGCCCCGTTCAGTACGCTTAACGGTGCCACCATCCAGAACCTCAAAGTGGCTGGCAGCATCAGTTCGAACCAGAGATTCATCGCTGGCATAGCCGCCTGGTGCAGCAGTACGGGCAACAACGTCACAAACTGCCTCGTCAGCGCTACCATCAACAGCAGCTATAAAGGCAACGCCTCAGACGGCGGACTTGTGTCACTGGTTGACGACGGTGCGTCGCTCAACGTCACGGGCTGCGCCTTCGCGGGCAAGCTGCTGACGACCAACGGCACCACCTCGTGTGGTGGCATCGTGGGCTGGAGAAGGCCCAGCGGCACCGTCACCATCACCAACTGCCTCTACGCCCCCACCTCGGCAACGGGCAGCGAGACGTGGATTGCAAGCGCAGAAGGCGAAAACGGCAATGCCAACTTCTGCCGATGGAACGACTCTGAACCCACCATCACGAATTGCTACTACACCACTGACTTCGGCTCCGGCTCCTACACCGCCCAGGGCATCCAGGCGCACAGCATCAGCGCGGGCGACTATGTGAGCACGCTCGCCATCAGCGGCGACGCCACGGCGACTTACGACGTCAGCGGCATCACGGTCTATAGCGGCGGCATCAGCTTCAACGATGGCAGCACCACCACCTTCTACGGCGGCAGCGGCCAGACCGTCAGCCTCGCCCTCACCGCCGAGACCCGCACCGGCTACCAGTTCAAGCAGTACGCCGCCTCGCAGGGCACGCTCTCTGGCGAGACCACCGACACGCCGACCCTCACCATGCCCGCCGCCAACTCGACGGCCAACGACGTAGTGACCATCTCGGCTGAGTACGACCCGACCTACAACGCCACCTTCGCCGATGGCAACGACAACGACGGCTGGACTATCAGCCCCACCTCTGGCGTAGCGGGAACGAGCGTCACCGTCAGCTACAAGGGCGAGAACAAGGTGAAGAGCGTGACGGTGACGAACAAATACGCCATCGCACACTCGCTGGCTGCATCGGTCGTGGGTGACATCGTCGGCACAGACGGACTGGCCTACTCCGTGGCAGAGAAGGGCAAACTGCCCGTGGGCGTGACAGCCGCAGGCGTGGTGACCTACAAGAGCGGCGAAACCGGCATCGTGGTGGCATTGCAGAACCTCGCCACGAAGTACTCGTGGAGCGACGCCTTCACGGCAGCCGCCGCCTACACACCCGCCGTCAGCGGACAGACGTGGAAGCTGGGCACGAAGGATGAGATGAGCAACGCCATCCTTAACGACTACGCCGCGAAGTACGGCTACATCACGGCAGCGGGCGGCACGTTCCCCTATCCCAACAACTACTGGTCGGCCACGGAAGTCGAGGGCTACACCACCGAAAGGGCATGGCGCATCTGGGTCGAGTCCAATGGGGTTCCCGCGTGGCACGACTGGGACGGCGTGACGAAGGCCACCGAGTGCCAAGTGCGGCCCATCATCGCCTTCTAACAACTCGCTAAATCGATCTTTGACATACTGAGACAAACGGATATTTTTACCTCTGCGGACATTTTTGTCTAAGGAGTGAAGGAGTAAAGGAGTAAAGGAGTCTCGGCGCGCTGCGCCGAAGGAAAAAAACTCCCAGACTCCCAGACTCCTTAGAATAAAAAATCGCCTTCCTTAGCGGGAATGTCGGGAAATTGTTGTAACTTTGCAGCCGTAACGTATAAACAACGAGAATTATGGAAGCAACGACAACAAGAAGACGACGTACTGCGACACCCTTCACAAGGGCATGGAACCAAGCGAAGAAGCTCGACGATGGCGAGAAACTGCGGCTTGTCACGATGCTCATCGACAGCGTAAAGCCCATAACGACAACACCGTTAGACGAGGAGTTCGCCGATATGGACAAGGAACTGTACACGCCAGAAGAGGCCTACGAAATGACGATGAAGGACATCAAGGCTATCTACGACGATGCAACAGTATAAGTATTTGTACACCAAGCGCACCGCCGCCAAGATAAGGTCGTTCTACCGGAACGTGGCCAAGAAGTACCGCCACACCTACTCGTATGAGGACATGGATCGGAACGTACACGAGAGCAATGATGCTTGCATCGATTGCCGAGCGTGAGCGATTTCGGCCAAAGGCCAAAATATCCGCCGAGACATCCTGCACAGGATGCCCCGGCGGTTCCGTTTTGTCTCAGTATCGTCGGAGGACGACATCATAAAAGTAAAAACAAAAATAAAAGTAAATAAAAACAACAATGAAAAAGACAATTCTTAGTTTGCTCGTCGCGCTCATGGCGACGACGGGCGCAAATGCACAGACCGGCAATGTCACGATGACCGGCGGCTGGAGCACCACCAACAGCCAGTACGAGTACTCCGGCACGTTCGACATGCCCGCCTACGACGTGGAGGTGAGTACGGAGCTGTGGTACTGCCTCGACGAGGAAGCTACCGACAACCAGACGAAATACGGCACGAAGACCAATGTTTTCCTCAAGCGCACGTTGGTTACGTTGCCTGGTGGTGGCGGCTGGAATACGTTCTGTGCCCCCTTTACCATCTCTGACCCAGCAGCCGTATTTGGCACAGGCGTAAAGGTGAAGGCTTTCACTGGCTCTGCACTTACTAACGGTACCCTGACTCTCTACTTCGAGAATGCTTCAACCATCGCAGCTGGTACCCCGTACCTCATCAAGCTCCCCGGCGAGACTACCGTTAACCTCGCTGCTGACGGCAACGAGTTCTCTAACATCACTCCAGATTGGACTATTCACAATGTTACAGGCACCGGCGGATACGCCACATTCGTTCCCCTGCTGGAAAAGACTTGGTTGACGGAAGGCAAAGACAAGCTCTTCGTTGTAGGCGGCAATTCCTTGACCTATCCTGACAGTGAAGACTACATGAAGGGCTTCCGTGCCTACTTCCAACTGGCTGACGGTGTGAACAACGCTCGTGCCTTCGCCATGGACTTCGGTGACGAGGAAGTGACGGGCATCATCGGTCTCTCGGCTGACGAGCGCAACACAGACGGTGCTATCTACACATTGGATGGCCGCCGCGTCAATGGCAAGCCGACGCAGAAGGGCATCTATATCCAGAACGGAAAGAAAGTAATCATCAAGTAAAACAACGAATTTAACGAATTGCACGAATTATGGAAAAGAAAGAATATATGGTGCCCACGGCACAAATCTTCATGGTCGATCTGAAGCATCAGATAACGAACGCTTCGTCGAAGAGCGCGAGCACCAGTGGTCTCGACGACAACTCCGATGACGGAACAGATGAGGAACTCCACTACAACAATAGTGGTGCCAGCCAGTGGTTAGCTTGGTAAATAATCTTCCATCCCTCACCTCCACCCCCGCCCCCTCCCCTCCGAGTGGTCGGGGGTGTTGTTATTGCCTCTATAAAACCCTTATTTGTTCCAATAATTTAAGTTTTTTATTGCGACAGGCTTATAAATCAATATTTTTATGTAGCTTTGCATCCAGAATCATTAAAGCAACGAGAATTATGGCTACAGAAGAGAAACGAGAAGCTAAGAACCGCATCGCCTACACGGTGATGATAGTCCGCGACTTCGGCGATGCTCACAACCTGACGCCGCGTCAGGCACACAGCTACCTGCGCCGTCACAAGGCGATGGACTATCTCGACGAGTTCTACGACGTGGAGCACACCCTGTCGCCCGCCGACACGCTGGAATCACTCGACATCATCAGCAAACGCAACGGAGGACATGTAGCATGACGAGACTCTATCACGGTTCTAACCAGGAGATAGGCGAGATAGACCTCTCGCTCGGACTACCCGACAAAGACTTCGGGCAGGGCTTCTACCTCACCCACCTGCGCCACCAGGCCGAGCGCATGGCACTCTCGAAGTGCAGCCGCTCGCAGGGCAAGACACCCACGGTGACCGTCTATGAGTTCGACGAGGAGGAGGCGCGGCGACAGAAGCTTCGCATAAAAGTGTTCGACAAGCCCACCGAGGCTTGGGCGAAGTTCGTCAACGACAACCGCCACGCCAGCCGCACCGGTTTCACCCACCAGTACGACATCGTGATAGGTCCCGTGGCCAACGACAGCATGGCCACGCAGTTCCGCCTCTTCGAGGAGGGCTACATCACCCTGCGCCAGCTGGCCAGTAAGATCACCTTCCCGAAGGACAATAGCCAGCACTTCTTCGCCACCGAGCGGGCCGTCAGCCTGCTCAGAAAGGTGGAAGTCATCACTCTATAAAAACGACACGACTATGCGCGAACCCGAAACCAAAGAACAGAAGTTCCTTATCGACTGCATCATCGCCGACCTGGCTTTCTACCTCATGGAGGACGAGGGTATGACTGTGAACGAGGCTCTGGGCACCGTCTATGACTCCGAGTACTACAACCTGCTCAACAACCTCGACACGGAACTCTACCTCCGTGGCTCGCTGAACAACTACCACTACCTGCGCCGCGAACTGGACTACGGTAAGCCGTAGCATCCCCCATGCGTGTCGTCATCGAACAATTTCGTGTAGGAAAGGATTGTCTGTATTCCCCTCCCCCCACCATGATTTTGTTTTTTCTCCGTTGCCTTTCACTTTTCTGTGAAAATATTTGGTGGGTTCGCAGAAAACGCTTACCTTTGCAATTGAAATGATGCGGTAGTGGCTCAGTTGGTAGAGCATTGGCTTCCCAAGCCGAGGGTCGCGGGTTCGAGTCCCGTCTACCGCTCAACGTGTTTTACGGTCTTGCGGTTTTACGGTTGTACGGTTATACGGTCAAGTGACCTCACCGTAAAAACAGTAAAACCGCAAGACCGTAAAGAATATAAAAACCGTATAACCACAAAACCGGAAAAAGACTTATGTTGTTGATGACATTGATTATAGTGGCAGTGCTGTTCGTCGGGTTTGTCCTGATGAGTACGGAGCAGGTGCATCACGTCAACCGTGCAACGGTGGCGATGGTATGTGGTGTGATTGCGTGGGTGATGTATCTTCTTCGGGGTGGGGAATATGTGGAGCTGATGCACAATACCGAATATCAGGCGTTTTTGGGTGGAGAGGCATCCACCACGACGGCTTTGAAGTATTTCGTGGCAGAAAATGTCATTACGAAGTACATCATCGAAGCATGTTCCGTCATTCTTTTCCTGATTGCCACCAACACCATCGTGGAGGTGCTGCACAACAATGGTGTGTTTGACTCGCTTATCTCTTGGCTACGGATGCGGAGCAGCCGTATGTTCCTGTGGGTCATCTCGTTGTTGACTTTTGCCATTTCAGCCAATGTGGACAATCTCACGACGGTGGTACTGATGATGAGCATCATCACGCAGATTGTTCGCAATCACCATCAACGGGTCATCTATGCCTGCACTATCATGATGGCGGCATGTCTGGGCGGATGTTTCACCGCCATTGGCGACATGACGTCGGTGATGCTTTGGGTGCGTGGCCTGATTACTCCGTCGGCCTACGCAGCTGGGTTGTTCTTGCCCTCCTTCGTTAGCCTGTGTGTGTTCAACTTGTTGATTGGCATGAAACTTCATGGGCGCGTGGAGCTGTTTTCCATCCTGTCTCGCTACAATGGCGATGACTCCCTGTTGCCCGCTTGGCAGAAGGTGATGCTCTTGGTGTTGGGTATTGCGGGGCTGTGGTTCATCCCTTCGTTCCACTACATCACCAAGTTGCCTCCTTTCCTCGGGGCGTTGTCGGTACTGGCACTCATCTGGGCAGTGGAAGGACTGTGCAATCTGGAACGCAACGGTAATGTGCTGATGGTGCAGCGCCATTATTTCCGTACCACTGAGTTCATCGGTATGCGCCTTATCCTCTACTTTTTGGGCATCACCCTTTGTATTGGTGCCATCGCAGAGTGTGGGGCATTGGACTTCGTGGGGCACTGGTTGGAGACATATATAAATAATGTATATGTGTATGGTATTGCACTGGGACTTCTTTCTACCGTGATGGACAATGTGCCGCTGATGATGACGGGCATGAATCTGTTTCCGCTCGACACGGTGGCCGATTCTACCTCAGCGTTCGTGCAGAATGGTGTCTATTGGCAGTTGCTCTCCTTCTGTTGTGCCTGTGGCGGTTGTCTGCTGTTCATCGGTACGATGGCTGGTCAGGCGGTGTTGGAGGTGGAGCGTATTCGTTTCAAGTGGTATATCCGGCATTACCTCTGGCGTGCCCTTGTGGCGTGGTTGGTGGGACTCGGTGTGTTTTGGCTCATACATTGAAGCTCCTTATTCTTTTATTATCCATGAAAAAACAAACAAAAACAAAGAGATATGGCGAAGATTAATTGTATCGGTATTCTCACGTCG
Organism: uncultured Bacteroidales bacterium; assembly: GCA_902800305.1. GTDB lineage: Bacteria > Bacteroidota > Bacteroidia > Bacteroidales > Bacteroidaceae > Minthosoma. The sequence continues at coordinate 94,068 of CADCDP010000008.1, forward strand.
GGGGGTGACTCTCCTGGCATGAATGCGGCCATCCGTGCCGTCACTCGTACTGCCATTTGCAAGGGTTTCACGGTGAAGGGCATCTATCGTGGCTATGATGGGTTGGTGAATGGAGAAGTTAAGACATTCACCACTGAGAGTGTGAGCAACATTGTCGCACGGGGAGGCACTATCTTGAGGAGTGCCCGCAGTAAGGCGTTTATGACTCCCGAAGGACGTAAACAGGCATACGAAACGATGCAACGGGAAGGCATCGATGCCTTGGTGGTCATCGGTGGTAATGGGTCGCTGACGGGTGCCCGCATCTTTGCGCAAGAGTATGATGTGCCCTGCATCGGTCTTCCTGGCACCATCGACAACGACCTCTATGGCACCGATCTGACGATTGGCTATGACACTACGTTGAACACCATCGTGGAGTGTGTGGACAAGATTCGTGACACCGCCAACTCTCACGAACGCATCTTCTTTGTGGAGGTGATGGGGCGTGACGCAGGATTTCTGGCACAGAACAGTGCTATCGCTAGTGGTGCTGAGGCGGCCATCATTCCCGAAGACAGCACCGATGCTGACCAGCTGGAGCACTTTATCGGTCGTGGCATTCGCAAAAGCAAGAACTCCAGCATCGTCATTGTGAGTGAAAGTCCTAAGTGTGGTGCTATGTTCTATGCCGACCGTGTGAAGAAGGAATACCCTCAGTATGATGTGCGTGTGTCCATTCTTGGCCACTTGCAGCGTGGTGGTTCCCCATCTGCCCGCGACCGCATTCTGGCGAGCCGACTGGGTGCCGGAGTCATTGATGCCATCTTGGACGGTCAGCGTAATGTGATGATAGGCATCCGCAATGACGAGGTTGTGTACATACCTTTTTCCGATGCCATCCGTTCAGACAAAGCCATGAACAAAACACTCATTCGGGTGCTTGATGAGTTGTCGATTTAACTTTCTAAGTTCTTGAGTTTTTAAGTTTGGCGATTTGAAAGACCTGCTCGTTATATTAGGACCAACAGCGTGTGGCAAAACAACTTTTGCCGCATACTTGGCGTATGACATGGACGGCGAGATTATCAGTGCCGACAGTCGGCAGGTGTATAGGGGCATGGACATAGGGACGGGAAAGGATTTGGTTGATTATCATGTGAAGGAGAAGGACATCCCTTACCATCTGATTGATGTGGCTGATGCTGGTACGCGATATAATGTGTATGAATGGCGAAAGGGTTTTCTCGATGCGTATGCCGACATTCAGGGGAGGGGCAAATTGCCCATTCTCTGTGGCGGTACGGGTATGTATATCGAGAGCGTGGTGAAGGCATACGAGTTTGATGAAGGGAAATTTCCGGAGTTCAGTTCACTCATCATTGGATTGGACATCAGTCGCGATGCTCGGCGCGAGAAAATCAGCCGACGACTAAGGGCACGTTTGGAAGAAGGCATGGTGGAGGAAGTGCGAGGCTTGATAGATAGGGGAGTTTCGACGGAACGTCTTATCCGTTACGGACTTGAATATAAATATGTGACCCTCTATCTGCTCGGACAGCTCCAGTATGAAGAGATGGTTTCACTCCTCGAAATAGCCATCCATCAGTTTGCCAAGCGGCAGATGACGTGGTTTCGGGGGATGGAAGAACGTCGGGGTATCAAGATTCATTGGCTGAGTGTGGATACTCCTGTTGAAGAACGTATAGAAAAAGTGAAAGAATTATGGCAGAAACAAACCGCATTGGCGTAATATATAGCCCTCATGTAGGATTGGACCATTCGCAGAAACGTTGGACACTCATTCGCAAGTACATGGAGCAGAAGGGTGTGCTGTATGACTTTGTACAGGCGGAGGCGTTTGGTTCGGTGGAACGATTGACGAAGATGTTGTGTGAGAATGGGTATCACACCATTGCGGTGGTGGGAGGAGACGGTTCGCTCAACTGTGCAGTCAATGCTTTGATGGAGCAACGTGCATCGTTGCCTGAAGATTTTGCCTTTGCGTTGATACCGAATGGCATAGGAAACGATTTTTCTCGTTTCTGGGGTGTATCGGTGAATGACTATAAAATGGTGATAGACGGCATCATCGCTCACAATGTTCGTAAAGTGGATGTGGGGGTATGTACCTATCAAGACGATAACATTCCGCAACGTCGTTACTTCCTTAATTGTGTGAATATTGGTTTAGGTGCCCGACTCATCAAGACGACCAACGATGCAGTGCAGATTATCGGTTCAAGGAAACTGTCCGTGATACCAGCTTTGATTAGCCGTATTTTTGAGCGTAAACAGTTTAATTTGTCTTTCCAGATTGAAACGGAAGAAGTGACGGGGAAATATATGTCGGCATGTATCGGTAACTGTCATGGCTACGGACAGACCCCCAATGCTGTTCCTTACAATGGGTTGCTTGACATGTCACTCATTACCCGTCCGAAATGGTGGCAATTATTCGAAGGCTTTTGGTTGTTGGGTAAAGGACGCTTTCTCAACTACAAAAATGTTTATCCCTATCGTGCCCGCCAAATCATGGTGAAAGATGTGGATAAGGCACTTGTCTCTTTGGATGGCATGGTGTTACAGGCAAAGCAGCCTGCACCCATGCGTCTCAGCATCGAAGCTGATGCCCTCAACTTCATCGTGCCGCTTATCCATTGACAATCGTCAACTATCCAATCTTATTGATTTTCTCCAAGCTTTCGCCATCGATAATCTTTATTTTCTTTCCATCGATGGCGATAATTTTTTCCTGTGCAAAAGCAGACAGTGTGCGTATGGCATTCGACGTGGTCATATTAGACAAATTGGCCAAGTCTTCTCTTGATAAGTAAATGGAGAGGGTCGCGCCGTCTTCTTCCAATCCATAATTGTCGCGCAAGAAAATGAGTGATTCAGCTAAACGGCCACGGATATGCTTTTGGGTGAGATTGACGGTGCGTTGGTCAGAGTTTCCCACTTCCACGGCCAAAAGCTTGATGATGTATAGTGCCAAATCACTGTTTTCCATCACCCATTTTTCCATCAGTTCATTGGGAATCAAGCATACGGTGCTTGTCTCGAATGCAGCCGCCGAAGTGACATAATTTTGGTTGGCGAAATAAGCGCGGTAGCCAAAGTATTCCACAGGCTTCACCACACGGATAATCTGTGTTCTTCCCCCTATGCCATCTTTATAGATTTTTACCTTCCCACTAATGAGGCAATGGAACATCTGTGGCACTTCTCCTTCCTGATATAGCGTTTCGTTTTTTTTGAACAGTTGAACCGACATGTTCCTCCTCAATTCCTCCTGCTGTTTGGTTGTCAGCAACTGCAAAATATCGTGAAGGCTGTCCATATTTTCAGCCAAAAACTTGGAATCCTTTCTTTTCATTAATCTTATTGAGTTTTCGGGATGCAAAGTTACACACAAGTTGCAAATTAAACAAAACTTTTCTCCGATTTTCTGCTTTTTAGCATGTTTTTGGCCTTTTAAGGGGCGTTTCGTGAAATTTTTCGAAAAAAAATCCCTTAAAGGTTGGTCACAAAAAAAATAATCCCTAAATTTGGCAAATTAAATACTAACAACTAAATCCGGAAAAGCAATAATACCTTAAAATACAACTATGAGTTATTTACGTTTTGACAAAACCCTGATGTCTAACCTGCAGGAGTCTTTGCCCAAAGAGATACTGCGTACAAACAGATCAGGTGCGTATTCTTGCTCGTCTATTGTTGACTGCAATACGCGTAAATATCACGGTTTATTGGTTGTTCCTGTTCCACAGCTTGATGATGAAAACCATGTGCTTCTCTCATCACTGGATGAAACAGTCATTCAGCATGGTGCCCAGTTCAATCTGGGGCTTCACAAGTATTCGGGCAATGTCTATAGTCCTAATGGGCATAAGTACATTCGTTCGTGTGAATGGGATAGGATTCCGACAACCATCTACCGTGTGGGCGGTGTGATACTGAAAAAGGAGAAGGTTTTCCAACACTTCGAGAACCGCATCCTCATTCGTTACACGCTTCTTGATGCTCATTCAGTGACCACCTTGCGTCTGCGTCCCTTCCTCGCTTTCCGTAGTGTGGGACAATGCACACACGAAAATTCGGGTGCAAACCGTGAGTACCAGGTAATTGACAACGGCATCAAGACAAGCATGTACGAGGGCTATCCCGAACTGATGATGCAGCTTAACAAGAAGAATGAATTCATCTTCGAGCCAAACTGGTATCACGGTATCGAGTACTATCAAGAGCAAGAGTTGGGTTACGACTATATCGAAGACCTCTACGTGCCAGGCTACTTTGAGTTCAACATCAAGAAAGGCGAAAGCGTAGTCTTTGCAGCAGGTCTGAGCGAGTTGAAGACCAACCAACTCAAGAAAATCTTCGATCATGAGTACGAAGTGCATGTGCCGCGCACCAATTTCCAGTCATGTCTGGTCAATGCAGCACATCAGTTCCACTACGAGAAAGATGGCGAGACCTACATTATTGCTGGCTATCCTTGGTTCAAGTGCCGTGCCCGCGATATGTTCGTATCTCTGCCTGGTCTCACGTTGGCTATCGACGAGGTGGAATATTACGAGAAAGTGATGAAGACTGCTGAACGAGCCATCTACGACTTCATCGGCGGTAAGGAATCTTCGGTTATGATGTACGAGATGGACAAGCCCGATGTGCTACTTTGGGCTGTGTGGTGCATCCACCAGTACGCTCGACTGGTCAACCCCGATGCCGCTCGTGAGAAATACGGCCAATTGGTCAACCGAATATTGTGTTACATTAAGGAGGGAAAACATCCCAACTTGACGTTGCATGACAATGGACTCCTTTATACCGACGGACGCAACCATGCTGTGACATGGATGAACTCAGAAGTGAACGGTCGTCCAGTTGTGCCTCGTTCTGGTTACGTTGTTGAAATCAATGCTCTTTGGTACAATGCGCTCCTGTTCAACGCCGAAATGCTGATGGCAGCAGGTCGTCATGCAGAAGCAGCCGAGTACACTCAATTGGCTGAAGCGTCTGGACGTTCCTTCAAGGAAGTCTTCCTGAACGAGCATGGCTATCTGCTTGACTACGTTGACGATGGCTTTATTTCTTGGTCTGTTCGTCCTAACATGCTCATCGCTTCCTCGTTGGAATACAGTCCTTTGACCACCCCCGAACGGAAAAAGATATTCGACATTTGCACAAAGGAGTTGCTCACACCCAAGGGAATGCGTTCGTTGTCTCCGAAGTCGGGAGGCTACAACCCCATTTATGCAGGTGGACAGATGCAGCGTGATGCAGCCTACCATCAGGGAACCGTTTGGCCTTGGTTGTCGGGCTTCTATCTGGAGACTTGTTTGAAAGTTTACAAACAAAGTGGACTCTCGTGGATTGACCGTTGCTTCATCGGATTGGAAGAAGAGATGTTCTATCATTGTATAGGCACACTTCCAGAGCTGTTCGATGGCAACCCGCCATTCCACGGACGTGGTGCCCTTTCGTTCGCTATGAATGTGGCAGCTGTGCTTCGTGTCAACAAGGTGCTCTCTAAATTCTATAATTATTAAAGGAAGGAGGACAAGAGAATATGAAAGTTTTAATGTTCGGTTGGGAATTCCCACCTAAGATTTATGGCGGACTGGCAGTAGCTTCATACGGCATCACCAAGGGAATGGTGGAAGGTCAGCCAGATGCTGAAATCACATTCTGTCTTCCTAAGCCATGCGGCGACGAAGAGAAGTTCTTGCGCATCATAGGCATGAACCAGGTGCCTATTGTGTATCGCGACCATAACTACGACTATGTGAAGAGTCGTGTGCCAAGCTACATGACTCCAGAAGAGTATTACAATTTCCGCGACCATATTTATGCTGACTTCTCCTACATGAATGTCAACGACATGGGATGTATGGAGTTTGCTGGTGGCTATCCAGGCAATCTGCACGACGAAATCAACAATTTCTCCATCATCGCAGGTGTGGTGGCACGTTCAGAGCAGTTCGACATCATCCATGCACACGACTGGCTCACCTATCCAGCAGGTGTACATGCCAAGATGGTGAGTGGGAAGCCGTTGTGCATCCATGTCCACGCTACCGATTTCGACCGTTCACGTGGTAAGGTGAACCCCACCGTTTACTCGATTGAGAAGAACGGAATGGACTATGCCGACTGCATCATGTGTGTGTCTGAACTGACACGCCAAACCGTGATACGTGAATACCATCAAGACCCACGTAAGTGCTTCGCTATGCACAATGCTGTGTATCCGTTGCCACAGGAATATCTTGACATTCCACGTGTTGACCACGGCAAGGAAAAAGTCGTTACCTTCCTCGGACGTATCACCATGCAGAAAGGCCCTGAATACTTCATCGAGGCAGCCGACTTGGTGTGCCAGCGTTCAAAGAACATTCGTTTCTGCTTTGCCGGTTCGGGCGACAAATACTGGGAGATGGTCGATTTGGCAGCTGCTAAGGGCATCGCCGACCGTGTTCACTTCCCTGGTTTCCAGCGTGGTAAAGAAGTGTATGAGTGTTACAAGGCCAGCGACGTGTTTGTCATGCCATCCGTTTCGGAGCCGTTCGGTATCGCACCGCTTGAAGCCATGCAGTGTGGCACCCCCTCTATCATTTCCAAGCAGTCGGGATGCGGCGAGATTCTCGATAAGGTCATCAAGGTCGATTATTGGGACATCAATGCCATGGCTGATGCCATCTACTCCCTCTGCACCAACGAGGGTTTGCATACCTATCTGCGTGACGAAGGTCTCAAGGAAGTGGCTGAAATCACATGGGTGAAAGTAGGACATCGCATCCGTAAGCTCTACGACGAGTGCATCTACAACGGAGGGTTTATTCACTAAAACATTAATCGGTTATACGGTTGTACGGTTATACGGTTGTATGGTCATTGGACCAACCGCAAAACCTTAAAACCGCAAAACCTTAAAACCGCATAAAATATGAAAAGAATTTGTTTTTATTTTGAGATTCATCAGATTATCCATCTCAAGCGTTATCGTTTCTTCGACATCGGTCGCGACCACTACTACTACGACGACTATGAGAACGAACGCTCCATCAACGATATAGCAGAGCGTAGCTATGTGCCCGCACTGCAGACACTCATCCAGATGTGCAAGGAGAACCCAGAATTCAAGGTGGCATTCTCCCTCTCGGGTTGCGGCTTGGAACAGCTGGAGTTGCACGCTCCACAAGTCATCGACCTTTTGCAGGAAATCAACAAGACAGGTCAGGTGGAATTCCTTTGCGAACCCTATAGCCACGGCCTCGCTTCCCTCGCCAATGAAGAGAGCTTTGCCGCAGAAGTGAAGCGCATGAGCGACACCATCAAAGGGCTCTTTGGCAAACGTCCGAAAGTGTTCCGCAACTCATCCCTCATCTACAACGACGACATCGGCGCACAGGTGGCTGCCTTGGGCTTCAAGGGCATGATTACCGAGGGTGCTAAGCAAGTGCTCGGCTGGAAGTCGCCACACTACATCTACCATTGTGCCACCGACCCTCGTCTCAAGTTGCTCCTTCGTGACATCAAGCTTTCCGAAGACATCACCGAACGCTTCTCACGTCAAGATTGGTCAGAATTCCCCCTCTTTGCCGACAAGTGGCTTGACTGGGTGGCTGGCACACCAGAGGGTGAGAATGTCATCAACATTTTTGGAGAATTGGTTACTTTCGGTATCTTCCATCCGCTGTCCAGCAACATCCTCGAATTTATGAAGGCCATCCCAAGTCTCGCCAAGCAGCGCGGCATCGGTTTCGCTTTGCCTTCAGAGCTTTGCGCCGAAGAGAGCGTAGGAGCCATCGAGGTGCCTTACAACATCTCATGGGTGGACGAAGAGCGCGACACTTCTTGCTGGCTCGGTAATGTGATGCAGCGTGAAGCCTTCCACAAACTCTACAGCATCGCTGACCGCGTGCGTGTGTGTGGCGACCGCCGTATCCAGAAAGACTGGGATTCGCTGCAGGCATCCAACAACTTCCGCTTCATGACCACCAAGCCTGGTTATCAGTATCGTGGCATCTACGACAGTCCTTACGATGCGTTCACCAACTACATGAACATCCTTGGTGACTTCATTGCTCGTGTGAACAGCCTCTATGGCGGTGCCGACAACGAGGAGATTGACGGTCTCATCACCATGATTAAGAACCAGGGTGACGAACTCGCTGCCAAAGACAAGGAAATCGAACGACTCCGTAAGAAGCTGGAGAAGTATAACCCTACGGAGTTGGAGGAGAAGAAGCCAGCCAAGAAGGCCGCACCTAAAAAGGCCGCTGCCAAGAAAGCTTGAGCATACTTCTTGCCCCTTGCTTCTAATCAATCAAAGTGTAATCTTTACAAGCACACACGTGACTCCAAAATCGCACCCGTCGGGTACGGTGAGTCGCACCCGACGGGTGCGGCAAACCGTACCCGACGGGTGCGATGCGTTAGATACGTGTACTTGATGTGGACGTTCTTACTGGTGGTATTGCACCAGTCCTTGCAGAGGCGACTGCACAATGTTGCCGATACGATAGTCGTAGAGAGTGGCAGCTTCGTGCAGTTCGTCGTGATAGTGGTGGGCGATGCTGCCGACAAAGTGGATGGGCAGTTGTTTCGCCTCGTCGCTCCATGGAGCGGAGAGGATGTTGCGTTGGAAGAACTGCTTGAAGCAGTCGAGGAGAAGGGCATGGATGGCTGGATGCTGCCGATGTCGCGCACAGAAAGGACTGAGTGAGGCCAAGAACCGGTTGGGTAGGGGAGCGCGATAGACTTTCTGGATGATAGTGGCTTGTGTCTCTTGTGTCTCTTGGAAGAAAAGTTGTGCTACCTCGTCGGGCAGCTGCCGTTTGAGTATGTCGCCCACGAGTCGTTTGCCGATGTAAGCACCACTTCCTTCGTCGCCGAGGATGTAGCCAAGTGCTGGGTTGCCGCTGTGGAGTGTCTGTCCGTCGTAAAAGCAGGAGTTGCTGCCTGTGCCAAGGATGCAGACGATGCCGGCTTGCTGTTGGCATACGCTTCGGGCAGCTCCGAGCATGTCGCATTCCACATGGATGTCAGCTCGGGTGCTGATTGTCCGACGAAGTGCATTTGCCACAACGGGGGCTTTTTCGGGGGTGCATCCGGCTCCATAAAAATGGATGGTATGGATGGGTTCTGTCGTTTGTCCCAAAGTGGGGAGCAGTTCATGTTGCAGAACGGTACAGATGGTGTCTTCGTCTTGTTGGAAAGGGTTGATGCCTTGGGTGTATATCACTTGTGTGCTGTCTTCGATGGTACACCAAGCTGTCTTGGTGGAGCCGCTGTCTGCGATGAGGGTCATTATTTAGTTGTTTGGTGGTTTGGTTGTTTAGTTTTGTAATCTTTATAAGATTTTGAGGTTGAAAAATACAAAATTAGGCTTTTATTCGTTCCCCAAGAACATTTTTTAGCATTTTTTTAGAAAAGTGAGTGTTTTTTCTCGAAATACTCGCTACCTTTGTACTTTCAATAGCATTTAAGGTAATTTTAACTTGGTTGATTAGTATGAGTACAACATTGAATCCCAACAACAATTTGGTCATTATGGCTGGCGGTGTGGGGAGCCGCTTTTGGCCTATGAGCACCACCGATTATCCAAAGCAGTTTATTGATGTTTTTGGGACAGGGCGCACTTTCATCCAGATGACTTACGACCGTTTCAAGGGGATGATAGCTCCTGAAAATGTGTGGGTGGTCACCTCACAGAAGTATGCCGACATCGTGGCAGAACAGTTGCCCGATATTCCAAGGGGGAATATTTTGCTTGAACCATGTCGTCGCAACACCGCTCCATGTATTGCTTACGTGAGTTGGCGTATCAAGGCGAAGAATCCAAAGGCAAATTTGGTTATTACGCCGTCTGACCACTTGGTGACGGATGTGGTGGAGTTTCAGCGTGTCGTCGAATCGGCTTTGAAGTTCACTGCTGAGACGGATGCGATTGTGACTTTGGGCATGAATCCTACACGCCCTGAGACGGGTTATGGATATATCCAGGCAGACTTGCAGGAACCCTCACTTCGCAACAAGGAGATTTTCCGTGTGGATTCGTTTAAGGAGAAGCCTGATCTCGACACCGCGAAAAAGTATCTGAAAAATAAGGAGTTTTTCTGGAACTCGGGCATCTTCATCTGGAATGTGAGCACGATTGTGAACTCTTTGCGTATTTATGAGCCAGAGATTTCTCGTATCTTTGAGGACTTGCTTCCTGTGTATGGCACAAGCCAAGAACAAGCAATGATAGACTTGAAGTTCCCGCTTTGCGAGAGCATCTCCATCGACTATGCCGTGATGGAACGGGCAGACGAAATCTTCGTGTTCCCTGCTGACTTCGGATGGAGTGATGTGGGTACATGGGGTTCGCTGCACACCTTGGCCGAGAAGGACAAGAAGGGTAATGCCGTGATTGGCGAGAACGTGAAACTGTTTGATTCGAGCAACTGTGTTGTCCACACAACTGAAGAGAAACGTGTGGTTATACAAGGCTTGGATGGCTACATCGTGGCAGAGAAGGGAAACACGCTTCTTGTCTGCAAACTGGAAGAAGAACAACGCATTAAGGATTTCTCTGCCGAGTGAGTTGTGTTTGATGGGTGAGCTAGCAAGGAAATTGTTGTTTCTGTTGATGGTATCAGTGTCTTTTGTTCCGTCATACGCAGAAGACGCTGATTCTGTTATTGTTGGCTCTGCACCCAAGTTCCTTTATTCTGTGGGTGGTTCGGCAGGCATCAACCACCTGCTGAACATCGAGATGCGTGGCGAAAAGTTGGTGAAGAGAGGGTGGGGTAGCAACTACGGGCTTTACTTCGATTGGCAAGCTAATCCTTTGGACACAGCCATCAGTGTTTATGACCGCGTGTTTGGGTTCCCCACGCTGGAAGCAGGCGTGCAGCTGCTCGACTACAGTCACACTCGTTTGCATACGGGGGACACTCCCTATCAGTCGAGGGTAGGTTATGTGTGGACGGCATACGTGGGTTTCCGTCGTGACATCTACCGCAACCGAAAATGGTCGTTTGGTTATGGCTTGGAAAATGGCTTGACTTATTGTTCGCGTCCATACGAAGCCCATAGTAATTTGGATAATGACATGATAGGTCAGCACTTGTCCCTTTATTTCGGATTTGGTGTTTATGCTGGGTATCGTGTCACGCCACAAACGGAGCTGAGCATCGGATTAGAATATAAGCATGTGTCGAATGGAGCGACTGACCGTCCGAACAAAGGTTCCAACTCATACGGGGTGACGATGCGGGGAAGGTGTGACTTGAATCGACCCAATGGCGACCGTGGATTGACATTCGAGCAACGTCTGGCACGTTTGCAGGCTTTCAACAGGAAACCGTTTGAGTCTTTCATGTATTTGGATATTGATGGTTCTGTGGGATTCCGAACGCTGTATGAGGAGTGGTTGTTGCACCGTGACTATCTTCCGGAAGGTGCCCCGGGGTATCACGACGGAAAGTTAGGGTTGCATACCGTGTGGAGTGCGGAACTTGTACCCATGTTCCGATATAATCAAGTTCATGCGTCGGGTTTGGGATTGGAATACACCTTTGCGGGTTATACACCTCGTTCTGCCATGATAGAAAAAGAAATCGGTTTGGAGAAGAACTATTCTCATAGCAAGCATGTTTTGGGTATTGCTGCTCACCACGAAGTTTTCTACAAGCATCTGTCGTTAGCTATGTCGTTGGGCACTTATCTGTTCCGTCAACATGGTTGGATTCAGGGTGAATCGGAACCAGCTATTTACGAGACGATAGGCATCCGTTACTATCCCAGCTTCTTCCGGCCTTTCTATATCGGCTACAATGTAAAAGCAAACCTTGGTCGTGCTTACGATATGGAGATAAAGGTCGGTATTCATGCTGGACATTGGAGATTGAAAAAGAAGAAGTGAAAAATGGGCTTAAAAAAAGAAAGAGGTCACGTCGTAATGACATGACCTCTTTTTCCTATTGCAGAATCTTGTTTGGATTATGCTTCGGCTGGTGCTTCTTCAGCAGCAGGAGCTTCAGCTTCAGCCAGAGCAGCGGCGGCTGCGGCCTTCTTCTCGGCAATCTTAGCTGCAACTGCCTCGTTCACCTTCTTCTCAGCTTCAAGACGTGCCTTCTTGTTGGCAGCTTTATCAGCAGCCTTCTTGTCAGCAGTCTTCTGTGCCTTAGCTTCCTTCTCTTTCTTCCAAGCCTCGAATTTAGCATCGGCTGTAGCTTCGTCGAAAGCTCCCTTCTTCACACCACCAAGGAGGTGCTTCTTCAGGTAAACGCCTTCTTCCGAGAGAATGTTGCGAACTGTGTCAGTTGGCTGAGCACCTACAAGCACCCAATAGAGTGCGCGCTCAAAGTTCAAATCAATGGTTGCAGGGTCGGTGTTGGGGTTGTAAGTACCGATTTTCTCAATGAAGCGACCATCACGTGGTGCCTGTGCATGTGCTGCCACAATGCTGTAGAAAGCGTAGTTCTTACGACCGTGACGCTGCAAACGAATTCTTGTTGCCATTTTGTAATGAAAATGTTTAATAATTAATGATTATGTCGCCATCTCGTGACGACGTGAACTATGCTGTTATCTCGTAACAGCGGTGCAAAGTTACGGCTTTTTTATTTCATTTTTAATCTTTTTAGAAAATCTTTTCGTTTTTTTGGCTTTTTTTTCGGTTTTCCTTTTCGTTCTATTGTTTATTTTAGTACATTTGCAATGTTTAGTTGTAATCTATACTTTGCAAAATGTCAGTAAAACTGGCGAGTAGGTGACAAAACCACAGATAACTATTAACATGAGGACAGAGAGCATAGCGCATCAAGGTGTGGTGGAAACAGTCGAGGGCGACCATGTGCGGGTGAATATTGTTCAGTTGGCGGCGTGCAGCGGATGCAAGGCGCGTTCGTTGTGTTCGTCGAGTGAAAGCAAGGAAAAACTCATCGATGTGTATGAGGTTGGTGCGGCTGAGAAATACAAGATAGGAGAAGAGGTGAAAGTGTGTGGAGCTTTGAGCATGGGGAAGACGGCTGTGCGATTGGCTTTTGGCGTTCCTGTGCTGATAATAGCTGTATGGATGTTGGTGGCCATGGTTCTTCTGGGGTTGACGGAGTTGACCTCAGTGGGCATTTTAGCGGGCATTTTGGCTGTCTATTTCTATATATTATATATGTGTAGGGATAAGATGGCGAAGAAGTTTGCCTTTTGGATAGAGAAGGGCGCTTCGCTAAATGATAGATGTTAAATGATAAATGATTAATGTTCTTAAGAACTTAAAAACGAACAAATTCGGAAACTTACATACTAACTAAATAACACTTTTATGGATTTTCAAGTAATTCTAATTGCTGTCATTGCTTTGGCTGTACTTGGCTTCGCTTTGGCGTTGCTGCTTTATGTCGTGTCAAAGCGGTTTGCAGTAAAAGAAGATCCCCGAATCGGTCAAGTGCTTGAAGCGTTGCCTGGTGCGAACTGTGGCGGATGCGGCTTCCCAGGATGCGGCGGTATGGCTGCGGCTTGTGTGAAGGCGGCTGATGCAGGTTCGCTCGAAGGACTGAACTGTCCTGTTGGCGGTGCTGAGTGCATGGAGAAGATTGCGGGAATCTTGGGCATGGAAGTTGCTGCGGCAGCTCCTAAGCTGGCTATTGTGCGATGCAACGGAACGTGTGAGAAACGTCCTCATTTGCGCGTTTACGATGGCGTGAAGAGTTGCCGTGTGGCCAACACCGCCTGCATGGGCGAGACGCAATGCTCTTACGGCTGTCTGGGTTGTGGGGATTGTGTGGCTGCTTGCCAGTTTGACGCTCTTCACATGAACCCCAAGACGGGTTTGCCAGAGGTGGACGCTGAGAAGTGTACGGCTTGCGGTGCCTGTCAGAAGGCTTGTCCGCGTGGCATTATGGAGGTGCGCACGGTAAGTGGTGCCAACAAGGATGCTTTTGTGGTGATTTGTATGAACATGGACAAAGGTGCTGAGGCCATGAAGATTTGTGCCAGCTCTTGTATCGCTTGCAAGAAGTGTCAGAACGCTTGCGGTAGCGATGCTGTGCATGTGGGCAACAATGTGGCTTACATCAACCCCGATGCCTGTGTGCTTTGTGGTGCTTGCTTCGAGGCTTGTCCTCGTGGTGCCATCGCTTCTGTCAGCATCAAGGGTGTGGAGCGTAAGGACACGCACAATCCGATTCCTGGTGCTGCCAAGCCTGCTGCTAAACCTGCTGCTGGTGCTGCCAAAGCTACTGCTACTGCTGCCGCACCTGCTGCTCCTGCGAAACCTGCCAAGGAATGGAAACCGATTGAGGTCAAGTATGATGCACCTCTCATGCCGAGCCAGCAGATTCTTCTGGCAGGTCCCAAGGACATCAGTAACCCCGTTCCGGCGGCAAAAGAAGTTAAATTTGAAGATAAGCGCACAGACGCTCCACTTCCACCAAGCCAGTTGATTCTGCTTGGCCTTAAATAGAAAGAATAATGAAAACATTTAGAATAGGTGGTGTTCATCCGGCAGAGAACAAGCTGTCTGCCGCTGAACCAATCAAAGTGGCGGAGTTGCCGAAGGTGGCTGTTTTCCCTATGGGACAGCACATCGGGGCACCTGCTCTTCCATGTGTGCAGAAAGGCGACAAGGTGAAGGTGGGTACTCAGATTGGTAAGCCGATGGAGAAAGCCTTGTCCACTTCTATTTTCTCATCCGTCAGCGGTACCGTGCTCAAGGTTGATACGGTGGTGGAAGCCAGCGGTTACAAGAAACCTGCTGTTTACATCACGGTGGAAGGCGACGAATGGGAAGAGAGCATTGACCGCAGCGATAAGCTTGTCACATTGAAAGATAAGCCAGAACTTACTCCTGAAGCGATTATTGAAAAGGTGAAGAATGCTGGCATCGTCGGTATGGGTGGTGCTTGTTTCCCCACTCATGTGAAGCTGATGCCTCCACCACAGTTCAAGCCCGAATGGGTGATTATCAACGCTGTGGAGTGTGAGCCATACTTGACGGCTGACCATCGTTTGATGCTCGAAAAGGCAGACGAGGTGCTTGTTGGTGTGGAACTGCTGATGAAGGCAGCCAAAGTGACCAAGGGCTTCATCGGTATCGAAGAGAACAAACCCGATGCCATCAAGTTGATGACTGAGAAATGTGCTGCCCAGCACCCCAACATCGAGGTCGTTCCGTTGAAAACCAAGTATCCGCAAGGTGGTGAGAAGCAGCTGATAGATGCCGTAGTGCGTCGTCAGGTTCCTGCACCTCCTGCATTGCCTGTCTCTGTTGGAGCAATCATCCAGAATGTAGGTACGGCTTTCGCTGTTTATGAAGCAGTTATGAAGAACAAACCGCTCTTCGAACGTGTTGTTACCGTGACAGGTAAAGAACTCAAGAAGCCCAGTAACTTCCTCACCCGTATGGGTACGCCGATGACGCAGCTTATAGAAGCATGTGGCGGTTTGCCTGACGGAGATGTGAAGGTGATTGGTGGTGGCCCTATGATGGGTAAAGCATTGGTCAACACCGATGTACCTATCTGCAAGGGTTCTTCGGGTGTGCTCATCATGAGCGGCAAAGATGTTCGTCGTGGCGAACCACAACCCTGCATCCGTTGTGCCAAGTGTGTGAGTGCCTGTCCGATGGGTCTCGAACCTTATCTCCTTGCTACTTGCTCAGGTAAGAAGATGTGGGACAAGGTGGAGGCAGAGGACATCACCAGCTGCATCGAGTGTGGCTCTTGCCAGTTCACTTGTCCTTCCAACCGCCCATTGCTCGACCTCATCCGCATGGGTAAAACAACAGTAATGACTAATATTCGTGCTCGTCAGATGGCGGCAAAAAAATAAAGAATTATGGCTAATAAATTAGTAGTATCACTTTCACCTCACGTGCATGGCGGCGACTCCGTGCAGAAGAACATGTACTGGGTATGCGCGGCCCTTGTACCTGCTCTTCTCTGCTCGTTCATCAGCTTCGGCGTGGGTGCGATTATAACCACGGCCATTTCGGTGGCTTCGTGTGTGTTCTTCGAGTGGGCCATCAACAAGTTCATGCTGAAGAACCCCAAGTGTACCGTCTGCGACGGTTCTGCCATTCTCACGGGTATCTTGTTGGCGTTCAACATGCCCAGCAACATCCAACCTTGGATTATCATCGTGGGTGCGCTCTTCGCCATCGGAGTGGTGAAGATGACCTTCGGCGGTTTGGGTTGCAACCTCTTCAACCCGGCTCTTGCAGGTCGTGCATTCCTGCTCATCTCCTTCCCTGTCGATATGACCACATGGCCAACACCAGGACAGGGTTTCGGTTCCTATCTGGATGCAGAGACGGGTGCAACTCCTCTTGCCATTATGAAGGCAGCTTTCAAGAGTGGCAACCCTGAGATGCTGAAAGAACTTCCTTCTTTCCAAGATATGCTCCTTGGCAATACGGGTGGCTGTCTTGGTGAAGTATGTGCGGCAGCACTCATCCTTGGCTTCATCATCCTGTTGGTGAAGAAAGTCATCACTTGGCACATCCCTGTCAGCATCCTTGCCACGGTGGTTGTGTTCTCGGGTCTTCTCAATTTGGCCAATCCCGTTTATGCCAATCCGTTGGCAGAACTGATGAGCGGAGGTTTGCTGTTAGGTGCCATCTTCATGGCTACCGACTATGTGACTTCGCCCATGAGCAAGAACGGTCAGCTCATCTATGGTGTGGCCATCGGTGCCCTTACGGTCATCATCCGTACTTACGGTGCCTATCCCGAGGGTATGTCGTTCGCCATCCTCATTATGAACGCCTTCGTGCCGCTCATCAACAACAAGTTCAAACCTAAGCGTTTTGGCGAAGTGCCAGCAAAGAAGTAAAGGAGGGTAGCGTATGGAAAAGCTAAAATCTTCATTAACAAATATGTTGGTGGTGCTCACCGTCATCGCCATCATTGCAGCGGGTGTGCTTGCTTCGGTGAATGCCGTCACAGCTCCCCAAATAGAGAAAATAAATGCTGAAAATTTGGCTGCTGGCATCAAGGCCGTAATGGGTAGCGACGACATCCAAGTGTCTGAACCTTGGGAAGTCGATGCTTTCACGGCTTACGACATCAACGATGCCAATGGCGATGCGCTTGGCAAGGCAGTCGTCACTACCGAAAACGGTTTTGGTGGCCCTCTGAAAGTCCTCGTCGGCTTCAACACCGAGGGTGACATCCTCGGCTACACCGTGCTTGAACACGCTGAGACCCCAGGTTTGGGTGCTAAGGCAGGTGAGTGGTTCCAAGACAAGATTATCGGCATGAACCCTGGTAAGAACAACTTCACCGTGAGCAAGGACGGTGGCGAGGTGGATGCTATTACCGCATCGACTATCACCAGCCGCGCTTTCCTCCTGGCCATTCAGAATGCATACGACAAGATGATTGCCGGTCAGGATGTCACTTCTGGTGCCACCAAGCAAGCCGACAAAGCTGATGCTTGCGAAGGCCACCATTGCAAGGGTGAAAGCCACCATTGCAAGGGTGAAAGCCAAGATTGCAAGGGCGAAGGCCACGATTGCAAAGGTGAAGGTCACGATTGCAAAGGCGACCATGAGTGTGAGAAGGTGAGTGCTTGCGACATCGAGACTCCCGAAGTAATTGAATAACCCCAAAAAGAAAGGAAAAGAATTATGAATAACTTCAAAATATTGGTGAATGGTATCATCAAGGAGAATCCGACGTTCGTCCTTCTTTTGGGTATGTGTCCAACCCTCGGTACCACCTCTTCCGCCATCAACGGCATGTCGATGGGTCTCGCCACCATGTGCGTGCTCATCCTCTCTAACTTTATCATCGCATCCATCAAGAAGTTCATCCCCGATATGGTGCGCATCCCGTCTTACATCGTCGTCATCGCAAGTCTTGTGACGGTGCTCCAGATGGTCATCAAGGCGTATGCTCCCGACATCGACAAGAGCCTCGGACTTTTCATCCCGCTCATCGTGGTGAACTGCATCATCCTCGGTCGTGCAGAGTCATTCGCAGCCAAGAACGGAGCCGTTGCTTCCATCTTCGACGGCATCGGTATCGGCCTTGGCTTTACCATCGCTCTCACCTGTCTGGGTGCTGTTCGTGAACTTCTCGGCACAGGTGCCATCTTCGGCATTACCCTCTGGGGAGAGAACTACGGAATGCTGATGTTCGTGCTGGCTCCAGGTGCATTCCTTGCACTTGGCTACCTTATCGTATTGTTCAACAAAATCACAAAGAAAGCATAAGGAGGACAGATTATGGATTACGTATTAAGTCTCATATTGATTATCATCGTTGCCATCTTCGTCAACAACGTCGTATTGGCACAATTCCTCGGCATTTGTCCATTCCTTGGCGTTTCCAAGAAAGTCGATACCGCATCAGGCATGGGCATGGCTGTGACCGCCGTCTTGGTTGTTGCCACCATCGTGACTTATCTGTTGCAAGTGTATGTGCTCAACGCTTTTGGCCTCGAATATCTCCAAACCATCGCGTTCATCCTTGTGATTGCAGCTCTCGTGCAGATGATTGAGATTATTCTCAAGAAGACCATGCCCGCTCTCTATCAAGCACTCGGCGTGTTCCTCCCCCTCATCACCACCAACTGCTGCATCCTCGGTGTCGCCATTCTCGTCATTCAGAAAGACTACGACTTGCTCGAAGGCATCGTCTATGCACTCTCCACAGGCATCGGCTTCCTTCTTGCTATGGTGCTTTTCGCAGGACTTCGTGAGCAGCTCGACCTCGTCGATGTGCCCAAAGCATTCCGAGGCGTGCCCATCGCCCTCGTCACCGCCTCCCTCCTCGCTATGGCCTTCATGGGCTTCAGCGGTGTTGATGGTGGTTTGAAGATTCTCTTCGGGTTATAAAGGCCGATAGCAGATAGAAACATTCTCTCTCAATATGATATGAAGGGCAAGGATAACAAAAATCCTTGCCTTTTTTTGTTGTTTAAGAAAAACTTTGTAACTTTGCCGCGTCTTTACCCACCCTTTGCTCCTCCCGGAGTGATGCAGGCAGGTGAGACCTACATATTAAAAAGGCGTTACTGACGCTTTGTTTTTGGCTATTCTGAAACAACCACTTCCGAATCACGGTCGAGAACAATGCAGGGGTGACTCCACGGGGTGTATATATACATCTCCGTAGTGTGCTATGAGGGTCATGTACCCTCAGCACACTTTACGGGTGTATCATATTTTCCAACGTGGGTGTTTCTCTGTCTGTTTACCGTGATGGGCTGTGGTTGGCCTCAGATAGCAAATAGGCAGAAGCAAAACACCCACGTTTTTTGTATGTAGGATAAACAAATGTAAAATGTATCCAATATTTGGGTGTTGATTGGATTGTTTATTAGTTGATAGCTCATTTGTTTATCTGTGCAATAACATCATCATGAAAGTAATAAGTTTATTCAGTGGTTGTGGCGGCTTGGATCTTGGTTTTGAAAGAGCTGGCTTTGAAATTCCTGTAGCTAACGAGTTTGATCCTACAATATTTGAGACATTCAAAGCGAATCATCCTAACACGCATTTGATAGAAGGTGATATTCGAAAAATTGCAGCAGAGGATTTTCCTCATGATGTAGATGGTGTGATTGGTGGTCCTCCCTGTCAATCTTGGTCAGAAGCTGGTTCATTAAGAGGTATCGAAGATCAGCGTGGGCAATTATTCTACGATTACATCCGCATACTTAGAAAGACACAACCTAAATTTTTTTTAGCAGAGAATGTTAGTGGAATGTTGGCAAATCGCCATTCTGATGCTGTTAAAAATATTCTGAATTTATTTGATGAGAGCAATTACGATGTGTCTTTAACACTTGTAAATGCCAAAGACTATGGTGTGGCTCAAGAACGAAAAAGAGTTTTCTACATTGGATTCCGAAAAGACCTTCATATTGATTTTTGTTTCCCCAAAGGCTCTACAAAAGAAGACAAAAAGAAAATTACGTTGAGAGATGTCATTTGGGATTTACAGTTTACAGCAGTACCTTCTGGACAAAACAACACTCATAATCCCGAGGCTGTTAATAACAATGAATATTTTACGGGTGCATATTCTCCTATTTTTATGAGTCGTAATCGTGTAAAGTCTTGGGATGAACAAGCTTTTACAGTTCAAGCATCAGGGCGTCAATGTCAAATCCACCCACAAGCTCCAAAAATGATAAAGGTCGGTACTAATGATTGCCGATTTGTGGAAGGAAAAGAAAACCTTTATAGGAGAATGACTATTCGTGAAGTAGCGAGAGTTCAGGGTTTCCCAGATGATTTTAAGTTTATCTACAGAAGCACAAATGATGCTTACAAGATGATAGGTAATGCCGTTCCTGTGAATCTTGCATACGAAATTGCCATAGCT
Organism: uncultured Bacteroidales bacterium; assembly: GCA_902800305.1. Lineage (GTDB taxonomy): Bacteria > Bacteroidota > Bacteroidia > Bacteroidales > Bacteroidaceae > Minthosoma. The sequence continues at coordinate 114,380 of CADCDP010000008.1, forward strand.
ATTAAAAACGCATTAAATGAGCAGTAAAAGTAATGATCAAGGAAGAGCGTATGAGTACATAACGCTTATCACGCTCCATGCTGAGATTTCAAAGATACGCAAATCTCAAATAGTAGAGAATAATAGCCTGTTAGCCGCAAAAGATGCGTGGAACAATATGAGCGAAGGAATGAAGGACTTGCTGAGGATAAGTGCCCAGTCTTTCATCCCGACCATATTCGAGTTGGAACCACTTATACTTGAAGACGATGGTGATATTGTTGAGTTATTGATACAAAAGGACGAACAAGGTGAAAAAGGTGATGTGAGAGATATACTGATAGTTCGTAGTGGTATTCAATGGGAAATAGGATTAAGCATGAAGCACAATCATTTTGCTGTGAAGCATAGCAGATTGTCGCATAAGATTGATTTTGGTGAGAAATGGTATGGACAACCTTGCTCAAAAGACTATTGGAATAAGGTGACGCCGATTTTTCATAGATTACAAAAAGAGAAGGCTTTAGGGATTGCATGGAATGCAATAGAGGGCAAGTCTGAGGCTGTTTATCTGCCTTTATTAAATGCATTTATCGAAGAAATTCAAAGAAGTTATGAGACGCACAAGGATTTACCTAAGAAAATGGTTGAATACCTATTAGGAGAATTCGATTTCTACAAAATAATTAGTGTGGACGCTCGGAAATCTACTTTTATCAATGCTTTCAATCTACATGGAACTCTCAATCAGAATGGGAAAAGGAGAAAAGCTTCTGTCTATGTTCCAGATGTTTTGTTACCAACAAGAATAGTGAGCATACAATTCAAACCGAATAGTGACAATACAATAGAACTTTATATGGATGGGGGATGGCAATTTAGTTTTAGAATTCACAATGCGTCGACATTGGTTGAACCTAGCTTGAAATTTGATATTCAGATAATAGGAATGCCTGCAACCATTATCACAATCAATTGTAAATGGAAATGAAGGTAGTATCGTTGTTTGCTGGTTGCGGAGAACTTGATCTTGGCTTTGAGCAAGCAGGATTCGATGTGATATGGGTAAATATCTAAACCTTTTAAATGGCTTGTATTACATAGGAATAATCAATTAGAGCTGTACGAATTGGATCAAAATTCGGCAGCTCCATGTAGTAATGAACAACTAATAGGAATGGGATTTCATCCAAGAGGACAAGAATATTGGCTGTTCGACATTGACAGAAGATTTAAAGACAAAAATCTCCTTTCCAAGATTGTTGGTCAAGTGGAAACTCTAAAGATGGCACCTAAGATAGTGTCTGTGAAAATAGACGGGTAAAGTTGTAGATGTCAAATTTATTTGGTAATTTTGTACTTAAAATGGCAAGATTGGATATTATAATACACAAATACAACGGAAAGAATTTTCAGGTGACGAAGATTCCAGACGTTTTCACACATACAGAGAGAACTCTGCTTATAGGTTCGCATTCATTAGGTTCTGCTATATATAATGATGAGATTGGTTATCCTGATGAGAAAGCACGATGCATTGATGAACAGATTTATGCATATGTTGACGATGAATGGTTCGGATATGATTTTGAAAGTTTCATAAGTCATGTTTTGGATTGCTTAGATTAATAATGGCATTATGAAGAGTGCACCCAAGAAATCAGATTTATACCAATAACGTGGGTGTTCTTGAATTTGGAGATGAGCTTATCGTGGTTCCTGTAAATCACGTGACGAGTTCTTTAAGCATAGTAAAGAACAAGTTGTTTTCTAAGACTCACTATCTATAAACGTGCTAACTCGTCTTTACTTCCGTTATCGTAGAGTTACCGTTCCAGTTCCAGTTGTTCCAATTAAAAAACAAGGAATATAACTGCTTCTAGAGAATTTATATATAATTGATATATAATTAGTTGTATATAATAGGGGATACATTGGAACCTCAAAAATTTAATTGGAACAACTGGAACTGGAACGCTTGGCTTGTCCGAAATCTTCTAAAAGGCAGATTTACAATCTTGTACGATTCTGACAATCTTTCTTTACATAAGATTCAGACCTCAATGTAGGTCAGAAAGTGCCAATTTCATGCTTCGAAACTGCAACATACATGCACGAAACCTCTTTGTTCCGGTGTTTTCCCCTCTTTGTGTACGTGTAAGTGGTTCGGAAAAGCAGTACAATAATCTTGGTTGGAAGGGCTTGTGTCGCATTTTTCACCTCGAAAAGTGAAAAATCGTGCCTACGGAGAACGTTTTTGGTACATCGCTTGTGTATATTCCTGTGCATCGCCTTGTGCCGTAATGCGTTAAGCCTTTCATCATAATTACGTTAAGCTCGTTGTCGTAATTACGTTAGGCTCTTCATCATTATTACGTTAGGCTCGTTGACGGAATGGTGTTGGGGAATGTATCGGGATGGAGGGATAGCTGCAGCTGAAACAGATATGAACCAAACGCCAAAAACGTCAAACGCCCCAAACGCCCCCAATGCTGATGCCAAACGCCAAATGCCAAATAAGAAATAAAGAAAAAATGCACCCCCTATTATATTATAATTATATATAGGGATAGAGGTTTATGGATTAGTATATATATAATATAATAACCACCCTTTCACGCTTATTTGGCATTTGGCGTTTGGCGCTTTTGGCACTTACTCTTGTATGGCTATCCCAACTATTTCACAAATCCTTTGGCTTGTAGCCACAGGAGGAACTGCTGACTCCATGCTTCGGTGGTGGTGTATCCCGTTGAGGGCATGAGGGTGTAGGGGCCTGCTCCGTCGCCGTAGAGGTGAAGTTCGGCGTTGGCTCCTGCTTTCTTCCATTCGAGGAAGAGGGAAATGAGGCCAGCTGCCACGTTCTGATGGTCGGCACGAGTCATGATGAGAAGTGGTGGTGCAGGTGAGGGCACTTTGACGGGCATGAGGGAGGGACCGAAGTTGGTGCAGAGAAAGTCGGGACGCTCTGTTGGGTCGGTCGCTTGGATGGTAGCTGCAATCGCCACACCTCCCCCTGCGGAAAATCCGAGATAGCCGATTTTCTGTGGGTCGAGGTGCCATGCTTGGGCTTGTTGACGCACCAGCCGGATGGCTGTCTTGGCGTCGTCGGCTGCGAGTTGAAGGATGGAATCACCCTCGGGGTAATGGAGGGGATTGGCATCGGCTTGAGGGAAGTGGTCGATGTGGGTCACATCTACGGTGGGTGGCATCTTCATGCCCTGTGGAAAAGGTAGGGTGTTGAGGTGGTACTTCAATCCGATGGCGGCTATGCCACGCTCGTTGAGGAAGGTGGCCATTTGCTCCACGTCCGACTCCCACGAGAGGACTCTCATGCCGCCACCAGGACAGAGGATGACGGCGCATCCGTTGGCTTTGTCCTCTGACGGGAGAAAGACTTGGATGGAGGGTTTGTAGGTGTCGGACTTCGTGGTTGGTAAATCGATTGTTTGCTGTGCCAGAGATGGAAGGCAACAGAGCATAAACAGGATGAAGGAATAGGTTTTGTGTATCATCAGGGGCTTCTCTTTTTGTAATTTTTGCAAAGTTAAGTAAAAGTTTGGAATTAGGAGTTCGGAGTTAAGAGTTTTTTTCATAACTTTGCATCATCATCAATAACCACGATTATGAAAGCAATCAGTACGAAGAAGGCTCCAGGGGCGATAGGCCCTTACAGCCAAGCTATTCAGGCAGGTGAGTTTGTCTATACATCGGGACAGTTGGGACTTGACCCAGCTACAGGTACGTTTCCTGAAGGAGGCGTGAAGGAACAGGCGCGTCAGTCGCTCCAGAACGTGAAGGCGATTCTGGAAGAGGTGGGGTTGTCGATGGCCAATGTGGTGAAGACCACCGTGTTTCTGGCCGACATGAATGACTTTGCCGAGATGAACGGCGTGTATGCCGAATTCTTCAAAGAACCTTATCCCGCTCGTTCGGCGGTGGCCGTGAAGACGTTGCCCAAAAATGCGCTGGTGGAGATTGAGGTGGTGGCAACGATGCTTTGAGGTGCAGATGTGTCTTTTTGCTGGCATCTGCGTGGAAAAATGGTATAAAGGAAACCAGTTTCGAGAAAAAAGTTATCATTTTTTTCACGTAATCTCAATTTTTTGTATTAACTTTGCAACCAATGTTTGAACAGGACATTGAAGAGTATGAGTGTGTCCGTCGGGAGTGTCAGGCAAATGTGGCTGAGAAGATGGGGCAGAAGAAGCGGAATGCTCTGCCGATGCTCTTTTTCTGAGTAGCTGCTGTTGGAAGGAATAGAGTACATACATAAATTGAACAAAAAAAATTAGAAAAGAAAACAATGGAAATCAATAGTTGGTTTGAATGTAAGGTGAAGATGGACGTGATGCAGGACGATGGAACGACGAAGCCTCAGACGTTTGTCTATCTGGTGGATGCCTTGAACTTCACCGAAGCGGAGTCGAGAATCATCGAGGAAGTGAAGCCCTACACGAGCGGCAATCTGGACGTGACGGACATTAAGCGCGTGAAGTTTGCCGAAATCTTCACAAGCGATAGTGATGTGGCTGACAAGTGGTATAAGGTGCGTTGCCTCTTTATTACCATCGATGAAAAGACACAGGTGGAGAAGGAAATAGCCAACAATATGTTGGTACAGGCAGGCACGTTCCACGAAGCTGTGGAGAACTTTGACCGTGGCATGAAGGGGTCGCTGATGGATTACCGCATCGCCACGTTGCAAGAGACGAAAATCATGGACGTGTTCCGCTATGTGGCACGGGAGAAGAAAGAGGATGCTAAACCTGAATACGAGGCATAAATGATTGCGGAGAATTTGCAAAAAGTGAAAGCTACCTTGAAGCCCGACGTGCGTTTGGTGGCTGTGTCGAAGTTCCATCCGTTGACGGATTTGCAGGAGGCTTACGATGCGGGGCAGCGTGTGTTTGGTGAAAGTCATGTGCAGGAGTTGGTGGCGAAACAGGAAGCCTTGCCCAAGGACATCGAGTGGCACTTCATCGGACACCTGCAGACAAACAAGGTGAAGTATATGGCTTCGTTTGTCAGCCTTATCCACGCAGTCGATTCGTTGAAACTCTTGAAGGAAATCGACAAGCAAGCTCAGAAAGTCGGTAGGGTGATAGATGTGCTCTTGCAGATTCATGTGGCGGCAGAGGAAACAAAATTCGGTTTTACCCCCGACGAGGTGACCGAGATGCTGGCGGAAGACGAATGGCGAGGCTTGAAAGGAGTGCGCATCGTGGGGTTGATGGCGATGGCGACCAATACGGATGATGAGGTACAGATAGCCAACGAGTTTGAACGAGTGCATGAACTCTTTGGACAGTTGAAAGAACGTTTCTTCGCTACAGAGCCAGCTTTCAAGGAACTGTCGATGGGCATGAGCGGTGACTACCTGATAGCTCAGGAGCACGGTAGCACGATGGTGAGGGTGGGGAGCATGGTGTTTGGCGAACGTGACTACAGTCAGCCTTTCCGTCTGTAAAGCGTTGGAAATACACAACACAAAACTATATGAAGAACTAACTAATACTCATGGTACTATGAATCTAAACGAACAAAAGCGGGATGTGGCTCGCGAAATATGCCGCAGTTATGGGGTGACACTTAGTGTGGATGCACTTCATGCTTTTGCCAATATTCTCCAACCCATCAAGGTGCTGAGAGGATACGAACTGGTGAAAGAAGGTGAAGTGTGCAACTGTATGTACTATGTCGAAAAGGGAATGGTTTTGCAGTATTACAAGAAAAACAACGTGACCGTGACCGAACACCTCAGCCACGAGGGCGATATGGTCATCTGCATCGAAAGCTTCTTCTTGCGTGAACCTTCAAAAATCGTGGCATCCATGCTCGAACCTGGTGTTGTCTATGGCATTCCGCACGACGATTTGGAAGCTATTGCCAGCCATTCATTTGAACTATGCAAGCTGATTTTCAGTTTCTATCAGCGTTCGCTCATCATCTCTCAGCGCAAAGCCGATGTCATTCGTTTTGAGAGTGCTAAGGAACGCTACATCCGCACTATGCGTGAAAATCCCGAAATCATTCGTCGTGCCCCCTTGCACCATGTGGCTTCGTTCCTCCAGATGACTCCCGAAACCCTGAGTCGTGTGAGGGCACAGGTGACGGAAGAGGGGATTAGTTGACCTGATTGATGGGTTCGCCGTCTAAATAAGCTCTTACATTTTCTGTACAGATATTGATGAGACGTTGCCTTGCCTCGCTCGTTGCCCAAGCAATGTGCGGAGTGAGGTAACAGTTTTTTGCGGTCAACAGAGGATTGTCGGCAGGAGCAGGTTCGGTGGTCAGCACGTCAGCAGCGTATGCAGCAAGGCTCCCATTGTTCAGAGCATCAGCTACGGCAGCATCGTCCACCAAAGGACCTCGACCTGTGTTGATGAGGATGGCGGTTGGTTTCATCATCGTCAGACGTTCGGCATCTACCAAAAAGTGAGTCTCTACCGTCAACGGACAATGGAGCGTGATGATGTCGCTTTGTTTGAAAAGTGCATCCATGTCCACCTTGCGAATGCCGTAAGGGAGGTCATCCTCTTCTTTCGATGTGAAGGCGAGCACCTGTATCCCGAAAGCTGAGGCGATGCGTGCCACAGCCATACCGATGTTCCCAAGTCCTACGATGCCCATCTTCTTTCCGTGCAATTCGAAGAGATGGTGGTCGAGATAGCAGAAGTCCGGCGATGCTGTCCACTTGCCTTTGCGGTTCTCACGGGCATAGTGGTCAGTACGTCCCACGATGTTGAGCAGGTGGCAAAACACCATTTGTGCCACGCTTTCGGTGGAATAGGCAGGAATGTTGGTCACCACGATGTTCTGACGATTCGCCACTTCGAGGTCAACGACGTTGTAACCCGTTGCCAGCACCCCGATGTATTGCAGACGTGGCAGCATATTCAGCACCGAGGCATCGAGCACCACCTTGTTGGTGAGCACCATTTCTGCCCCTTTGCATCGTGCCACAACGTCTTCGGGTGCCGTGCGTTCGTAGGCATCCACTTCTGCCAGTTCTCTAAGTCCGTCCCAAGTGAGTTCCCCTTGGTCAACGGTGTATGCGTCAAGTATAACTATTTTCATTGAGTTTGTTGATTTCAGCTGCAAAATTACTGAAATTAGAGAAAAAAGCATTAACTTTGCACGATATTTTTTCGAGAATGGCAGAAAAAGCTCCAGATATAACTCCAGACATACCTCAAGAAAGTGATGCTACCTACGACCACGTGCTTAAATACACAGGGTTGTTCGGTGGCGTTCAGGGTATCACCATATTGGTTTCTGTGGTCAGAAACAAGATTGTGTCGGAGTTGCTGGGGCCTTCGGGCTTAGCACTTATCAATATTTTTAATAATGTGACGAAGTTGGTCAACCAATCGACCAACTTCGGCTTGTCGTTTAGTGCGGTGAAGCATGTGGCAGAGCTTTTCGATCATGGTTCGACGGAAGAACTGAAAGATTTTGCCCGTACTGTCCGCACATGGAGCGTTCTCACAGCGTTGTTGGGTGTGTTGGTAGGGTTTGTGCTCAGTTCCAGCATCAGCTACTGGACATTCGGCAGCTACGACTACACTCGCCATTTCCTGCTCTTGTCGCTGATAGTCGGTATGTTGGCTGTGCAGGGAGGCGAGATTGCCATTCTGAAAGGCATGAAGCAGCTGAAGAAGGTGGCACTCATTTCGGTATATGGAGCCATTGCCACGTTGTTCATTTGTGTGCCCATCTATTTTGCGATAGGTGCGAAAGGTATTGTGCCGTCCCTTTTGCTGTGCAATGCCGCCATTCTCGCCATCCATTTGCATTTCTCTAACAAGGTGATGCCGTGGTCAACATCGCTGTTCTCGCGGACGGAATATGTCAACGGCATCCCCATGCTGAAACTTGGCATGGGATACATCATAGCTGGCATCTTCGGACAAGGAGCTGAGTATGTGATTCGGACACTCATTCTGCGTTTTGGAGAACTGGCCGATGTGGGACTTTATACCAGTGGCTACACGCTTGCTGTCACCTACGCCAACATCGTCTTTATCGCTTTCGAAGCCGATTATTTCCCCCGTTTGTCGGCTTCGCAACACAAGTTGACCAGGCAGAATCGGACGGTCAATCAGCAAGTCGAGGTGAGTGTCTTGCTCATGGCACCCGTGCTTATCTTCTTTGTGTTGGCCATGCACCTCATCCTGCCCCTGTTGTTCTCCACCAAGTTCGAGGGAGCCATCCCGATGGCCATCTGTGCCTCGTTCTTCATGTTCTTTAAGGCATTGACCCTGCCGGTCGCCTATTTGTCGTTGGCAAAGGGTGATTCGCGTATGTACATGATGACAGAACTCATCTACGACATCTTCATCGCTTTGGCTATCCCCTTTGCCTTCAAGTGGTGGGGATTGGAAGGATCTGGTTGGGCACTTTCAGCAGGAGGCTTGCTCGATATGCTGTTGATACACACGATTTATCGGCAGCGGTATGGCTACCACTTCGACCTCAGCAAGGTGAAGCTCTACATTGTTCAATTCGTATGTTTTGCGGTGGCTGTCTTCGCCGCGCTCCATGAGAATCCTTGGTTGAAGATTGTCACAGCCGTCATGCTCATTGTTTCCGGCAGCATCTCTTTCCATGTGTTGAAGAAAGAGACGACCATTCTTTTGAAATTGAAGAAACGGCTATGGCGAAAGTGACGGTGCTGACAGCGGTGTATAATGCCGAGCGGTATCTGCCCCAATGTTTGGATTCGTTGAAGGGACAGACGTTGTCGGATGCCCAATTCATTTGTATAGATGATTGTTCGACTGACCATTCCTACGAGATACTCAAGAAGTATGCCTCCGTGGACAGCCGTTTCCAACTGTTGCGCACCCCTGTCAATAGCGGTCAAGCCATTGCCCGCAATCTCGGTTTGCAGTTTGCCCAAGGAGAGTACGTCGCTATGCTCGATGCCGACGACTGGTTTGCACCCGACACGCTCGAACTTGCCTATCGTGCCCTGAAAGAGAAGAAAGCCCCATGTGCCGTGTTGCGGTTGATTCAGCACTATGAGGAGGATGGTCATGAAGAGCCATACGTCATCCGAAGTGCTGCCAGCGAATGGAGTGGGGAAGAGGCATTTCGGCTAAGCCTCGACTGGTCGTTGCATGGATTGTATGTGGTGGAAACCTCCCTTCACAAGCGTTTCCCCTTCGACACCACTTGCCGCCTCTATAGCGACGACAACACCACCCGTTTGCATTATCTCCATTCCTCCCGTGTCGTTCTTTGTGAGGGGAAATACTACTACCGCAAGCACGCTGCCTCCATGACGAATGCCTGTACGATTCGCCGTTTCGACCACTTGAAAGCCAACCTCTCCATGAAGCGGCAGATGGAGGCACTCAACCTGACCGACAAGTCAGCCCTTCTCGACCTCTACGAACGTTACCGCTGGTTCAACCTTCTCGGGCTTTATCGCTACTACCAACAGCAGAAAGCATCCTTCACTTCCGAAGAATGCCAAGAGATAGAGTCCTTGTTCGCCCAAATGCTGAGCACCATTGAGCGTCAACGCATCCCGTGGAAACTCAAACTCAAATTAGGGTATTATCCCTATCGTTCCTATCGGACGTTCCGCTTCTGGGAAAACATCCATTATAGAATGAGAAAAATGTTGTCTATCCGTCCTTTCTTTTTAAGTAGATAAGTGACGATAAATAAAGAAAATAAGTGAAGTGGCCTCAAAAGTTCAACAAACTTTTGAGGCCACTTCTGTAATAACATCAGAAGGAGATGCTTTGGGAGTTCTTTGCTTGAAGTTTTCTTTATCGGATTATTTCTTCTTCTTCATAGCGGCGTAACGGCTCATGAACTTATCTACGCGACCTGCGGTATCGACAAGCTTGGCCTTACCCGTATAGAATGGGTGAGAAGTGGAAGAAATTTCAAGTTTGATAAGTGGATACTCCTGACCCTCGAACTCGATGGTCTCGTTGCTCTTGGCTGTGGAGCGAGAAAGGAACACATCGCCGTTTGACATGTCTTTGAAGACTACTGGGCGATAGTTCTCTGGATGAATACCTTGTTTCATTGTTTTGTTTTTGTTTTATACAGTCAATATCTTACTGCTGGTGTAACAAATTATTTTCACTATTGCTTCTCTCCTGAAAAGCGGTGCAAAGGTAGTGCAAATTTTAGACAATACAAAATAAAAGAACCCTTTTTTTATTTTTATTGTTAAAATGCAGCCGACCTTATGTAAAGTTACGACTTTTTATCAAACAGACAAAACAAAGAGGTGGCTTTTCTTGTAGTTTGTTCACTTTTTTGTGCCTTTTCGTGATTTTTTATGCGTTTCTGTGCTTTCCTTTCGATTTTTTCCGCTAACTTTGAACTCGATTTAAGGTGAAGTGTGCCTTAAAATGTGATATGTTAACTATTTTTTTAACTTATAAATAATAGAGTTATGATAAGCTACAAAGAATTGGGTCTCGTGAATACTCGCGAGATGTTCAAGAGAGCTGTTGCAGGTGGCTATGCCATTCCAGCTTTCAACTTCAACACAATGGAGCAGATGCAGGCAATCGTGATGGCTGCAGTTGAAACAAAGTCTCCTGTCATCATGCAGGTGTCTAAGGGCGCACGCAACTATGCCAATGGCGTTATCCTCCGCAACCTGGCTAAGGGTGCTGTGGAGTATGCTAAGGAACTCGGCTGTGAGCATCCTGAAATCGTTCTTCACCTCGACCACGGAGACAGCTTCGAGCTTTGCAAGGACTGTATCGACAATGGTTTCTCTTCTGTGATGATTGATGGTTCTCACCTTCCATACGAGGAGAACATCGCTTTGGCAAAGAAGGTGGTTGACTATGCTCATCAGTACGACGTGACCGTTGAGGCAGAGCTGGGTGTGCTCGCTGGTGTCGAGGACGAGGTTTCTGCTGCTGAGTCTCACTACACAAAGCCAGAAGAGGTAATCGACTTCTCTACTCGTACAGGTTGCGACTCTCTCGCCATCTCTATCGGTACTTCTCACGGTGCTCACAAGTTCACTCCTGAGCAGTGTACACTCGTGAATGGTGTGCTTGTTCCACCACCATTGGCATTCGACATCCTGCACGAAATCGAGAAGAAGCTCCCTGGCTTCCCAATCGTGCTCCACGGTTCTTCTTCAGTTCCTATGGAAGAGGTGAACACCATCAACCAGTACGGTGGTCATCTGGAGGCAGCTATCGGTATTCCAGAAGAGCAGCTGCGTGAGGCTTCTAAGTCAGCTGTTTGCAAGATTAACATCGACTCCGACTCTCGTCTTGCTATGACAGCTGCTGTGCGCAAGCACCTCGCTGAGCATCCTGGTGACTTCGACCCACGTCAGTACCTGAAGCCAGCTCGTGACAACATGAAGAAGATGTACATCCACAAGATTGTGAATGTGCTTGGTTCTGATGGCAAGCTCGCTCAATAAACTTTCTGACAATAGACAACAGATGACGGACAACAGATGGCAGCTCTCCTGCCGTTTGTTGCCCGTGGTTTTGTTGTCTATTATTTTTCCCCTCTTTCCTTCTTCGTCGGCACTTCATGCCCAAACGGAACCAGTCGATTCTGCCTATTTGGCACAGGTCGATTCGCTCATCCAAGCTTACGAAGCCATGCGGCAACAGCAACAGATAGAGCGTGTGGTCAAGCAAGTGGAAGAAGCCAGATTGAAGAAAGAAATGTCCTTCAACACCGATGGCTTGTTGGCGATAGCACGAGGGGGGCTTCTCACGTGGACAGATCACAATTTTGTGGAGAAGCAAGCTCTGTTCAAACCCTACGGTGACGGATGCAACTGGACGGGTTACGCCGTGGGTGGTGTACCGTTGGTGGCCAACTGGGCATTGAAGGCAGCTGGTGTGAAAAGCCGTTCGAAGTTGGAGCGGATGTTGACAGCGAATGCGATGGCACTCGGATTGTCTTTTGGTACGACCGAGATACTCAAACGTTCTGTCCATGAAAATCGTCCCGACCTTAGCGACCGACGTGCCTTTCCCTCTGGTCATGCCAGTTTCGCTTTTGCCTCTGCCAGCATCCTCAGCCGAGAATATGGCTACCTGTCACCCTGGATTACCGTGGGAAGCTATGCTACGGCAACCGGCACTCAGCTGATGCGCATGAAGCACAACAAGCATTGGATGAACGACCTCTACATGGGTGCGGGCATCGGTACGGTGAGCACCAGTTTGGCTTACTTCCTCACCGACTTGATTTTTGGTGCTGATGCCATCAATAAGCCAGAAGTGCGTCGCAAGGACGTGTTGCGACTGATGAAGTTCAACGCCCAACCTTCAGGACTTTCGTTCATCATGGGTACGGAGATAGGTAACCGTAAGTTTCGCTTCGACGATGCGACGTTGAAGACGGGTGCCTCCTTCTCTACAGGTGTGGATGTGGCGTGGTACACCTCCCCCTACTTTGCCGTCGAAGTGATGAGTCGTGTGGTGAATGCACAGGTGAAGGTGTTCGGGCAGGAAAATCTGTTCACAGGAGGCCATCTGGAAGTCTATCACTTCGATGTGGCAGCCAAGTTGAGCGCACCTTTTGATTTGGGCAAACGTATGGGCATCAGAGCGTTTGCTGGTACACGTCTCATGGATGGTGTCCGCCTTACCGATGGACATACCACCTATTCCATCCCTAATGAAACCAAATTTGAATTAGGTTGCGGTATCAACTACGATTGTATCGATACCGACAACTATGCGTGGGGTTTCACCGCTGATTACTACCACACTTTCTCCCACTACATGCGGAATCGTTACAGCATCTCTTCTATGGTAAAGGTGCTGTTCTAAAAACGGTACAAAGGGAAACGAAGAAAGCGGAAAATTTTCATTTCCGCTTTCTTTTTTGTCAAAACACCGACGTTTCCCTTAGTGGCTGCCGATGAACAAGAAGAGCATTGAGAACAACACAAGGAGCAGGTCGATGACTTTCGAACGGAGGTTCTTCTCGTGGAACACCATCGCTCCGAAGAGGAAGCTGACGATGACGCTACCGCGACGCACCATAGAGACGATGGAAATCATAGCTCCGTCTAATCCGAGGGCGTAGAAGTAGGCGAAGTCGGCTGCGGAAAGGAACACCGAGATAAGGATGATGCACCAATCCCAACGGAACGGGGTGGTTTTCTTGTGCGTTGGCCACCACAGGAGGAAGAGCATGGTGAGCATCATGAAGAACTGGTAGATGTTGTACCACGACTGCACAGCAAGCTTGTCCAATCCCACACCACCATTCTGTGGCGATGCCATGAGGAACTTGTCGTACAACCCTGACACAGCACCCAACACATTCGCCAGCACCACGAAGACAATCCACTTGTTGTGCTTGAAGTCGATGCCCTCCTTCTTGCTGGAGCGTGAGAGCATATAAAGTCCTATCATGGCGATGATGACTCCCACCCATTGCCAGAGGTTGAGCCTTTCCGAGAAGAACGTTAAGGCACCAATGAGCACCATCACAGGACGGGTGGCGTTGATAGGTCCCACAATCGTGATGGGCAAATGCTTCAACCCGAAGTAGGCGAAGAGCCACGAGGCAAGCACAATGCACGATTTCAGTAGGATATACTTATGTTCTGCCCAACCATACTGATGGGTGTAGAAGATACTGTCTTCGCTGATGTATCCTTCTCTCGACAGAATGATGAACGGCAGAAAAATTAGCGAAGAAAACAGGGTGTTGAGCAGGAGTACAGGAATGACCGCATTCTCCCTGAGCGACTTCTTCTTGAAGACATCGTAGAAGCCGAGGAGAAAGGCGGAAAGGAATGCAAGGATTAACCACATCATATCATGTACCATTTACTATGTACAATGTACAATTTATTTGACAATTGATTTTTTCTTCTTGCTTTTCGGTTTCGGCATCGGCAGTTCCTTACAGGTCACACGGACGAGTTCGGAGAGATATTCGTGGTCGTCAATCTCGGCGATGTAGAAGTGGTCTTTAGCGGTGGGGTAGGGAGGTTGAGGGTCGAACGTGCGGAGCATGGCACGTCCTGCCTCCGTGGGTTTGATGTAGAGACGGTCATCACAAATAAGACCGAAAATCTTGCCGTCGCAGTAGATGCCGTACTCGCCAAACATCTTCTTGAGCGTGATTTCGCCAGCACCAGCACATTGGTCGGCGATGTATTGTGCAAAGTCTTGAGTGCTTGCCATATTGATTATACTTGAAATATTTCTTCAGGGTAGGTGATGTCAGCGAGGAAGAGCGCATTACCTGGTACGGATGTCCCTGCGGAACAACGGTCTTTCTTCTCGATGATGGTGCGGAACTGCTCGATGGTGAGCACACCACGACCCACGTCAAGTAGGGTGCCGACGATGGCACGAACCATGTTGCGCAGGAAACGGTCGGCGGTGATGGTGAACTGCCACTTGATGGGGGAGATTTGTGCCCCCCTTTGTGGTTCCCGTATGCTCGTTCGGCTTCGTTCCTTGCCTCCGACCATCCGACCACTGCACCCCGCCGGTTGCGGAAGGATTGTCAACCCTTCCACAATCGGCGTCCATTCCGCACGCATGATGCGGCAGTTGTTCGTCTTCACGTCCGTATGGAGTTTCGAAAAGGAAGTGAAATCGATGTAGTCGAAGAGTGTTTGTGCCGCCTCGTTCATCTTGTCGAAATCGAGCGGTTGAGGGAAACGGTAGGCGTATGGCTCGAAAGGTGTCTTGGCCGTGATGATGTAGTAATGATAAGTGCGTGAGGTGGCAGAGAAACGTGCATGAGCATCGTCTTTCACCTTTCTGATGCAGCTGATGGCGATGTCGGAAGGTAAAAACTTATTGAGGCGATACACTAATTGCTCATTCACTTCTTGCGTTGTATCGAAATGTGCTACCATGAGGGAAGCGTTCACCCCTGCATCCGTCCTTCCTGCCCCTGTCACCTCAATCGGTTCACGTAGCAGAGTGGAGAGTGCCTTACCCAGCACTTCCTGTACGCTGATGCCGTTAGGTTGAATCTGCCAACCATGATAGCGTGCTCCGTCGTAAGAAAGATAAATAAAGAATCGCATGACAACTTCAATACGTCGCGTTAGCCTCTTTAAACTTTAAACTCTAAACTTTAACCTTTACAAAATTACGGAGTCACTCTATTATGGAAGAACACACGCTTCAATGTGCTGCCCATGCGAGTGCGTGGGGCATGAATGTTCGCTTTATTGCGGTAGAAATGCCAGAGCATGATGGCTGCTGTGATGGAAGCCACACCGTCGGCTGTGGCGATGCTTATCCACACGCCATCCGTACCCCAAATCTCGGGGAAGATGAGCAGGAAGGGTACGAGGAAGAGCAGCTGGCGGCTGACGGACATGAAGATGCTGCGTTTCGCCATACCGATGCTTTGGAAGAAGTTGCCTGTCACAATCTGGAAACCCACGATGGGCGACATGCTGACGATGATTTTCATGCCCGAAACGGCTAAGGCTGACAAGTCGGGGTCGTCGGTGAAGAGTGCCACAGGGTATTCGGGGAAGAACTCGCACAGGATGAACGAGCAGCACATGGTGATGGTGGCGAGGATGATGGCCTTCCGCAACACTTCATCTACACGCTCTGGCTGTTGTGCTCCGAAGTTGAATCCAGCGATGGGTTGCATGCCCTGACAGATGCCCAGCACCACCATCACGAAGAGGAAAGTGACACCGTTCACGATGCCGTATGCCGCAATCGCCAAGTCGCCTCCGTGACGGGTCAGCCCTTTGTTGATGAGGATGACCACCAGACAGGCGCACAACTGCATGGCGAAGGGCGACATGCCGATGGAGAGGATGTTCTTCACGATACGTTTCTTCAATCCGTAGATGCCCGAATGCAGGTGGATGAGGTCACGTTTGTTCGATAAGACAGACACCACAAAGGCAAGTGCGGCCATTTGAGCAAGAATGGTAGCGTAGGCAGCTCCCTTGATGCCCAGCTCGAAGGTGAAGATGAAGAGGGGGTCGAGGATGGCATTGATGACCACCGTTGCAATCGTGGCCGACATCGCCACATGAGGGTGTCCTGTGCTTCGCAGGGCGCTGTTCAATCCCAGGTAGAGGTGCGTCACCACGTTGCCGAGCAGGATGATGAACATATAGTCGTGAGCATATTGGAGGGTGTTCTCAGAAGCTCCGAAGAACAGCAGCAGCGGGTCGATGAAGAGGAGTCCCAGCACTCCCACAACGATGCCGATAATGACATTGAGCGACACCAGATTGCCCAGCACCCGTTCAGCTGTCGCGTAGTCTTTCTGCCCCAGCTTAATCGACATCATCGTCGAACTGCCCACGCCTACCATCGCACCAAATGCGGCACTCAGGTTCATGATGGGGAAGGTGACAGCCAAACCGCCCAAGGAGAGAGTACCCACGTCGGGGATGTGTCCGATGAAGATGCGGTCAACCATGTTGTAGAGCGAAGAAGCCGTCATAGCCACCACAGCTGGCACGGCATACTTCATCAGCAGCTGACCGATAGGCTTTGTCCCCAATTCCTTTGTTCTGTTATCCTGTTGCATAGAGTTTGTGTCCTTTCCCTTATTCCCTTAATTGTAGTGCAAAGGTACGAAATTTTTTCCATATACACAAACACTTTCCCCGATTTCTTCACCCCTTTTCATCACTTTTTTTCACCCTCGACATCACCCCTCTCCTTGTGCCCTTTGTCGTAATTACGTTGCGCCCTTCATCGAATTTACGTCGTGCCCTTCATCGTAATTGTGTCACCCCTGTTATCGTAAATATTCACGCTCGTTACTGCCATTTTCGTCAGAGAGTGTGCGCGTGTGCAGTTTGTCCCATGCGTCGAAAATGAGGTTGTCCAATACGCCAGAAATGAGTTTGCCTCATGCACCAGAAACCTGAGTTCGTGCCCCTGCGCCAAATGCCAAACGCCAAATAAGAAATGAAGCGAAATGAAGCCCCTAATTATTATATAAATATTTATAGGGATAACGGTTTATGGATTAATATATATAATAATATAATAACCACCCTTTCACTCTTATTTGGCATTTGGCGTTTGGCGCTTTTGGCAAAAAAAGCTTGAAAAAATACGGCTGCGAAAGTTGGATATGTGCAGAAAAAGTTGTAACTTTGCAAACGGAAAAAACATGTTGACATGTACATCGAAACAATCAATAACACTCTTGTTCCCCGAATTACAGAAGACGCAGTAGTACTGGACTTGTTTGCTGGATGTGGTGGTCTTTCGCTCGGTTTTGAAGCAGCAGGTTATGAAACCATTGGCTACGAGATGGTACACAGCGCGGTCGAAACCTATAATCACAACCTGCATGGTCATTGCCATGAGACGATGCTGTCAGTTGGTTTTGATTATCCTGATGCAGACATCATCATCGGTGGCCCTCCTTGCCAGCCTTTCAGTGTACGAGGAAAACAGCAGGGCATGAGTGACGCACGCGATGGCTTCCCTATTTTCATTGATGCGGTACGGCGTTTGCAACCCAGGGTCTTCCTTTTCGAGAACGTGCGGAATCTGGCTTTCTCGCATAAGTGGTATCTTGATTTGATTATGGACGAATTGCGTGGGTTAGGTTATTTGTTGGAATATCGTTGTGTAAATGCTGTCAACTATGGTGTGCCACAGAATCGTGAGCGTGTCATCGTGGTGGGGCATCGGTCGCGTTTTCATTACCCAAAAATACAGCTGAAGAAAGTGAGCGTGGGTGAAGCCATTGGAGACACCATGAACGAGGTGGTAGAGGGTGCACACATCCTCACTTCTGCACAGGACAGATATATCGCCGAATACGAAAGAAAATCAGCATGTGTCAATCCGCGCGACCTCTATGCGGACAGGCCTGCCCGTACCATCACTTGCCGAAACCTGGCAGGAGCGACCAGCGACATGCAGCGTGTGAAATTGCCTGATGGTCGCCGCCGAAGAATAGTACAGCGCGAAGCAGCCCGTTTGCAGAGCTTTCCCGATTGGTTTGAGTTTTGTGGCAACGAGGTACAGCAATTCACGCAGATTGGCAATGCTGTACCCCCATTGTTGGCATATCAACTCGCTTTATGCGTGAAAGAAACTTATGCGCTGGAAGAACGCCCCATGGAAGAGATAGAGGAAATGAACGGAGTATTGGAACCTTTATTTGCTGTGTGACTTATGAAAGAGATAAAGATTGACAAATCAAAGCGCGTGGGGAAGCTGATACGCTCGATGCTTCATGTGTTGGGTGCAGTCGGGATACCTCTCGACTCAGTGAGTGACCGTACAAAAATGCGTATGGCTGAAGCTGTTTTGGCTGTGGCCGACATAAAGAAGTCATTTGCCGAAGCCAAATCCTCAGACGACAAGCACTTTCTGACCACACGTCAAATCATCATTTTTGAGAATAACTATCTGGAGGGGAATTATTCCTCTGGTTCTTACGATGACATCCGTCGCAGCCATTTGATTTTGCTGACGATAGCTGGTTACGTGGTCAATTCTTCTTCGCTTGACACACAATCGACCAACAATCCCACAAGAGGGTATGCAGCATCCCCTGCTTTTGCCGAATTGCTGCGCAGCTATGGCACAACAACATGGAAGGACACGCTGGCTGCCTTCAAACAAAAGAACGAGGAACTGAAAGAGGTGCTTGCCCGCAAACGGGAGTTGGAGCGCATACCCGTCACCCTGCCATCAGGCGTGGAAGTGAAATTGTCGGCAGGTGAGCACAATGAACTCCAACGTGACATCATTCAGAAATTCCTGCCACGTTTCGGATTCGGTGCTGAGGTGCTGTATTTGGGCGACACGACAGACAAGTTTCTGGTGAGTGAAGATGAAAAGCTACAGGCACTTCACTTTTTTGCCCTTGAACATGAGGAACTTCCCGACGTGGTAGCGTATAGCAAAGAGAAGAATCTCCTCTACATGATTGAAGCTGTGTACAGTTCTGGACAGATGGGAGAAATCCGCGTGAAGAAGCTAAAGGAAAAACTGGCTGACTGTACAGCCACACTTGTTTTCGTCTCAGCATTTGAGAACAAGAAAGCATTCCGCAAGTTTGCCGATGATATTGCATGGGAGTCGGAGGTGTGGATTGCCGATAATCCCGACCACATGATTCACTTCAACGGGTATAAATTCTTAGAGATGCATCAATAAGGGGGCGTGACATGAATACAAGAGAAGAAGTAATGGCAAAAATCCGCCAATCCATCGCAAAAAAGAAGGCGTGGCTCGACAGGAGCGACGTGGAATTGGGGCGCATTTTTGCAAAAATCTTTTTGTTCGTGATAAAATCACTACATTTGCAATGTGTTCCGAAAGGAGCACAAATGCAGTTTCCTTATAGTTCTTTTCAACATTGTCGCTCGCATTCTCTTTAGAGAACACATAAAACGCCAAACGCCAAATGCCAAATAAGAAATAAGGGGAAATGTGCCTCCTTTTGGGTGGATGAAATAAGTGTTGATGTAATCAGATTGATGCTGATTGACGATTGAATTGATATGGATTGACGTGAAAAGACAGAAAAGTGGTATCTTGTTAAACGTCAATATCTGTCAATCTACACGTCAATCTAATAAAATGAAAAGGATTATGGTTTACGCAGATTCCGATTTCCTTGCATCACCGTAGGAGATTTGTACCGTTGGCTTACGAATACGTTCGTGTCGCCATCAAAGACTGGCATTACAAAAAGTACACATGAAGAAGAGACCCTAAATGTTAATTTTTAAAGTCTAATGGTTAATTCTGTTTGTTTTCCGATTGAAATCCTTGTGTATGTCGAGTTTATTGTGTAGTTTTGCGCTCAAATGTTATAGTCGTAAAATTTACAGCCATAATATTCTATGAAGAAGTTCTATGATAGAGTACGCGAAATGACTGAGCTTAGGGAATTGCAGCGTCAGGCGTACAACGATTATTCTCGATTTGTTGTGCTCACAGGCAGAAGACGTGTGGGCAAGACAAGCCTTGTATATAAACTTATAAATGAGACACAGGAAGATGCTCCTGGACTTTATTTCTTTGTTGGCAGAAAGACGGAAACCGTTCTCGTCAGAACCTTTGTGCAGGAGGTGCGCGAAAAGCTTGGTGAGTTTGTTCCTGACGGAATGGGTTCGTTCCGTGAACTCTTCCAGATGATACTGGAGATTGGAAAACGAAAGAAGTTCACGCTATTTATTGATGAGTTTCAGGAGTTTGATAATATAAATGCAGGTATCTTCAGCGACATACAGGAACTATGGGACGAATACAAAAAACAGACAAACGTATGTCTGATTGTGTCTGGTTCTATTTTCCGCATGATGGAAAAAATCTTCAAAGATGAAGAGCAGCCACTCTTCGGCAGGGATGACTGCACAATCAAGTTGAAGCCTTTCAATACAGAGACGATAAAGGAAATTCTGGGCGACTACAAGCCTAATTACACCTCAGAAGATTTGCTTGCACTTTGGACGATTACAGGTGGTGTTGCTCGTTACATCGAACTTCTTATGAACAACGGATGTACTAACGTAAAGAAGATGATACACTACGTTTGTTCAAGCGGTGACAGCTACTTTGTGGACGAAGGCAAAAAGATATTGATACAGGAGTTCGGCAAGCAGTACGGTACGTATTTCAGCATCCTCGACCAGATAGCCCACGGCGATGTTACGCAAAGTGAGATTGAGGGGGCTTTAGGAATGAAAAGCCTGGGCGGACAAATGAAGATACTGGAAGAAAAATACGGTATCATCAAGAAAAAGCGTCCGATTGGTGCTAAAGAAGGTAGCCAGACGGTACGTTATGAGATACAGGACAACTTCTTCCGTTTCTGGTTCCGCTACATTCACAGATACTCTGCTCTCATCGAGTTGCAGAATATGCCTGCACTGGAGCGTATCATGACCGACGACTATACCACATTTTCTGGCATTGCCCTGGAACGCTGGTTCCGCCAGAAGATGATGGAAAGCTGTCGATACAAGCAGATTGGCGGTTGGTGGCAATCGAATGGTGTCAACTCCAAGGGCAATAGCGATGACTTCGAGATTGACATTGTGGCCGAAACGCTTGAAGGCAATGTTGAAGCGTATGAAGTGAAGCGCAATCCTCAGAAGTACTCTCCTGCCCGACTTGAAGAGAAAGTCGCGGAGATGAAGCGACGCATATTCCGTGGCAAAGAAGTCACAAAGGGTGGCTTATCCATGGAGGATATGTAAACTTGTGTGTTTGCAATGAATTACATATCCCCTACAATCTCCCAACGATGATTCGGATTCAAAAGAGATACAAAATATACTTGAAAAGGTTGGCATATAACATCCTCGCGCCAAAACGCCAAACGCCAAATGCCAAATAAGAAATAAGGAAGAATGTGCCCCCCTTATTGGGTGGATGAAGAAAAAGTTCATGTAATCAGATTGATGTTGATTGACGATTGAATTGATATGGATTGACGTGAAAGGAAAGAAATGAGGGGTTATATTTTTGTCATGTAATGGATTCTTATTACCTTTGCAACAGATAATTGCCCTTTTGAAGGTTTATCTAATGAGATTTCAATGAATACGTCAACCCACAAAAAACGGTTTATGAAAAAAGTTTCTTTAGGTTTAGTTGCAGGACTCACCTTGTTTTTGACCGTCGGCTGCAACAATGGTGCAAATGCGAATACCAACAATTCACCCGACAACCTTTTCAACGAAAACATTGCCAGCAATGGTGCCTCTGCCAACACTGCGCAAAATCAAGAAACAATGGTGCTTGGCAAACTCTATTTCGTCAATCTCAAAGAGGGAGAGCAACCCGTTATGACAGGTTTGAGTTTGTTCGGCGACCGTTGCGGCAGTATAGATTTCAACCATAAGCCATACGCCGCAGAAGGCATCCGTTCTGTTTTCGAACTTGACGAATGGATTGAGTTCCATCCTGAAACCAACGCAACGACTGGCATCAAAGTGATGGTGTTCAAGCATAAGGCCGACCAGAACTTTTACATGAAAAACGCTCTGAACGATGAAACACCTGACTATATTCAGGAATGTGAACTGAATAAAGACCCCGATGCGGATGAAAATGCACATTGGGGGTCGTTCTACCTCCATCCCGAAGAGGTTGCCCCTGGCTACTATGACTTTGTTTTCACTTACAACAACAAGGTTTTTGCCATCATGCTCACCAAATTCTATCAATTAGACGAATTATCCGTAAAATCTGATTCGGAGTTGGAGAAATTGATGGCACAAGGTATCAATCAATAAAGGGCGCAAGACCAATACAGAGTAGCATTGGCGTATTTCAGGATATAAGAGACGAAGAATGATAATTGGCTACGCCGAACTAACGTTTCGTGGTAAATTCGTGAAAATTTATGTTGATAATAAAAACACAAATTCCCATGAATTAACCACGAATTGTTCATGAATTATATTACTTCACATCCTCCCAACTGGGTGGTTCCACACCCAACAGGTTCTTCACGAAGAAGTCGGCACGTTTGTGTTCGCCAAAAGGTTCGCCCATCGTGTGGTGGGCACCAGGAATGAGGATGAACTCGAAATCTTTGTTGGCTTTGATGAGGGCGTTGACCACTTGGTAGGAAGAAGATGGGTCAACATTGTCGTCCATCTCGCCGACGAGCAGCATGAGCTTTCCTTTCAGATTCTTGGCGTTCTCCACGTTGGAACACTCGATGTACGAACTATCGACGGGGTAACCCATCCATTGCTCGTTCCACCAAATCTTGTCCATACGGTTGTCGTGGCATCCACAGGCGGCGTATGCGGCTTTGTAGAAATCTCCATGAAAGAGTAGGGCACCAAGAGCTTCCTGTCCACCAGCCGAACAACCATAGATGCCCATGCGGTCGATGTCCATGTAGGGGTATTTCTCGGCAGCTGCCTTAATCCATGCGATGCGGTCGGGGAAACCGCTGTCTTTGAGGTTCTTGTAGCACACCTGCTCGAAGTCGAGGTTGCGGAACGAAGTGGTCATAGCATCGAGCTGTACGACGATGAAACCAAGTTCAGCCACGTCTTGCAGATAGTAGAGCCAGGGGGTGAACTTCTTGGGCACATATTGGTCGCCAGGACCCGAATAGATGTACTCAATGACGGGATACTTCTTGTTGGGGTCGAAGTTGGAAGGACGTTGGATGAGTCCCCACATGTCGGTCTTTCCGTCGCGACCAGGAGCTACAAACACCTCTGGAGCCTTCCACCCTTCGGCTTTCAGTTTCGTGATGTCGGCTGTTTCGAGCGTTGTGATGAGTTTGCCGTCGATGGCAGAACGGAGCACCGTCACAGGAGCTTGGTCGATGGTCGAGTATGTGTCGATGAAAGCCGTTTGGTTCCCATTCAGCGTGATGTTGTGATGGCCACGTTCGGGAGTGAGGTTGACCAAATTCTTTCCGTTGAGGTCGATGCGATAGTAGTGGATGTTGTAGGGGTCTTCCTCCGAAATAGTTCCATCGAAGCTTGAAGTAACCACACCCATATTCTTGCAGTTCATGCCGTTGGCAGAGAAGATAATGTAACCCTTTCCTTTGGCATCAATCTCGGCATGTTGTACACCACGCACCCAGAAGTTGCCCTTAGTCACCTGCGTCAGCTTCCCGTTCTTTCGGTTGTAGAGATAGAGGTGCGCATGTCCGTCGCGGTCGCTTTTCCAGAGGATGTGGTCGCCATCGAGGTCACGACGCAAGTTGCGTGAGTAAGCCACGTACTTCTCATTTTTCTCTTCGATGAGGGTGCGCACGTTGCCCTCCAAATCCATCTCCAACACGCGATAAGTCTTGTGGCCACGCTCGTTGAATTCAAAGGTGAGGGTCTTGCCGTTTTCATCCCAGCGAGGTGCTGTCACTTGGTATTGCGAAGCGAACAGTTCCGTCGATGTTGGATAGATGGTCTTTTTGTTCTCCACATCCACCACCACAGGAATGCGGTAGTTGAGCGAATCGCCAGGCTTGGCGTATTCCTGCTGCGAGTACTTGGGTTGCACTTGGTCGGTAGGGGAGGAAAGGGTGTAAGTCACATAGTGCTTTGGAGCAGGCTTGATGAGCACCGTTGCATAGTATTTGCCATCTTTCGACCACGAACCCCAAGAGGAATAGTAGCACGTGTCCACACCGTCGGAGGTGATAGGCACAGCATTCTCTCTGTCGTCGCCTGTCTGCACATAGAGATTATTGTCCTTGTGGATGATGAACGTATTCTTATTCACAGGATTCTCCGAACGACCATCCTTCTCGTCGCGCACCTCCATCCAATGGTGACTCTCGCCACCTCCCCAACGCTCTGGTCGTTGGCGTGGTTCAGGGTTGTCAATCCGTTTCTTCTCCCCCGTCTTGGCATCCACCTGATACCACACGGTGCTGTCACCGTTGTAGGTCGAGTAGTTGAAAAAGTTGGGGTTGACGTGATGAGGCGACTGCACACGCACATCGCCATTCGTCATTTTCCATGAATACTTGCCACGAATGGCAGCAGCGTTCTTGTAATCCTGCACAGTACCTTGTGCAAAGGTGCTCAATGCGGCAGAAGCCAGCAGAGCGAATGATAGGAGTTTTTTCATGTTAGTTAATATAGCTTTGTTTATACTGCAAAAGTACGTCATTTTCTTCGACAGGCAAAACTTTTTACGAGGAAAGTGAGATGGGAGCGCGTTTTTATCGGTCAACACCACTTACATCCCGCAAGTTGGCGAACACGAAATCAAATGTGCATCGTATTCAGCGTGTGCTTGTAGGGAAGAGGAAAGATAAATACGATAGCCCGTGCAACGAGAGTGCTGTACGGGTTATGCTTGTATATAGGGGAATTCATCATCTGTTTCTTATGATTCATCACTTGGGAAGGGAAATACCTTTCACCTCCTCCGAAAATACACGATAGAAGATGATGGTCTGTTCTACCAGCCAATCCAAAGCCGTTTCCAGTTTAACGGGGTCTGTCAAGTCAGTATGATGGTAAAATGCTATAGTTTTGTCTTTGGCCGTAGGATTAGCATCCCATATCGGTTCGCAACCAAGTGCTTGGTTTATTTCATTGCGTCTGGCTTCCAGAGCAGGATAATATACATCGACTACTTGGTTCCTGATATACAGCTTCACTCCCACGAAATTCTTCTGTGTGTTGCAGACATTGTTCAGCAATATATTCGAGCGTCCTATCCTCACATCGTACCAGTTGTGAGGCAGTGGTGTCTGTAAAGTTGGAATCTTTCCAGAAGCCTCCAGTTTTTCCTTGAATTTCGTCCAGAAGTCCAATTGGAACTTGTGTGGGTCTGTTACCCTGTTTTCATCGAAACGGACTTCCGTCTTAGGGGTGCCATCCTTGATGCGGTATTCATTCAACTCACGTCCGCTTTCGTCCTTCCATGTGTCCCAACCATTGGCAGACCCTCCGATGCAAAATACAGCCGCTCCGCTTGGAGTGTCGAATCGCACATCAGCCTTAACAATCCTCTCACCATTGACCTCATCCGTATATTCAGCCAATTGAGCATCTCTTGTCCTCCTGTTTGCTTCTTTGAATTTGTCAAGGTGCATAGGATTCACTTTGCTTCCTTTCAGAACCGTCAGCGATTGGTCGGATGTATCGAAAAGACCTTGAGCATAGGCATTTCTTGTCAACACACATTTCACGAGAGTGCTTTTCTGCGGAATAGGTTTCACTTTCACAGGTTCAACTTTCTGCTTTGGTTGCCTCGTGCCTTCTGCCGTAATGGTGAAGCGAAGTGTGGCCAGCATCGATTTGATTTCCTCCTCAGAAAAACTGCTGCCATATTTCTCCATCAGATATGGTCTCAGGCTCTCTGTTATTTGGGTCTGAGCATCTGCAATCAGGCTCTCCTTTATTTTGTTCAAACTGGCCTGTCTTTGTATCTCTTTAATCCGTTCCTCACAAAATTCGACGATAGCATCACGGCTGAAGTTGTCTCTGAAAAATTTCTCCGCAAACCTTGCTCCAAGTTTGTTGTCTATCTCCAAAGGAATCCTCATCACAGACACAGCATCTTTACTTTTCGGCTTGTCATAGAACACCTCTATATGCTCACCGATATAGATTCCCACATCAAGCTTCAGTTGACGCATATACGACTCCAGTTGCACACGTTCGCGTTCCGTTTGTGTATGGACAGGCCGTTTCACTTCGATAACAAACTGCTCTTCATTATCGCTTTTTATCAAGATGTCGGGTTGTATGAATTTACTGTTCCCGATAGGGATATTAGGTTTGTGACCTATCTCACCCTTATACATCATCCAGTTTAACAGCTGCAACTGGTTCTCTATTAGGGTGTGATAAGTATCCTCATCAACATCTTTTTTCTTAGCTTCGCATAGAACATATACGAACTGGTTCCATTTCTCTTGCATATCGTTATGGTTTATTTGCTTCCTTTCCTTCTGTTACATTCTCTACACAACATCTGACAATTCTCAGCTGTGGTCACACCGCCATCCTTCCACGGAGTGATGTGGTCGCCCTCCATTTCTTCCAACTCGAAATGTTTGCCACATATAGGACAGATGCCACCTTGACGTTCGTAAGCTTCACGCTTCTGCTTCTTGTCGAAGGTACGGAAACTGAGGTCACGCAAATCACCACTAAGCACGTAACTATAGATGCCCGACTTCTTCATAATCTCGTCATCCTCCATCAATTCATGGATTTGCTTCTCCAATGCAACCGTATCGTAAATCTGTTCGTGATAGGTGTCGTAGAGCATGCCCCAATCCAAACCTTTCATTTCCTTTCTATACTTGATGAATGTAGTGCGTACCCAAGTGATGATGGCTGAGAAATAAGCCCACAATAGGTTGGCATTGGCATCGTCCTTGTGTTTGGCCATGTATTCACTTACATCTTTGATGCCTTCACGACGTGCTGCCCATTGGAATACGGTTGCAAGATAAGCCTGTTCAATAGCGTTACCGTTAAGCAGGTCAGCAGCCATCTTATATGCAGGGCATCCATTCTTTGAGAAATAGCGACGAGCATCGCTGACGAACGGACCCACATAGACAGCATTTAGCAACTCCTGGTCAAGCAAACGTTCACCAGCGATGTTGATGACGCGAAACCAATCCAGCTTCTCCTTGTCTGTGCCCGTGCAGAAATAAACCGTCAGTTCGTAGTTGAGAAAAGCCTCTCTCTCTTCAGCTGTAAGCGAGCCAAAGAACAGCACGCCACGCTCTGGGTCATTGATGTTAAACTCATGGTAGCGGAATTCGCAGATGCTTAACGTTCGCTGCTGACCATCAATCATTTCAAACCCATCATTTCCCACCACGCTCCAATACATGATGTTCAGCGGAAAGCCTTTTAATATGGTGTTCACCACCGCCTGTTTCTGCTTCAAATCATAGCGAAACTCTCGTTGATATGGAGGTCGGATGTCAAGCCTACCACCATAGCCACGCACACCTTTATCGGGGTCGTTCACATAACCATTTATCAAGTCACGAACTTTGATTGATTGTAGTTGTATTTCCATAGTCATTATTGTTTTTTGCGGATGAGGATTCTTGGATAAGTTTGAATATACATCTTGCCATCCACTTTGTAATATGTCTTATCCATAGGAGGCACCTTTATTTCAAGTACAGCACCATCGTTTAATTTCGTCACACAACTCTCCTTCCCGTTTTTATCAACTTGAATTTGTTCGCCATATATCTTACTAGCCATACCGAACCAAGTCTTAGTAATACCAAGAATTTCAAATTGATCAGGGTTGTATTTGTCGAGGAACGTCACTGGCACACCCATCACTCCATCGTAGTCGCAAGGAATATCCTCTGTCTTACCGACTTCAATAGCATCAAAATTGTCATATCGAAGATAGTACTCAGGGGAATAAGTTCTGTATAAGATTAGGTTTTCGTGTCGTTCTTTGTAATCAAGATTGGTAAACCACCGAACACCCTTTACTCGAATAAATTTTCTGCCTGTTTCATCCACACCACAGTTTGCCGCATTTAACTCATAGTCATCAGGAACCCAGAACTTTCTATCACCACTATGAATACTTGCACCCATCCACATTTTATTAGCTCTAATCAGTGGAAAAATTTCTTTTGTCGTATTAGCGTTTACATTCCCGATAATCAAGAACTTCTTGTCGTATTCCATCAATTGTGCTACATATTCACGGAACAAAGAGAAGGGTGGATTTGTGACAACAATATCTGCCTGTTTCAGCAACTCTATACACTCACGACTACGGAAATCGCCATCGCCTTTCAACGGGTGGATGCCTATTTCCTCTGGGTCGGGAATGTTGTTGCCATTCTTGTCACCATCATATATCAGATATATCGCCTGTTCACTCTGATTCTGACTGAACAAGTCCATATTCTGATTCTTGTAGCAAGTGGTGATGAGTCGCTTCAACCCAAGAAACTCAAAGTTATAAGCGAAGTACGTGAAAAAGTTGCTCACCCGTGGGTCATCACAATTGCACAGCACCGTCTTTCCTCGGAAATGTTCCCGATAGTGTCGCAACTCGTTGTTGATGTCTTCCAGTTGCGTATAAAATTCGTCCTTCTTTGCCTCCTTGGCAGCATTCAGATTTTTGTTAGCCATAGATTGATAGTTAGTAATTATCAGCACCAACTATCAATCGCTGACGCATAAAAAAGGCATGATGCCTCTTATGCGTTAAGCTGGGGTATGCCTAGGAATTGGGCCCCATCCTGCCATATAAGAATACACCACACCTATTGGTGTGAATGCATTGCTAAATTGGCAGGATGCGGATATATTTTCCTATACCCACAATCTCTATTACTTCAGAGCGTTTGTTATCCCAATTTGTTTCCTAGGCATATTGGCTTAACGCGAAATAATAGCAAATGCTTCATTAAAGTTCGGATTTCTCCCCGAACCGATGGCAAAAGTACGAAGAAAGTTTGGAACAGCAAAGAGTTTTGTGAATAAATTTTACTATATGATAATAATGTAGGGAAAAGTTTTGCTACAACCAAAAGTTTGTGTAACTTTGTGGTGGATTTTTTAAATAACTAAACCTATGAAAGCTATTCTAACCTTTTTGATGTTGTTCCTTGCAACACAAATTTTTGCACAAGATGTTATTGTTATGAAAGACGGTTCCACCATTCTTAGCAAGGTCGTGGAAATCGGAACTACTGAAGTAAAGTACAAGAAGTATTCTAATCTTGAGGGGCCGAACTATGCCATCTTGAAATCTGATATCATGGTCATTAACTATGAGAACGGGCAAAAGGATACATTTAACGATGCGACTTCGGCTCCTGCAACGACAAATGCCAACAATCAGACCTCTATTCCCTTCGAAGTCAATCCTAATCTGGAAAAAGATAATCTGCAACTGGTTCAGGCCTTCAACAGCACCTCTCTGAGCTATATCGGGGATGACACCAAAAAGAAATGCTATGCCCTCGCTTGGGTGCTGGGTCTGAAAGAAGGTTCCATCATCGAGACACCAGAACTGAAAGCAACCTTTGAAATGAAAGTCTGGCATGGTCGTGTAGCACTTACAGGCTCAAAAGTAAAAGGTGACCGTACATTGAGTTTGGGAGAACCGTCGGGTTTCAATTTTGAGAACTATCAGTTCCGACTGGTGGTCAAGCTGACCAACAAGACAGACAAGCCATTGTATGTGGACCTCCACAATTGCTTTATAAGTCAGAATGGGGTATCTTCCCCATACGACATTCTCTCTGCAACTACGATTGGCACAACAGGCCGGGCGAACGGAAATACGGGCGTGGGTACTAGATCGGAGCGCATTATGACGATTCCTGCCGGACAGACACTTGCCTTGTCTCCTCAGAACATTGGCGAAGGATTTACTTGGGAAACATCCCGAAACGGTTCATATCAGCATGATATTGTCAAGACATATCTGCCCTATCTCAAGGAAAAGGGCTATGCCACAAATAGCAAGAATAACGTAACAACCATGTTCAGTGACCTGCAAAGAGGAGAGACCGTGGACATACCTATGCAGAAAAACGTGTCGCCGCTATCAGCTATGATAACCTATTCCTACGAGGAGACAATGAAGGCTACACAAAAACAGAACATGGATTTCTATGTGCGCCAAGTGATGGGTTGCAAGGATATCAAGGCAACGAGTATAGATTTCAGCCAATGTCCGCTGCTCTTCTTCTCCTATACCACCATTTTAGACTTGATAAAGACATAGACCTGGCATTTTTTCGGGCTTCACCCCGAAGACGCTAGGGTGCAAGAGGGTAACAGTAATCCGATAAAACCTCTTATTCATTCATCATTTGTTGCTAATATGGTCGAGATTGGGCAGAATATCAAGTGAAATATGAAGAAGAAGAAAAAAAAATGACAAAAGATTTACGTGTTTGAAAGTTATTCTTTATATTTGCAACCAGAAAGACTCTAACATTATTAGTTTTACTTTTTTTTATTCGTATTATGCAAAACATTCCTGTTATTAAGATTGGTATCGTGGCTGTGAGCCGCGACTGTTTCCCTGAGTCATTGGCCGTGAACCGCCGCAAGGCTGTTATCGCCGAGTATGAAAAGAAATTTGGCAAGGAGGGCATCTACGAGTGTCCTATCTGCATCGTTGAAAGCGAGATTCACGCTCAGCAGGCGCTGGAGGATGTGAAGAAGGCTGGATGTAACGCGCTGTGCGTTTATCTGGGCAACTTCGGTCCTGAGATTTCCGAGACGATGATTGCTGACTGGTTCCAAGGCCCAACGATGTTCTGCGCTGCTGCCGAGGAGACTCAGAACGACCTCATCGATGGTCGTGGCGACGCTTACTGCGGTATGCTGAACGCCAGCCAGGCTCTCTCTCTGCGCAAGACTCGCGCTTACATCCCAGAAGAGCCAGTAGGCGATGCTGCTCAATGTGCTGAGATGATTCACGAGTTCCTGCCTATCGCACGTGCTATCGTGGGTCTGCAGAACCTGAAGATTATCAGCTTCGGTCCTCGTCCTAACAACTTCCTCGCTTGCAACGCTCCTATCCGCGCTCTCTATGACCTCGACGTGGAGATTGAGGAGAACTCTGAGCTTGACCTGCTCGAAGCTTTCCAGAAGCACGCTGGCGACCCACGTATCGACGACGTGGTGAAGGATATGGCTGCTGAACTCGGCACAGGTAACAAGATTCCTCAGGTGCTGCCTAAGTTGGCTCAGTATGAGTTGACGCTGACCGACTGGATTGAGGGTCACAAGGGTTCTCGTCAGTTTGTGGCTATGGCTAACAAGTGCTGGCCAGCTTTCCAAACGATGTTCGGTTTCGTACCTTGCTACGTGAACAGCCGTCTGACCGCTCGTGGCATTCCAGTAGCTTGCGAGGTGGACATCTATGGTGCTCTGTCTGAGTTCATCGGCACTTGCATCACTCAGGACGCTGTCACCCTGCTCGACATCAACAACTCTGTTCCTCGCGATATGTACGAGGAGAGCATCAAGGGCAAGAAGTTCGAGTGCGACACTTACACCGACAAGGAAATCTTCATGGGCTTCCACTGTGGCAACACTGCTTCGAGCAAGGTTTGCAACTGCCAGATGTGCTTCCAGCGCATTATGGCTCGCGCATTGCCAGTAGAGGTGACCAACGGTACACTGGAGGGCGACCTCGTTCCAGGCAAGGCAACGGTTTACCGTCTGCAATCTACCGCCGACACCAAGCTCCGCGCTTACATCGCTCAGGGCGAGATTCTGCCAGTAGCAACTCGTTCGTTCGGTTCTATCGGTACCTTCGGTATCAAGAACATGAGCCGCTTCTATCGTCACGTCCTCATCGAGAAGCACTACCCACACCACGCTGCCGTGATGTTCGAGCACGCTGGTAAGTACCTCTGGGAAGTGCTCAAGTACATGGGCATCCCAGTTGAGGAAATCGACTACAACTTCCCCAAGGGCGACTACTACCCAACAGAGAATCCTTTCTGCTAAACCGTTAGCAAGAATATCAAAATGAGAAAGGGGGCATCAATCGGTGCCTCCTTTTTCTGTTTGTATTCAAGAAAGTCTTAGAGTAATTACGTCTTCGTCGGTGTCGAGCTTACACCTACGATTCCTCGTTTAGAGTTCCATCGGTTCATACGTCAACCCGAAGATGTCGGCGATGGGCTTGAAGACCACCTTGCCTTCGACGATATTGAGGCCCTTGGCTAAGGCGGGGTCGTCCTTGCAGGCTTGTTGCCAACCCTTGTCGGCGAGAGCGAGGGCATAGCGCAAGGTGGCGTTGGTGAGTGCCAGCGTGGAGGTGTTGGGCACAGCACCTGGGATGTTCGCCACGCAGTAGTGGACGATGCCATCAACGGTATAAACAGGGTCGCTATGGGTGGTGGGGTGAGAAGTCTCGAAGCATCCACCTTGGTCGATGGCCACATCCACCAACACCGTGCCTGGTTCCATCAGACGAAGCATGTCGCGCGTGATGAGGTGAGGGGTCTTGTCGCCTGGCACCAGCACACTACCCACCACGATGTCCACCGTAGGCAGTTGCTGACAGATGTTATGAGCCGAGGAATAGAGGGTGTGGACATTCGGAGGAGTCTCGATGTCCAACTGGCGCAAACGAGGCAGCGAAATGTCGGTAATGGTGACGTTGGCACCCAAACCAGCCGCCATCATAGCAGCAGCTTCTCCCACGATGCCGCCACCCAAGACGAGCACATTGGCAGGACTCACGCCTGGCACACCGCTGATGAGCTTGCCCTTACCACCTTTCGTCTTCTGCAAGTAGTAGGCACCATTAAGCACCGCCATACGCCCTGCCACTTCGCTCATGGGTTGCAACAACGGCAACGAACCATTGGGCAACTGTACCGTCTCGTAAGCCAGACACACAGCACCACTCTTCAGCATCGCCTCTGTCAGTTCCTGCTCGCAAGCGAAGTGGAAATAAGTGAATACAAGCTGTCCTTTGCGCACCAACTTGTACTCAGGTTCGATAGGTTCTTTCACTTTGACAATCATCTCCGCCTCCTCATAGACAGCTTCGATGGTAGGCAGAATACGAGCACCTACCTTCACATACTCTTCGTCCGAGAATCCGCTGCCTTCGCCAGCTGTGTGTTGTACGCTGACCTCATGGCCATGACGGACAAGTTCTGCCACTCCCGCAGGGGTCATACCCACGCGGTTCTCGTTGTTTTTCATTTCTTTAGGAATTCCGACTCTCATAAGTTATAGGTTTTAGAAGGTTAAACATCACATCCGCACGTTTCAGCTATGCAAAGTTAGTAAAAATGATTTTATATTGTATAATCCAAGAGAGAAAAAACTTAGATATTATTTGGTTTGTTGCTCGGTTTGTACTACCTTTGCAAGACGGAAGCCATATCAAGATGGAAAGAAACAAGGATTTGGACATCAACGGACGAAGGGAACGCGGCATCTATCGGGTGACACTGGTGGGTGGAGCGGTAAACGTGGTGCTGCTGCTCTTCAAGTTCGTGGCGGGCATCGTGGGACATAGTTCCGCAATGGTGGCAGATGCTGTCCATTCGTTGAGCGACTTTGTGACCGACGTGATTGTGTTGGTGTTTGTGCGCATCAGCGGCAAACCCAAGGACAAGTCGCACGACTATGGGCACGGCAAGTACGAGACGCTGGCAATGACCATCATCGGCGTAGCTCTGCTCGGTGTGGCTGTAGGCATTCTCTATAGCGGTGTGATGAAGATTGCAGGATGGCTGAATGGCGAACAGATAGAGGCTCCTGGCATGTTGGCACTTTGGGCGGCTCTGTTGTCCATCGTGTCGAAAGAGGCGGTTTATCGCTACTCGATGGTGAAAGCACGCCAACTCCAATCACAAGCTGTCGAAGCCAACGCTTGGCATCATCGTAGCGACGCACTATCGTCAGTCGGCACAGCTATCGGCATCGGTGGAGCCATCTTCTTAGGACAACGTTGGACGGTGCTCGACCCCGTGGCATCCGTCATCGTTGGTATGTTCATCGTCAAGGTGAGCATCCACCTCCTGCGACGTGGCATCGGCGACTTGATGGAACAGTCGCTACCCGACGAGGTGGAAGCGGAGATGTTGCGTCTCGCTGGCTCTGTCGATGGTGTCACCCTGCCCCACGATTTACGTACCCGTCGCATCGGCAACCACTACGCCATCGAGTTGCACATCCTTGTGGACGGCGACATCACCTTACGCGAGGCTCACGACAAAGCTTCGGAAGTGGAGAAACTGCTCAAGAAACACTACGGCAGAGAAACCCACGTCGTCGTGCATGTGGAGCCTCAATAACACGCCAACACCCAAGGACATTCTTCTACACATCTATATATTATTAACAACAAAACAACTTCAAAAGATGAAAAAGCTTTTATTATCGTTGGTGGCGATGGTTGCTGCCACAACTCTGTCGGCACAGAAAATGCTGGTGCTCTATTATTCGGAAACGGGAACCACCAAGACCGTGGCTCAAGAGTTACAGAAACAATTAGGAGCTGACATCGAAGCCATCGAATGCGTGAAGCCCTACACAGGCAACTTCCAAGAGACCATGCAACGTGGACAGCGTGAGATGCAGAGCGGTCAGACACCCGAATTGAAACCGTTGAAGAAGAAGATTGCCGATTACGACATCATCTTCCTCGGCTACCCCATTTGGTTCAGCAACTATGCTATGCCCATCGCCACGCTGGTCAAGGAGCAGGACTTCGCCGGCAAGAAGGTTGTTCCCTTCTGCTCCTTCGGTAGCGGTGGATTGAACACCTCTACAGATGCCCTCAAGAAAGCTCTGCCCAAGGCTCAGATTCAGGCAGGTTACGGCGTTCGCACAGCACGAGTAGCAGCCGCAGCCAAGGAACTCGACCGTTTCCTGAAAGAGAATGGCTACAAGAAAGGCACCGTGACGAAACTGCCCGACTACTCAGCACAGAAGCCTGTGACAGAAAAAGAGAAAGCCATCTTCGATGCCGCTTGCTCCAGCTATCAGTTCCCCCTCGGCACACCCTCAAGCGTAGGTAAGCGCAGCACCCCTGACGGCACCGACTACAAGTTCACCGTCAAAAGTCGCGGCATGAACGGCGAAGAATCCACCTCCATCATCTACGTGACTGTAGGAAAAGCAGCTGATGCCAAACCCGAATTTACACAAGTGGTGAGATAGGACGTTGAGTAAATTGAGCACAAATTTATACGCCTTCGGCGGACGAAGAAAAAACAGATAAAAACAGGTCAAAACAGATAAAAACAGGTTCTTTATTGCTTATACTAATAATTTCGTGTGGAAACTGCGTTGTTTTATCAGTTTCCGCACGAATTGTTTATAATGTTTAAGCAATCATTTCTTTAATATGATGTCAAGCACATGCTTGTCGGTTTCGTCCATGGCATCCTTACCGATGCGTGTGAAATTATGGACGCTATTATCCACATCATTGTCAATTATACCTTCGACGGAGGTGACACACTCGTCTTGAATGGCAAGCATGGCAGAAAGGATGGCTGTTGAAACACTTGATGCATGCATGTGTCCTAATGGATGATGCTTGATGGAATTTTACTATAACATTATCTGATTTTCCAAACCTTTTTCTTTGAATCATACTTCAGCTTGTGTCTATAATAAGGCAAAAGCATCAAAGCCGAATCAAGTTTTTGCGCTTGAATATCAAAATACAATGTTCCATTCTGCTCCTTTATGTTAACAATGTTTATATCATATCGTTGACAAACTCTATTGAAAATCGCCTTTGTTGTTGACAGGGAGTTTATTGTACTATCAACCTTTACCATGTTATGTTTTGGCGTAGTCTTGTATGAATAAATGATGGAATCACCACGGCGTTCTTCTTTGAATCCTTCTATATGATTTTTTTGTGACAACTGATAGAATTTTTTATAGTAATTACAAGAATCGCGATAAAGATTTTTCTCTTCTTGTAACTTTCTAACCATATCTATCAAATCATCAAAAGATATTTCTTTATCACCAATTCTATATATATCACGAGTATGTTCTGTTATATATATTGAATCATGAAGTATTGTGTGATCTCGAACAGTTTGTATTAAAGTGTCACGTTCTGCAACTTGATCTTCCAGTTTTGAAGAATAGTCAAACAAAAACAGATTTATAACGAAACTACACACGAGCAGAAAAAGTATGTAGATTGTAATGTTATTTTTTTTCATTTGAATGCTCCTTTATGTAGATTAATAATTCTTGCATATCTCTTTCTGACAGCGGTGTTTTCTCACTTTTTAGAGAATTGATAATGATGTCTTTTTCATGGAGCTGTTTCTCGTAATTCATACGTTGCTCTATCAATTCAAAGCGATTATCTCTAGACGTGAAAAAACAGCCTACGCCGAATCCTGTTCCAAAAATTGTTATAACTGCAACCACAGATTCGAGAATTACTTTAAAAGACCAATTTGATGATTGCGACGTTTCCTTCTTTTCGCTCGCAACTCTTTGTTTTGTTTTATTTATGTTATGCTTCATGCTATAGTAATAACAAAACGAATTTACGGTTTACTTTCCCATGCTAATTTTCCATCAACCTTCCAAGTTCCGAGTATGTATAATCTCTGCCATCCTTCAGCTTCTCATCCATTGACCGATTAGCATTAGCCACAGCCTTTTCAAGACTTCCACCATTGCGTTCGAAGTAACCGTGAAGTCCTTTGGTCTTGATGAAGAACTCTATTGTCTTCCGATACTCCACGCATTGGTTGAGGTCTTTGAGCAATGGCTCTTGTGTCTCGTATGGACGTGAGGTGTAGCGGAAGTAATAGAGGAAGAACAGTTCTGTGCAGCGGTGAGTCTCGAAGAACTCCACCTCGCAGTAGATGCCTTTCTTTGGTTTGTCGATGGGCTTGGCATACTTTGCCTTTAGTTTCTGGTATTGGGAACGCTCCGGCTCCTTGTCCTTCGTGTCCATGTCGATGATGCAGAAGATATGGCTGTAGCCC